>JAYTGQ010000001.1:0-3000 GCA_043733345.1 Schlesneria sp.
AAGTCGTGGGGCAGGTTTGTAACCTGCCCGAAATGCCGTGAATCACGGGCAGGTTACAAACCTACCCCACTGCAAACCGAACTTCTGTCGGAAGCGTCATTGTTGGTTCAAGCCCGATGTCTGAAGTCGTCGGTTTTCATCCCGAAAGGATTTCGGAAATTAGCCGGGGTGTTGAGCGAAACGACACCCCCTAGGCACCAACTTATACTGCTCGCGGCCAATAGTGAGACATCTGAGCGGGGCGGCGTAAGCCCCCCGGTTCTTGGGCGTGAGCCCGCTTGGGAAGAACCGGGGGGCTGACGCCCAAGGGCACTCACTTTGGAAAGTAGTAGGCACATTCCATGTGCCGTAACCTGCAAATTGCGGACGGCACATGGAATGTGCCTGCTACTTTGCGGGCAACGTGAGTGTCATTGGGCTGACGCCGCCCCGCTCGGAAACCTCTTACTTTGTGCCGCGAGCGGTATCAGCGGCCCAGTCGAGTAGGTCGGGGTTTCGCAGGAGTTGGAAGTGGCTGGTTTTTTCTTTCGGGACTGGGTTTTGGCGGTGTGAGTGAGGTGCGTTTGGATCTGGGTCACGGTGGCGATGAGTTGGTCGTGGTGGTCCAGTGCGGTGATCCAATCGCGGAGGGCGCGGGCGGCGTGGAACAGGCTGCAGCGGTCGTCGGGCCAAGTCGCGGTGAGCCGCAGCCAGTGTGGCAGCAGGATGCCGAGCAGCTTGGCCCACACCACGGCCATCGCTTCTGTGGGAGTGGCGCCCGGGCGATGGCGCGCGAGGCGATTGTGAGACTTGCACAGCTTGAACCGCAGTTCGATTGCCCATCGTCACCACGCTGCGCGGGGAATAGTTTTCGCGAGGTGTTGAGGTCGAGTTCAAATCTGGAGTCGCTCCATGTCGAGCCAGACCGCCGAACGGATGGCCTCGCGGTACCAAGTGCCGTTGGCCATCGGAATCGTCGTCCTCAGCATCGTGCTGCCGTTCGCGATGGTTTGTTGGTCGGCGTTGGCAGAGATGCGAGACAAGGGGATTGCGGGCTCGCCGTCGAAAGTGGCCCGGTATTACCTGGGCTCGGTCCAGCAGGGTGAGCTGTGGCACGCGGAGATGCGGCTCTCGTCGAACCTGTCCGCGGCGCCGAGCGAGTGTCGTATCCTGCGCCTCAATCTGGAGACCGGCGTCGAACACGACACCGGGCTGAAGACTCCGCGCGAGTTCGGACGACCGCAATGGATGGGCGGGACGCTGTACTTCGTCACGCAGGCGGGGATCTTTCGTCGGGAGGGGAACGAGTTCGCCAAACTGGTGACGTTGCCACCTCCGGGATCGTTTCATTCGTCCGTGTTTCTGTGGGAAGGCCAACTGACGATGATCCGGCCGGACGACGACGGTGGTTTTCGGCTGGTGCATGTGTCGGACGGAGAGTGGATTAACGGTCGACCGATCCTGCTGCCGGACGCGACTCGCGTCTGGTACGACGATCCGCAGCGAGGCCGCCGGGTATTGTTGCCGCTCACGTTGCAGCAACCCGTCTCGATCAAAACTCCGGTGGGACTCTTGGCGGTCGAGGTCGTGGAGCACGGACAACAGCATCATGTGATGGTCTCGGACTACAACAATTTCTCCGCATTTCGGACGGGCGTTGAGTTTGCCGACGAACCGCACGCAGGCGTCTCGGCACTGGCCCCCGAGAACGCACCGCGAGATGTCTCGGGCTGGGAACCGATCAGTCCGGCTCAGGCCAACGGGAATCGTACCTGGATGGGGATGGCGGCCAGTCGCGACGGGCTGCTGTTCCTGTCGTGGGACGAACCGATGAAGGTGGCCCGCAGGAAACCGGAGGGAACCTGGGAATGGTTCGATTTCCAGCGAGAGGGCGAGCGACGCGGGGTCTACTGGTTCGCGAGCGATCCGGCGAGCGCCCACACCTACTTCATCGGGGCGGATCCACGCTGGGGATCGGCGGAGGTGCGGCGGATCGAGGGCCGCACTGTGCATCCGGCCGCACGTCGTCATTCCGGGAGGCGAACCGGCCTATCTCACGCGGTGGATGCGTGTGGGCCGGAGTCTGCTGTTGGCGTGGCTGCTACACGTCGCGCTGTTGATGGGCGGAGCAGCATGGCTGACGCGCGGAGTGACTCAGCCGGAGTTCGAGTTCGGAAACCAACGAGCCACGCTCGCGCCGTTGTGGCGCCGTGCGATCGCGACCGGCTTGGATGCCGCTCTGTTGGCGACGGTCGTCGTTTGTCTCGGTCATTCCCTGTTCGCCGGCCTCGGGATCACCACGACAGACCCCGGCAAGAAGAGGCTCACGCACACCCTCTTCTCAATTGAGCAGGGGCTGTACGGAGCCATCACTGGAACACCAGCGTTTGCAACGACTCCGAGCCTTCCGCCGCAAAAACAAAGCCTGATCCAGATGATCACCATGTTCCCCGAACTCGTGCTCATCTTCATGGCCTCGCTGCTTGTCCTCTGTGTCGTGAAGGTGTTCGTCGAGGGGCGATACGGTGTCACTCCCGGCAAGTGGCTGCTGGGCCTGCGCACGATCAAGACGACTCTCCGGCCCTGCGGCTTTGCCCGGGCACTCGTTCGCAACGCCATCTATTACATCGATCTCCCGTTCTTCGAGACGCCGCTCCCCGCCGCGATCAGTCTGATGTTCTCCGACCACCGCCAACGTCTGGGCGATCGCGCGGCCGACACGCTCGTCATTCGAGCCGGCTCGATTCGCGATACGAAGTCCTCGTAGCACGCGTGGCCTGCCTGTGTGACGACTTGGAACCGGCCCCAGAACAACATCGTGGAGTGGAGTTCGAGCCGTTCGCGCGGATTCCATCGACCGCGTTCCACGGGCGGGTTGATCTCTTGGTGGTTGAGGACAGTTCTTCAGCCCGGAGGGCGACAGAGGTTAGCAGCCTGTTGAAAAACGGCTGTCGGGAGGGCGAGGCTCCTGCCGAGCCGCGAGAAACAAGCGACTTTCCTCACGCACATGGCTCGGCGGGA
>JAYTGQ010000002.1:0-20114 GCA_043733345.1 Schlesneria sp.
AGGCTCCTGCCGAGCCGTGTGCGTGAGGGAAGTCGCTTGTTTCTCGCGGCTCGGCGGGAGCCTCGCCCTCCCGATCACCGTTTTTCAACAGGCTGTTAACCCGAAGCGTGAGTTTTGAAGTTGCGCACTGTTGATTTTGTGGGCGTCGTTCTCCGCCTTTCCCCAAGGGGATTCGGGGGAAACGTCGGGCAAGGACGGTCGTGATTCGCGGCCTCTCTTCATTCGCTGTCGAAGGACTCCTACTTTTCAAGATCGACAGCGAATGAAGAGAGACAGCGAATGGCACAATGCCTTTCTGACAGCGAGGTCAGGTACAAACTTGAGTTTGAGGAGATTCTTCGACGAACAGCGCAACTTCAAAAAGCGTGTGCGAGGACGCGGTATCGTTTGCCTTCCTCGCTCACGCTTCGGGTTGGTGTGACGAAACTGGACATGGTGCCGCTCAACTCACCGAGCGAGTTCGGCCAGCAGCTTCTCTTTCACGGTGGCGGGGTCGGCTCCCTTCACCACTTTCATCACTTGGCCGATCAACGCACCGATCGCCTTTTCGTTGCCGCCTTTGAAGTCGGCAATGGCCTTCGCGCTGCGTGCCAACACCGCCGTGATGGCTGCGTCGATGGCGCCGGTGTCCTCGACGATGGCCAAGCCTTTTGCGGCGATGATTTCGTCGATGCGTGAGACTTGGGGTGTTCCAAACATCTCGCCGTGTGGAACCGATTTGACGATCGATGTTTGAGATTCTCCGGGTGCCACTGGCGGCAGCTCTGAACCGCCAGTGTTTTCGTGAGACGCACTCGCTTTATCAGCCTCCGCCAGCAGCGTGCTGAAGACATCGCGAGCCGACTTGATCGTGATTTGTTTCGCGTTGATGCGGTTCAGCAGTGCGGACAGGATTGGGGGTTGGATGGCGAACTGCGTGATCGTCTGTCCGCGCGGGTTCATCTCGCGCAGGACATCTTGAGTGATCCAGTTGGCCGCTTGTTTGCCGTCGCCGCACGATTGGGCGACCTCTTCAAAGTAGTCGGCCATCGCGCGGCCTTGGTCGATCAGGACGCTGGCGTCGTAGGGAGTCAGGCCGAACTGAGCCTGAAAGCGGTCTCGCCGCGATGCCGGTGGTTCGCACATGCTGCTCCGGATGGAAGTCAACTTTGCGTCACTGATGATGACCGGGACGAGATCGGGATCGGGGAAGTAGCGGTAGTCGGCCGCCTCTTCCTTCTCACGCAGGATGTATGTCGTGCCGCTGTTCGGGTTGAAGCCGCGAGTCGCTTTGTGGCCACCCTTGTCTCCCATGCGGATGCCGGTCTTTTGAAACTCCTCCCACTGGCGAGCCACTTCAAATTCGATCGCCTGCTCGGTGAAGCGGAAGCTGTTGAGGTTTTTCACCTCGACGATGGGCGTCGGAATCTTCGAGCCGTCGGGTTGATGGACGTGCAGGTTGACGTTGGCATCGCACCGCAGGCTCCCCTCCTGCATGTTGCAGTCGGAGACTTCGAGATACGTGAGCAGCAGCTTCAACTCTTCAAGGAATCTCTTTGCTTCGGCTGCCGAACGGAGGTCCGGTTCGGTGACGATCTCGACCAGCGGCGTGCCCGCTCGATTGAGATCGACTTGGCTGTCGCGGCCCTTCCCCGATTCGTCGTGCATGTTCTTGCCAGCGTCTTCCTCCATGTGAGCACGCAGGATGCGAACGCGCCGCGTGTAAGACGAGGAATGGGACGAAGGGGACTCATGGGACGGATGCGATAACGGACTGGAAGCCGGAGAGTTCGTCTCTTCACTTCTGACTTCTGACTTCTGACTTCTGACTTCCTGTCCTTCGATCACCACATCCACCCAGCCATCGTGGCTGAACGGCAGATCAAACTGACTGATCTGATAGCCCTTGGGCAGGTCGGGATAGAAGTACTGCTTGCGGTCCCACTTGGTGAAGCGGGCGATCTCGCAGTTCAACCCCAACGCGGTCTTCACAGCCAGATCAAAGCCGTGCGCATTCAGCACCGGCAACGCCCCCGGAAGCCCGAGGCAAACGGGGCACGTCTGCACGTTGGGGTGATCCGGATTGAAAGCGGTTGAACAACCGCAAAAGATCTTGGTCAAAGTCTGAAGCTGAACGTGGACTTCCAGACCGATGATGATGTCGTAGGGCATGAAATTCTCAAAACGAATGCGGCGAACCACGGAAGTCGGTAACCGAAGAGCTTGAAGAAGCCACGAATCTCACGAATCAGAGTTCAACCGACATTGGGGGATGAGTTGCAAAAAGCGGACATGCTGGTCACTACTCACTACGGGAGTTGTGTTGAGTCGGCACCATTCCAGCGGGAAGCTCAGCATGTCCGGGTCGGCATTGTATCGGGCGATGGGGTTGCAGGGGTATGAGGTCGAGGACACTGGGGAGGGGAAGAACGGGGCGTTGTTTGTCCTGGTGTCGGTGGCATGTGAGTCGTTGCGGTGCCGAAACTGTCGGTGTCGGCGGGTGCCTCTGCATGAGTACCGGCAACGGGCTTGAAAGTCAGCACCGCGGGGGCTGATGCCGGTGATCGTGACGATGAAGACGCCACGCGTGAAGTGCCTGTCGTGCGGGAGCAAGACGTGGCACCAGCCGAGGGCCGGCGACAGGTCATGAAGCTGTAGGACTTTGGCAACGACTCCCGCGCGTCGGCATGTTCGGCCGAAAGCCCTCTTGACGCAGTTTCGGCCGGTTCCTACAACCCGCGCGTCTGTCAGGGGCGGCTGGACCATTGGGGGTTGGCTGCGGTTCGGAACATCACTTGGTTCGGAGAAACAGTCATGAGTGCAGGGACGCACGGCACGGCGGGAAGCGGCGGCGGCAAGCAAAAACGTCGCATGATGATGGCCTTGGGTGGCGCGGCAGTGGCCGTTGTGACTGCCGGTCTTTTGATGCAGTACTTCCGTGCTCCGGCGGGTCATGCCGCGGCGGATTCCGCTGCCGGAACGGCACGCGTCGGTGGAGCGAAGGCTCCCGAGGTACTGGCCCGCGTCGGCAAAGAGTCGATCCTGTACGATGCCGTCGCTGAAGAATGCGTCGCGCGGCACGGCAAGGAAGTCTTGGACGATCTCATTCACCGGCTCGTGATTCAGCAGGCGTGCGAAGCCCAGCAGATCACGGTGACCGAGCAAGAAGTCTCACAAGAAATCGACAAGATCGCCAAGCGATTCAATCTCGACGTGAGTCAGTGGCTGCAAATGCTGCAGGCTGAGCGAAGCATCACACCCATTCAATACCGCACGAGCGTGATCTGGCCGATGGTCGCGTTGCGAAAGTTGGCCGGTGAGCAAGTTGAGATCAGCGAGGACGATCTGAAGAAGGCGTTCATTCGCGAGTACGGTCCCCGCGTGAAGGCGCGCGTGATCATGCTCGAAAACCTGCGACGAGCGAACGAAGTTTGGGAAGAGGCCAACCGTAACCCCGACGACTTCGAGAAACTCGCGCAGAAGCACTCGGTAGATCCGAACAGCAAAGCATTGGGTGGCCAAGTTCCACCGATCCCGCGATTCACCGGCAATGACGATCTCGAAAAGGCGGCCTTCAAGTTGAAGGAAGGTGAGATGTCGGGCGTTGTTCAGATCGGCACCGGTCGCTACGTGATCCTGAAGTGTGAAGGCCGGACCGAGCCGGTCGTGACTGACATCGAAGAAGTCCGCAACTCGCTGGTCGATCAGTTGACCGAGGCCAAGACGCAACAGTCCGTCGCCAAGGTCTTCGAGAAGATCAAGGAACAGACGCGCGTGGATAACTACCTCACACGGACCTCGAACGGCCCCGGCCCCGGTGCGGGACCGAACGGTGCTGGCGTTCAACCCGTCAGCGCGACGGGGACGCGGCAACCCGCTGGTCCAGCGAACCGATCCGCCGCCGCGAACGGTGCCCCTTCCAAGGCCGCTCGTCAGTGAGTTGGCTCATCGAGGAACTCTGAACAAGCGGCTGGGCCTCGACCCTGACGGGGCGTCAGTCTGAAAACAAAAACGCGGCGTGTTGCTTCCGAACCAGCAACACGCCGCGTTTGTTTTTTTGAGCGAGACACACCAACCCGCAGCGTGAGCGAGGATGCACAAACAACCCGCAGCGTGAGCGAGGAAGCACAATCAACCCGTCCTCGCTGACGCTGCGGGTTGGTGTCAGGATGGCTCACGACTGCTTGGCCGCTCCTTGCATCCGAATCATGTCGAGCTTGCTGAGTGGCTTGCCGTCGGGACCGGTTGTTGGGAGAGCCGCCTTGGGCGCGGCGACGACGGGGACGGGAACCGCTTCGACGGCCGCGACTACTTCGACAGGAGCAACTGCCGTCTCAGCGACGATTGCTGGCGCAGCGGCAGCGGCCTTGGCCGCTTGTTGCTTGCGGATCATGTCGAGCGGTGATGGTTTCGCATCGGCAGTGAGTGTCGCTGCGGGTTTGGCAGCGGCTTGCTGCGCACGAATCGCATCGAGCGGACTTTTACCAGCCGGTGCGGCGGGCTTGGCGGCCGGGGTTGCTGGACTCAGAGCCTTCGCGGCGGGAGCCTTCACCGCCGGTGCGGCGCGTTTGACGGGAGCATCGACGACCGTCAAGTAGGCCGGATCGATGTCGTACCAACTGATGTCCACGGGACCGTCGAATTCGACCAGCGCCCGGCAGTTCATGTTGACCGTCTTGACCTTGCCGGTCCAATTGGCGAATCGCTTCAACTCGGGGACCGAAGCATCGACCAGCACGAACTTGTCGGTCAGCTTTTCCTTCAGCTTTTCGGCGAGATCAATCGACATCGAACCTCAACTCCACAGACGAACTTCGGGGCACAGTTTAGAAAGCTTGAGCGATCTCATTGGAGACAATTCGTTCATCGACCTCAAGTCGCCAGCGGATTCTGAGAAAACAGCCCTCTGAAATCAAGCCGCATCTCCAGTCTTGCAGGGCCATCGCCTTTTTCACGTAGGGTGGGACCAGCTCGCTTCGAGCGCCGGCCCACCATCCGGAAACATCGAGAATTCATGGTGGGCCGGCGCGGCGAAGCGCCGCTGGTCCCACCCTACAAGTTGGGCAGCCCCAACAAGGCGATGGCCCTGCCAGTCTTGGCACGAAGAGGCTGTCACGGCAGAATCGCGCGAGCCACTCACACCGGTCCCTGGTCCCTGCTGGGAAGTTCGAGATTCGCCCCACTCGCTCCTTTTGATTTGAGATGCCTTCCGTGCGATACGTCCTTGAACATCTGGCCGTTGTGTTTGGAGCGGTCACCGGTGCGTTGGCTGCGCGCGGGAAGGGGATCGATCTGTTTGGAGTCGTCGTGCTGGGATTGGTCACAGCGGTGGGAGGCGGCACGCTGCGCGATGTGGTTCTGGATGTTCCCGTCTTTTGGGTGCAGGACTCGTCGTTCATTCTCTCGGGCGCGGTGGCGGCGGGTGCAATGTTCTATCTCGCGCGGTTTGTCGATCCGTCGTCGATGCCGCTGTTGATCGTCGATGCCTTCAGCCTCGCGTTTGTCGCCACAGTGGGAACTCACAAGACCTTCAGTCTGCAACACGCGGGAACCGTCTGCGTCGTCTTCGGCGTGGTGACGGGAGTGGCAGGCGGCATGATCCGAGACGTGTTGTTGGGCGAAGTGCCGCTGGTTTTTCGTCCCAACATCTATCTGTACGCGACGGCCGCGTTGATCGGTGCGACGGCGTATCTCATCGCGGCGAACCTCTGGCCGAACAGCCCCTTCAACTTGGTGACGGGAGCGACCGTGATCCTGCTGCTGCGGCTGGCCGCGATTCGGTGGCGCTGGCGGTTGCCCGTGTTTCACGCCGACAACGATGGGGTCGCGTAGGAACTCGACTCGAAGCTCGTGAGACAGGTCTGTAATTTGTCCGTGGAATTGGGAAACGGGGACGAGACGGATACAAACTGGCCCACGTCATTTTGTTCATGCTGCCATTGAACGATCACTCTTTGCGGAGCGGTCCAACTGAGGAGATCAAGTCGTGTCCCAGAGTGTGATCTGCAATGGTTGCCAGAAGCCTCTGAAGGCTTCCGACAAACTGGCTGGAAAGAGGGTGAAATGTCCCTCGTGCCAGACGGTGGTCTCGATTCCCGCCCTGCCTGATCCCGCGCTCACTTCCGGACTCGACGGTGCTCCGAAAGCTCCGTCCAATGTGCCAAAGCAGTCCCCAATCAAGCCAGCGCGTGAGCCTGACTTCGACGAGGATTTCGACTGGTCTGAACCTTTGGAGTCGGCCCACGGACACAACCAACGTCAAAATGAAGATTCGTCTGACGCAGACGGTCTCCCTGAGTTGCCAGCTCGTTCTGCTGGACGTTCCAAGACGAGACGCGCAGGGTCCAGCGAAGCTTCGCCCATGATGTTTACTCATCAACAAGGGGACGAACTCGGCAAACGAGACGCAGGGTCTCGACGGAAGTCCCGTTCCCAAAGTGATACCAACGTCCGTGCGGGCGAATCCGCTCCACGAGCCAGTGGCGGTTGGCGAGACCATCTGCACTGGGTTCTGGCTCTCGCCATGCTGCCGCTCGTACTCTCCATCGTGTTGCCGAAACCCTCGACGCCCGAGCGATTGGCCAAGGCGTTACAAGAGAACCCGCAACTGGAGAAACAGTTGGAAGGAGTTTCTTCGCTAGAAGAACTGTTTGCGGTTCTACCCGACCATCGCTTTCCCGGAGCGCATCTGGAGCGAAACACGTTGTTTCACTGGGGCTACGCGGTGGCTTCGGCGGCGGCATTTCTGCTGTTGCTGCTGGCAATGTTCCCCGATTCCAAGGTCGGTACGCAGCGGCTGCTCTGGACGGGAGTGATTACCGGTACGGTTGGCATCGTGCTGTTGCTCGGCTTTCAGTTCGTGGCCGAATGGACGCAGCACTTCAACCTGCGCGGACGCAGTATCGTGATCCTGTTCTTCTACATCGTGAAGTTCATCGGGTTTTCATACCGATGCGCCACCGATGGCAGCACGGGCTTCGTCCTGAGCTTCATGGGTTTTACCTGCGGCGTCGGATTGTGCGAGGAACTCTGCAAGGCGTTGCCCGTGGCAATCTATCTCGGCACCGTACGGCGTCCGGACTGGCGAGCCACCTGTTTGGTGGGACTGGCCAGCGGGATCGGCTTCGGTGTCTCCGAAGGGATCATGTACTCGGCCGACTACTACAACGGTATCGCGCCGGGGCTGACGTATCTGGTACGATTTGCGTCGTGCGTGGCATTACATGCCGTGTGGGCGTCCTCCGTCGCGCTGCTGATGTACGGCAACCAAGACTACGTGCCGTTCACCTCAATGGGCGACTTTGAATGGAGCGACATCGTCAACTTCATTCTGTTTTACCTCGCGATTGCGATGGTCCTGCATGGCTTGTACGACACGCTGTTGAAGCAAAACTTGGCGCTCGGAGCGTTGGCCATCGCCGCCGCAAGCTTCGTTTGGTGGGCTTGGTTGATGCAACAGCAACGCGCGGCGGAGTGACTTTCGATCAACCATCCTCATTGAAATGAATTCCTCCCTCCGGAATGACAACATGCGAACAACAGCCAGCCTGATCGTGTGGTACTCACTTGTAACGGCCCTGATCGCTCACGCCGACACGTTCACCGTGCGCGAGGACGACGGCAATCCAGTGACGATTGATGCGAGGTTGGTCGGCGAAGGTCAGGGAGTTTTGGCACTGGAACGAACTGACGGGCGGATTGAGATGGTGCCGCAGAACCAAATTCTCAAGCGAGAACCGGGGCCGGACCCCGAGCCGCTCACCGGGGCTGCGATCTTGGAACGCCTCTCCGAGCGATTCGGCAAAGAGACGTTTCGTGGCCATGCCGACGCGCCGTATGCCATCGGCCTGATCCTTGCCCAACCGCTACCGAAGCAGTTTGAACCGAAGGCGACGGTCTTCATGAAGAAGGCGGCCACGTTCATGAAGACGGTCGAAAAAGTCTTCATCGGCTTCATCGACGACATGAAGATCGACATCGTCAAGCCGCGCTATCCGCTCGTCCTGCTGATCTTCGAGACCGACGAAGACTTCATGAAGTACACCGAGAAAGAGACCGGTGGACGCGGGCTGTCTGTCGGAAACATCCTCGGCTTTTACAGTGGCCTCTCGAATCATCTCGCCATCCGCATGAGCGAGTGCCACACGTTTGAGACTCCGCTACACGAAGCCATTCATCAGCAGGTCCACAATCGCGGCGTGCTGCAACGGTTGGCTCCCTCACCCGCGTGGTTCAACGAGGGGATCGCGACGGGCTTCGAGGGGAACGGCGACAAGATCAACGGCGGGCCGCTGAAAGTCAGTGCGCGGTATTCAAAGGCGGCATCGCGTGCGCGGACTGTCGATTGGGACGACGTGGTGGCCGACGACAAAGCCTTCCGAGGCGATGTTCTCGCGGGTGAAGCTTATGCCCACGCCTGGAGTATTCACTGGTTCCTCGCCACTAAGTACCGGAAGCAATACGTCAATTACTTGCAGGTTCTCAGCCAGAAGCAGCCGCTCGCGAAAGACGATGCGGCCAGCCGACTCGCCGATTTTGAAACGGCATTCGGCAAACCGGTCGGCAAGTTGCAGAGCGAGTTCCCGCAGTGGCTCGAACAAGGCGCGAAGAAACAAAAGGTCTCACTCAACGACGCAAAACCGCCCGGCTACATGGTGACGCTGTCGAACCTCGCCGAGGTCGAGATGAACGCCGTGAAGACGAACAACGGTCCTTTGGAGGTCGGCGGCCAGATGAGAAGCATCTCGCACATCCGGCCGATGTCGTTTCATGTCACCGTCGAAACCGATGCGGGGACATATGCCGAATGGTTCCATCCCAACGTGGCACCGCTCAAAGTCGTGCCACTCGCCAAGCAGACGGCTCAGAAGCGAATGCAAAACGCGCCGGGCGGCACGTCATCAACCTTCCGCGTCAAAGTTCGCGCCGTCGTCCCTGACAGCGAAGACGCCTTGCAATGGCAACGCGGCCAACTCCCCGTGCCAGTGTTTGACCGCTAGTGCTTCGTCCATGCTCAGAATTGGGTTTGGTGTCACGTCAGAATTCCGGTCATGGAATGACCGGACTACGTAGCTCAGTCATTCCATGACTGAGATTCTCGATCGGCAAGCAACCCCAAAACTGAGGGCTGACAACGCACTAGCAGCCTGTGGAAGTGCGATCGCGGCGGGTCCGGTTCCAAGCCAACCGCGCGGTGAGGATCGCGCGGCCCGCGTACCACAGCTTCCTCCACTTCGGGAGTGAGACACGGTTTGAGAACACGTCGAAGTCGCGGCGTTCGATCTCCCGCAGCAGGCCGCCGTAAATGTCGAGCATCGCGCGGAGGATCGGTCGCCCCGGCGGTGCGAGGTGATCGAGCAACTCTTCGCCGCGCGCGTAATAGCTCTTCGCGCGAGCGACCTCGAACTGCATAAGGTCTCGAAACGGGCGATTAATTGTGCGGCGGCGAAGATCGTCGAGGGAGTACCCGAATCGCAGGAGGTCTTCGCGCGGCAGATAGATGCGTCCGCGATCTGCATCTTCCGCGAGGTCTCTCAAAATATTCGTCAGTTGCAGGGCGAGACCACAGTCGATCGCGAGTTGTCGGACTTCCGAACTCTCGCGAAAGCCCCAGACGTGGATGCAGCACAGGCCGACCGCTCCCGCGACGTGATAGCAGTACCGTTCCAGTTCCTCGAATGTCGCCACTTCGACCGGATGCAGATCCAACTCCACACCTTCGATCACCGCAAAGAGGTATTCGTGTGGGGTGCCCGATCGCGTGACCATGTCGCTGATCGCGGGCAGATAACGGCGTTCATCACCGAGCGATCCCGAGGAATAACTCAGTTCGTTCAACGAGCCACTCACTGCGCTGTGAACCAATTCTCGCCACTTTGCCAATCGAGCGCGACGCTCTTCAGTTGGCAGGCTTTCGTCGTCGCCGAGATCATCCGTGATGCGGTTGAACGCATACAGGGCGTTCATCGCCCGACGCTGCTCGCGCGGCAAGGTGAGAAATGAGAACCGAAAATTATGCGCGGTTCGCTGTGTCAGGGCACGGCAGTCATCGTAAGACGAGGCCAACGTCGGCGTGGTGTGAGACGGAGCGGCGATGATTTTCGTCCTGTGTTTCTCGCAGTGAAACGATCCCGTTCCTGGCGGGAGGGGTATAGCCGTGCTGACGGAAGATCGGAAGTGAGGTCGCATCGCCTCGACTGCCGGTGTGAGTTGACGACATTTGCGGATCATCCGTGGAGTGGGTGCTGAGCGTTCGTGTTTTCAGCCCGGAAGGCGGCAGGCAATAGCCCACAGCGTGAGCCGTGGGTCAGGTCCGCCAACAATGTCTTCAGCCCTGAAGGGGCAGGGCTTCCGAGGTGCGACACGCCGAGGAATCAGGCCCGTAGCCGAATTCGCAAGAATTCGGAAATCGATCGCACGATCCGAATTCTTGCGAATTCGGCTACAAACGCAGTTCAGCGACCAGTGGACTCACCGTCTCCCTCATGGGGATTACCGCTGAGCAGTGTTCGAGCGTCGAAGAAGACCATGTTGATCGCGGGGACCACGACGAGCGTCAGGACGGTCGCGAAGATCAAACCCCAGGTGAGGGTGATGGCCATTGGGATCAAGAACTTGGCTTGAAAGCTGGTCTCGAACATCAGCGGCGACATGCCGACGACGGCGGTGATCGTGTTCAGGACGATGGCTCGCATGCGGAGCTTGCTGCCGGTCACGCTGGCCTCGAAGTGGCTCAGGCCGGCGCGGACGCGGTTGTTGATGAAATCGACCAGCACCAGCGAGTCATTATCGACAATGCCGATCAATGCCGTGCAGCCGATGACGCTCATGATCGTCAGGTCGTAGCCCATGATCCAGTGGCCGACGATGGCTCCTTCGATGCCAAACGGAACGGCGATCAGGACGACCAGCGGTTGGAGGTACGAGCGGAACAGAGCGGCCAGCAGGACATAGACGATCAGCAGCGACAACGGGAACGCCAGCATCATGCTGTCCATGAACTTCTTGTTCTCGAGCGTGGCCCCGCGCATTTCGACGCGTGCCGACGGATGGACTTTTCCGAGTTCCGTGTCGATCCATTTCTGAAGCGACATCGCAATCTCGTTCGAGTTGTGAGTGTCATCGACATCGGCGTAGACCGAGACCGCGCGACGCAAGTCGCTGCGATGGATCGACGCGAACGCCCGGTCTTCGGTCAGCTCGGCCACCTCGCGCAGCGGCACCCAGTGATGCCGACCGACTCCCGCCGGTGTCGGGATGTACATCGCTTCGAGCGTTGAGTCGTCGTTCCGATACTCCTCGGGGTAGCGGACCATGATCTTCACGTCTTCGCGGTTGCGCGTGATGCGGCGAGACTCGCGACCGTAGAAGGCGTTGCGAACTTCGTTGCCGAGCATGGCGACGGTGATGCCTGTCGGACGAGCCGATTCGCGCAGCCGCAACTGCACTTCGCGCTGCCGCGCGTTGACGTTGTCGTCGATGTCGAAGACGCCGTCGTAGGTGGCGAGCTTCTGACGCATGGTTGCGCCGGTGGCGAGAGCCTCTTCAAACTTGTCGCTGGTGATTTTGAGTTCGATCGCGCGACCGGCCGGGCCGCCGTTGAGCGAGGTCCATGTGACCGAATTGACGCCGCTCAGTTTCTCCGCCTCGTGACGGAGTTCGACAAGGATCGTTTCGCTCGTGCGAGATCGTTTCGACGCCTCAGTCAGCTCGACGATGATCTGTCCCAGATGCGAACCAAGATTTTGGCCGACCGCTCCTTCGCCCGCGATGTCCACTTGCAGGCCGACCAGCATCTGCACGTTGACGACCTCGGGCAGTGACACGAGATGATCGCTGAGTTGTTTGAGGCGGCTCTTGGTTTGAGCGGCCGGTGTCCCGACGGGCATCTCCAACGAACCGACGAGTGTTTCACTGTCCATCTTCGGAACGGGGACGAATGGCACGATGCCGCCAGCGACGAGGCCGATCGTCAGCGACAGCGTTGCCACCGCACCGGCCAGCGTCACGTAACGCCAGCGGAGCAGCAGGCGAATCAGCCAGTCGTACCAGACATCGACGAGGCCATCTAAGAAGGAGTCCTTCATCTGAACCACTCGGTTGCGCAGCACGCGCCAGCTTGATTGGCGCGGGGGACGTGAGTCCCCCGAACTCGCGATGTTTGATTCGGCAAGCGGCAGTGAATGATTGACCCGTAGGATGGACGCCTCGTCCGTCCGGCCCTTGAGGTCAAGCTCGGACGGACGAGGCGTCCATCCTACGGGCGGAGTCGAGCTGGTCGGGACGGGCTTGTGCCCGTGACTCATGTTCGCCGTTTTGACGTGGCCAAGATGACACGGCAGCATCACGAGCGCCTCGAGCATCGACATGCTCATGGCCGCGATGCAGACCAGCGGCAGCTCTTTGAGGAAGTCGCCCAACTGCCCCTGAATGAACAGCAGCGGCACGAAGCCGCCGATCGTGGTGCCCGTCATCACGACGATCGGCCAGAGGACTTCTTCCGAGCCGAGGATCGCCGCTTCATCGGCGGGCATCCCCGCTTCCATGTGGCGATAGATGTTCTCACCCATGACGATCGCTTCGTCCACGTCGATGCTCAGCACGATGATCAGGCCCATCAGGCTGACGAGATTCAGTGTGACGCCGAGCAGCGACATCATCATGAACGTCCCCAGGAACGTGACCGGTATTCCGGCTGCGGCCCAGAAGGCGACGCGCCGATCGAGAAAGACGAGCAGTGCGAGCAGAATCAGAAACAGTCCCTGCAAGCCGTTGTCCACCATCAGGTCGATGCGGCCTTCGACGAATCGGGCGAGGTCCGTGTGCAGGGCGACTTCAAAGTTGTGATCGAATGGCTTCGCGCGGCTCTGTTCGTAAAAACGTTGCGGGTCGGGATGCCCCACGCAGATGCCGACGACCCGCGCGGCTCCGGCCCAGCCGAGTGCGAACGGTCGCCAGTACCAGACGGCTCGACTTGCCGCCTCAAAGCCGTGCGGGTCGAATGGCAACTGCTGTTTGCCCAACACGTAAGCCTTCACGAGTTGCGAGATACGGATCGCGTCCTGCTTGGTGGACTGATAGACGACGCAATCGACTGACGGGTGACTGTTGAAGTAGCCCTCTTGATCGACATCGACGAAGGCATCGTGAATGGTCGCCACGTCGGACAGGTAGACCGAACGTCCATCGGGACGGCTGCGGATCAGGATGCGATCGAGGTCCGCGCCGCGCTGTTCTTCGCCCAGCGTCCGAATGGAAATCGAGCTGCGGCTGCCGTCGATCTGCCCGCCGGTCACGTCGAGGTTCGCGGTCCGAATGGCCGCCGCGATTTCATCGAACGTGACATCGAACTCCATCAACTTGGCCGGTCGAATCTCGACGCTGATCTCGTCCGGCTTCGCGCCATTCATGACGACGTTACTGACACCGGGCAGCAGGAGCAGGTCGTCTCGCAACGCCCGTGCGGCGCGCTTGCGATCGGCGTCGCTGCCCGGCCCGAACAGCGCGACGGCGATCACGGGGAGCTTCGGTTCGAGTTTCGTGACGGTCGTCTTTTGTGCGTCTTCAGGGAGGTCGTCGATGGCGTCGATCTCGGACTTCACCTCTTGCAGCACGCGATCGACGTTTCGCAGTCCCGCCACCAGCGTGAGCTTGCTGACGCTCATGCTCTCGATCACGGTCGAGTCGATCTGATCGACGCCTTCGACATCTCGCACGGCCTCTTCGATCTTGATCGTCAGCGCCTTCTCGATTTCCTGCGGCGAGACACCCGGATAGATGGTCGTGATGAGCAGCTTCTCGGGCCGCGATTCGGGGAACATCTCGCGCGTCATCGTCAGCGCGCAGAGGCTGCCGCACAGCAGGATCACGCACATCAACAGATTGACGAGGATCGGATTGCGAACACTGAAGCGCGGCAGGGACATGGGAACTCATGCTGATCGGAGCGGGTGATGGGCGTGCCTCGCAAGAGCCTCTGAACGAGGGTCTCGCACAGGTCAAAGTCGCGGCGGAGTATAGAACGAGACTTCCGCTCCGGCGAACCACGGTCGCATTCTGGAAGCCGGGGTCAGGTGGCCATCACAACAACTCGTTTCCACGGTTGAACGATCACTCTGAATCTGGGTACGCTCGCCGCCCGCGCTGGCATTCGCCGAGGTCACGGCTTCGCTCGACATCACGTTCATCTTCACTTCGAGTACTCATCATGCCCCTCCAAGTTGCCTGTCCCGACTGTGGCAAGAAATATCGTTTCGCGGAAGAACGAGCCGGTGAGACCGTCGCCTGCAAAGATTGCGGTTCGGAAATCGAGATCCCCGGCGGTCGTCGGCGTGGCGCGAGCGGCGGTAAGAAACGGCAGCAACAAGGCTCGGGCGTCGGTGCGGGAGTCATGATCGGCGGTGGCGTCGGTGCGGTCGTGTTGCTCGGATTGGTGGCCGTGCTGATGAAGAACGGTGGCCCGCCCGCCGCGCTTCCTGCTCCCCCCGCGAACAATGCTCAACCGGTGGCAAGCAACCCGGTCGCCCCCAGTCAAAACAACGTCGCTCCCAAGACCGTTCCCCACGTGACGACCCCGCCGGGAACTGCGCCTGCGACTCCGACTCAACCCCATCCAGCGCAGCCCAGTCCAACGGTTCCGGGCATTGCCACGAACCCCGCCGCGCCGAAGCCCGGCGCGAATGCCGCCATCCCCGCTCCGTCCGGCCCGGCGGCGGCCTCGGGATTCAACGTCGGCAAAGGATCGAAGGGCTTCAAGCCCCCGAAAGACTGGAAAGTCCAAGTCGATCCTGCGGCCGAGTCCTTCGCTGGTGAGGCCACCAAGAAATTCAACATCAAGACGACGGCGGGCTTTTTACAGGACAGCTTCGTCACCTACCCGGAGACACCCAGTCCGTTTGTACTCGTCGGCCAGAACATGTCGGATAATGACTCGCGTGAAGTTTGGAATCTCCTCACGGGGACGAAGGGCGGCGTCATCAAAGGCCCGCGCATTAGTAGCAACAATCTCGCCCTCAGCCCCGATGGCAAGTTGTTCGCCTGGCTTCGTTTTGAGAGCGGTGGCGGGATTGAGGTCCGCGACATCGCGAAAAAGAATTCACTGGGTGTGCTGTCGCTCGATGTCAAAAAATTCAATCCTGCGGCAATCATTCTGCCGTCCTCGAAGCGGTTGGTGGCCGTGTCGAACGTCGATCGTTCGGTCCTCTCGTGGAAGCTTCCCTCCGGAGACTTGGAGCAACAGATCACGTTGGGCGACAAGGGCCAGCCTGATTCTCGACGCGCCTTCAGTCCCGGTGGAAGGTATCTGGCCGTCGTGGGCGACTACCTCAAAAAGTCGATCGAGATTTACGACTTGGACGCAGGTGAGCGGGCTGGCACGATCGAGTTTGTGGATGACAGCGTGACCACCGATCTCATGGGAATGGCGTTCTCGCACGACGGCAAGGAGTTCGCGCTGGCTTACGGTCAGTCGTACACCAAGACCGCCGAACGAATCGTCATCAGGAATGTTTCTGACGGTTCCATCGTCTCCGATTTTGAGCTTCCCGATCCCGATCAACGCAATCACGACAAGTTGACGAGCAAGACCAGTCTGCAATGGTTCCCCGATGGAAAGCGGCTGCTCTTGAGTGGTGCCTACGTCATTGATCGTGATTCCCAGAGTGTGGTGTTTGCGTTCCCCAAGACCTCGTTCGACTTCGCCACGTCTCGGACCCGGCGCGTGGTGACCGACACAATTGTGGCCGCTTGGGAAGGGACCAACAAATCGGCGACCATCAGCCCGATGGAGGTCAAAGCGGATGACATCGCTCGGGCCAAGGAAGTTGCGGCGGCGGGAGGTCTGATGTTCGACGCGAAGCTTCCCAAACTGACCGCGTTCGATCGCGAACAGGCTGCGGATCGATCCCGCATCGGTGGCGAGTGGAAGGCTGCGGCTGATCCGGGGCCGAGTGGCGCGAAGCTTGCCGATTCGATCCCACTCAAGTCGGGCGATGGCCGTGTGCGTGAGTTGCATTGTTCGCGACCTGACGTGGGCCTCGTCTGTGTCCGCATCTCGGATGAAGAAGATGAATCGAAGGCGGGCATTTCGGGATTGGTTCCGCAATCGCATTACATCCACGGCGCAGGCCGTAGCCGGACTCGCACACGCATTCCGCCCGTCCCGTGTCGCAAGAACTGGCTGGAGTTGTATGACGCGATCAAGCGCGCACCGGCCGGTCGGATCGACATCGACTTCCCGTGTGAGTTGCTCGCCGTCAGTCCCGACGGCACGCGAGTTCTCGTTCAGGCGATTGGCGGTGAGGGGCGGCTGGATGTCTTCGCGGCGGATGGCTCGCACGTCGCCGGTTGCCGCCCGTATCAAGACGATCCCGAAACGAAAAACCGCGAGATCGCTTCGGCCGCGTTCCTGGATGCGAATACCGTCGCGGCATGCAGCATTGATGACCATTTGATCGTGTTCCGCCTGCCCTCGTGCGAGCCGATCTTCGCCGTGGCCGATGCCGGTGTCCTCGCCGTCTCAACGGGCGGCAAGCTGATCGCAACATGTGGCGAGAAGAAGGTCGAGCTGCGCGATGCGGTGACGGGAGAAGGGCGAGGCCTCGTCTCGTGTGAGGGCGATGTCCAAGCGATGTCGTTCTCACCGAAGGGCGATCGGCTGGCGGTCCTCTTCAACGGTCGCAAAGGGAGCGGAGTGATCGTCGTCGATCTGTCCACCGGTTCACCGACAAACGTTCCCGTGCCGCAATCCATCGCGCCGCTCGTTTGGTGCGGAGAGAACGAACTCATTCTTGGCAGCCCGCGGTCGGGCAGCATTAATAGTTCCGCCAAAGGAGTGAACGTCGATCACCGACTGACGCTGGTCGATCTCAGTCGCAAGGCCGTGCTGTGGTCGTACGTCTATGGAACGGCTGACCCAGTGGCGTTTGGCAAGAATTCTTTCGACGGCCGCTTTTGGATGGCGGGGACAACAGGCAAAGGAAATAGCCGTCAAATCACGGCCGTTGAGCTTCCCGAACCGGTCGCCAAGAAGCAGTTCGGCAACAAAAACATCGAACCGCAAGCCATCGTCAAACCCGGTTCCTCGATTAGCCTCCAGTTCGACGTGGCTGAGCCACCCAGCACGCCCGGCTACGCGAAAAAGGCCCGCACCGCAGTGGAAAGTGCCATCCAAGAGAACGGCCTGACCGTGAAGGATGGGCAGTCGGTGAAGCTCGTCGTGACGATCGCCACCGCTCCCGCTACAGGCACGATGACACTGCAATCGTTGGGAGGGCGTGGGGGAGTCAAACCGCCAGACGTGACTGTTCAACGTCGGGCCGCCGTGCTGCGCATCGCCTACGAATCCGGCGGCAGCGCGATCTGGGAATCGAAGCACGAACTGAGCAACGACACCTTTGGAATCACGATCCTCTCCGAGGGCAAGGACGCCCAGACCGTCCTCGACGAAAATATGTGGAAGCGGGCGCTGTCACTTTTAGAGGGAAACCTGCCGCCGTCGCACGTCTTCCCCGCCAGCGCCGCCAACGGATTCGGAACAGATCCGGCGGCGACCGGCACCTATGCCGTCCCGGTGATCGCGGGCCTGCTGGAGCGCGACATTCCGCTGTTCGGCATCTGCCTCGGCCACCAGATGCTCGGCATCGCGGCGGGGGCGACCACCACCAAGATGAACCAGGGCCACCGCGGGGCCAACCATCCGGTGCTGCGCAAGGCCGATGGCGTGGTCGAGATCACGAGCATGAACCACGGCTTCGCGGTGGACGGCGCGACGCTGCCCGAGGGCGTCGAGGAAACCCACGTCAGCCTGTTCGACGGCTCCAACTGCGGCATCGCCATCACCGGCAAACGCGCGTTTGGGGTTCAGTATCACCCGGAGGCGTCGCCGGGGCCGCAGGACAGTTTTTACCTGTTCGAGAAGTTCGTGGGGATGTTGGGGTGAAAGCTATCTTCCCGCTCCTATTGGTGATCTCACTCGCTGGATGCGATCTAGTTAATACATTTCTGCCGCCACACGACGACGAGACTGCTTTGATGTGCAGGGTTTCGCATGCCGAATATGCGAAGGCAAAAAGCGAAATTGAAGCGCGTGAGGGGGAGGCGCAAATAACCGTTGGTCACTGCTCTCTGAGAAAGGCTGCGTCAGGCGAACTGTTTGTTATCAAGATTTCCAAGGCTGTCCCATAATGCCCAAACGCACCGACATCTCCTCGATCCGCGCCCTCGGCGCCGGGCCGATCGTTATCGGTCAGCCTTGCGCGTTCGATTATTCGGGCACGCTGGCTCTCACGTCTCCCACGGGTTTATCAAATCCAACCCGAGCCCTTCGAAATCCTTCACATTGCGCGTCGCCAGCCGCAGGCCGCGCGAGATCGCGGAGGCCGCAATTTGGGCATCTGCGGTGGTTGGATTGCGGCCCGCCCTTTCCAGGAACGCAGCTATCGCGCCGTAATGCCGAGCCGCGGCTTCATCGAAGTCCACGATCCGGCCGGAGTGTATGGCAATCAGTTCGTCGTACCCGGCGAGGAACGCCTGCTTCCGCTTGCCATCCGGCAGCCCGTGGGCACCGGAGAGAAGTTCCCCGATCACCACGGTGGAAAGCCACAGCCGGTCGGCATTTTCCCGTTCCCACTCCAGCACCGTTCGGTCGGGAGCGGGGCGGGTCAGTTCGCTCCACACATTTGTATCGACAAGAATCATTCGTCACCGATGCGCGGGATGCGTGCCCGGGTTCGGGGCGGGATCGGCAAATCGAACCCCGGCCGGCTCATCTCGAACAGCATCTGTCCGATCGATTTTCGCGGCTTTTCGTCATCGTTCGAGACCGAATCGAAGATCAGGCGTCGGCCTGCTTCTTCCATGGACAGGCCCTTCGCAGCAGCCTTGGCGCGAAAACGGCGCTTCACGTCTTCGGGAATGTTGCGAAAGGTGAGGCTCGCCATCGACCGACTCCAGTGATTGCAATGCAATCAATGTATGCAATGAGATCGAAATAGACAATGCCCAAACGCACCGACATCTCCTCGATCCTCGTCATCGGCGCCGGGCCGATCGTTATCGGTCAGGCTTGCGAGTTCGATTATTCGGGCACGCAGGCGATCAAGGCGTTGAAGGAGGAGGGCTACCGGATCGTCCTGGTCAATTCGAACCCGGCCACGATCATGACCGATCCCGAATTCGCCGACGCGACCTATATCGAGCCGATCACGCCCGAGGTGGTCGCCAAGATCATCGAGAAGGAACGCCCCGACGCCGTGCTGCCGACGATGGGCGGGCAGACCGCGCTCAACACTGCGCTCGCCTTGTTCAACGACGGCACGCTGGCCAAGTACGGCTGCATCATGATCGGTGCCGATGCCGCGGCGATCGACATGGCCGAGGACCGCCAGAAGTTCCGCCTGGCGATGGACCGGATCGGGCTCGAATCGGCGCGTTCCGGGATTGCCCATAACGAGGCCGAGGCGCTGGCGGTGCTCGAACGCACCGGGCTGCCCTCGGTGATCCGTCCCAGCTTTACGCTGGGCGGAACCGGCGGCGGGATCGCGTATAACCGCGAGGAGTTCCTCCACATCGTCCGTACCGGGATCGATGCCTCGCCGACGAACGAGGTGCTGATCGAGGAATCGCTGCTCGGCTGGAAAGAGTTCGAGATGGAGGTGGTGCGCGATCGCAAGGACAACTGCATCATCGTCTGCGCGATCGAGAACGTCGATCCGATGGGGGTCCACACCGGCGATTCGATCACCGTCGCCCCTGCGCTGACGCTGACCGACAAGGAATACCAGATCATGCGCAATGCATCGATCGCGGTGTTGCGCGAGATCGGGGTCGAGACCGGCGGGTCGAACGTCCAGTTCGCGGTCAACCCCGTCGATGGCCGCCTGATCGTGATCGAGATGAACCCGCGCGTCTCGCGCTCGTCGGCGCTGGCCTCGAAGGCCACAGGCTTCCCGATCGCCAAAGTCGCGGCCAAGCTGGCGGTGGGCTATACGCTCGACGAGATCACCAACGACATCACCGGCGCGACCCCGGCGGCGTTCGAGCCGACGATCGATTACGTCGTGACCAAAATCCCGCGGTTTACCTTCGAGAAGTTCAAGGGCGCCGAGCCGCTGCTGGGCACCGCGATGAAATCGGTC
>JAYTGQ010000003.1:0-8240 GCA_043733345.1 Schlesneria sp.
TCGGTATCCCGCCGCGCTGCTGGCCCTCATCACCACGCAACTGGCCCTCGTCAACGCCAACCAACCGACCGCCACGGGAGGAGCCTCCCAAGCCGCGACGGCCGCCCGAAACTTGGCGCTCGATTTGTTGACGATCCTCAACAGCCGCGTCCGCTTCTTCTACTGTGCGGCGAGCAACGATCTGGATCAGACGCCCGAGTTGGCCAACATCGGCCGCCAACCCCGCTGTGACGCCGGCGATGCCGTCGCCGCCCCGAAGCCCGGCCCGGCGGGAACCGCGACGTTCGACGCCACCGCGCTGACACTGACTCTCCCCGCCCTGCCCGACCACGCCACCACTCTGCGCGCCATCCGCCAACCCGCCGGCGGCGGCGCCGAAGTCTGCGGCACCTCGACCACCACCACGGTCTCCGTCACCGACCTCAGCCCGCTGCCTCCGGCGTCACCTACGAATTCTGTCTCACCGGCCACAACTCCCAAGGCGACGGCCCCGAAAGCAACCACATCACGCACGTCGCGACGTGACGTGATAAGATGAGATCCCCGGCACAGCCGCCCGGCATCTCCAAGATGCCGGGCGGTTCTCGTTGCTGAACCTGCGATTGGATGTCTGAAGTTCATGTTACGACAGCGATCACAGGAGTTCGTATGAAAGAAGCCACCGCGCGCATCAAGATTAATAAGCTGTTGGAGGCTGCGGGCTGGCATTTCTTCGCGGACGGCAAATCACCGGCCAACATCCAACTGGAACCCAGCGTCACCCTCAAGACGCAGGACCTCGACGCACTCGGCGAAAACTTTGAAAAGACTGAGACAGGCTTCATCGACTTCCTGCTGCTCAACGAAAAGGGGTTTCCTTTCATCGTGCTGGAGGCCAAGGCCGAAGACAAGAACCCGCTGGTTGGCAAGGAACAAGCCCGCAAATACGCCAAGTCTCTGAACTGCCGGTTCGTCATTCTGTCCAACGGCAATCTGCACTGCTTCTGGGATTTGGAACGCGGCAATCCCTACATCATCACGTCGTTTCCGGCTCCTGATTCGGTGGCGGGTTATCAAAAGAAGACGGCCCCCGATCGCGAGCGACTGATCGCCGACCATGTGGGCGACGACTACATCGTCCTGACGCAGCGACCGACGTATCAATCCGAAGCTGCATGGCTCAATGAGGCCGAGCGTCCCGGTTTCCTCGAAGCGAACAAGCTGCGGTTTCTGCGTCCCTACCAGATGAAAGCCATCCACAGTTTGCAGGCGGCAGTCAAGACGGGCAAAGACCGGTTCCTGTTTGAGATGGCGACGGGCACGGGCAAGACGCTGACCGCCGCTGCCGTCATCAAGCTGTTTCTCAAGACGGGCAATGCGGCGCGAGTCCTCTTTCTCGTGGACCGACTTGAACTGGAGACCCAGGCGAAGAAAGCCTTCGACCTACTGCTGGCCAACGACTTTCAAACCGTGATCTTCAAAGAGAACCGCGACGACTGGCAGCGGGCCGAGATCGTGGTCAGCACCGTGCAGTCGTTCCTCTTCAACAACAAGTACCAGCGGCTCTTCTCACCGACCGACTTCGATCTCGTCATTTCGGATGAAGCACATCGTTCGATTGGCGGAAACTCGCGGGCGGTCTTCGAGCACTTCATCGGGTACAAGCTCGGCCTCACTGCGACACCGCGCGACTATCTGAAGCGGTTCGACGTGACCGACCCGAACCACGACGACCCGCGCGAATACGAGCGGCGATTGCTGCTCGACACCTACCGCACTTTCGGGTGCGAGGACAGTCGTCCGACCTTCAGCTATTCGTTGATCGATGGAGTGAAAGACGGCTGCCTCATCAATCCGACCGTCATCGACGCTCGAACGGGAGTCACGACGCAGTTGCTGTCCAAGCAAGGCTTCGTCCGCAAGTTCAAGGACGAGCAAGGCCAAGATCAGGAGGAGCTCTTCAAACAACGTCAATTTGAAAAGCGGTTCTTCTCCAAAGCCACCAACCAACTGTTCTGCAAGACGTTTCTCGAACAGGCTCTGCGCGATCCGGTCAGCGGCGAGTTCGGCAAGTCGATCATCTTTGCCGTCAGCCAGAACCATGCCGCCAAGCTCACTGAGATCCTCAATGACTTCGCCGACAAGATGTATCCCGGCAAGTATCAGTCGGACTTCGCCCTGCAAGTCACGTCGGATGTGGACGACTCCCAGCAATTCACGATCAACTTCGCATACAACAACCTGAGTGGCAACGCCAACTTTCTCGACACCTACAAGACGAGCAAGACACGGGTTTGCGTCACGGTCGGCATGATGACCACAGGCTATGACTGCCCCGACTTGCTGAACCTCGGCCTCTTCCGGCCCATCTTCTCACCGACCGATTTCATCCAGATCAAAGGCCGGGGAACTCGGAAGCACAACTTCGTCAATGACCTTCGCGACGACGACTTGAAGGCCGGCATTCAGCAGCCGCACAAGACCGCCTTCAAGCTGTTCGACTTCTTCGCCAACTACGAATACTTCGAGAAGGAATTCAAATACGACCAAGTGCTCAAGCTGCCCACGATCCCGGAATCAGACGGCAATGAAGGAGAGGGTGAGGGCGGCTGCGGAACGACCAAGACGACTTACGAGCATCTCGGCGAAGACTCTCTGGGCGGCATCAAAGAAGAGACCATCGGTCGCGAGGGGATGAAGATCGACCGCATGTTCTACGGAAAGTTCGAAGACAAGGTGCGCGAGAACGATTTCATTGCCACGTGTGTCGCCACCGGACAGTGGGATCGCGTGATCGAGTACGTGAATCAAAAACTTTTCGACAAGCCCGATGAGTTCTACACCCTCGACAAGTTGCGCAAGGCGGCCGCCGTGGATCGTCGGCTGACGTTGCGCGAGATTCTCGAAAAAATCTTCGGTCTCATCCCCGGCTACAAGTCTAAGGATGATCTGCTCGAAGAAGAATTCGCCAAGTTTGTCGCCGACTACAAGCCGGAAGAATCTGACGCGATCCCGGCGATCAAGAACTACTTCAAGGCGTATGTCACCAGCAATCAAATTCGGGACATCATCGACAACAAGCAGTTCACCGACCTCGCCACGAATCCCGTCTTTTCGACCCGCGATTTGAAAGCCGTCCCCGCCAAGTACCGCGACCTGATCCCCGAATACGTCAAAGACTACGTCTCGCTCAACCAATTCGCCGTTTAGGCCGTAGGATGGGCACTCTTGCCCGTCCGTCTTCGTTTTCCCCCAAGCAGGACGGGAAGAGTGCCCATCCTACAAATAGAAATCCGCATGCTCGACACTGATACCAAGCGCCGCATCGACACTGCTCGCGACATCCTGGTCGGCAAGGTTCCCGATCCGAAATCGCAGGTCGAGCAGATCACCATCGCGCTGATCTACAAGTTCATGGACGACATGGACGCCGAGGCCGAAGAGTTCGGCGGCAAGCGGAAATTCTTCGCCAAGGAGTTTGCGAAATACGGCTGGGCCAAGCTCATGCGTTCCGGCTTGGGCGGGCATGAGACGTTGAACCTGTATGCGGAAGCCATCACCAAGATGCCGGAGAATCCCGGCATCCCGCTGCTGTTCCGAGGCATCTTCAAGAACGCCTATCTGCCGTATCGCGACCCTGAAACGCTCAAGATGTTCCTCAAGGTGATCGACGAGTTCACCTACGACCACTCCGAGCGGCTGGGCGATGCGTTCGAGTATCTGCTGTCGGTGCTCGGTTCGCAGGGGGATGCCGGGCAGTTCCGCACGCCGCGTCACATCATCACTTCATGGTCGCCGTCGTGGACCCCAAGAAGCACGAAACGATTCTGGACCCCGCCTGCGGCACGGCGGGGTTTCTCATTTCGTCGTACAAGCACATCCTCGCCGCAAGCACCGACAAGAAAGGGAACAGCAAGCTCACGCCTGACGAGAAGGGCCGGCTCGCGAAGAACTTCAAGGGGTACGACATCTCACCCGACATGGTGCGGTTGTCGCTGGTCAACCTTTACCTGCACGGCTTCACCGATCCGCACATCGACGAGTACGACACGCTCACGTCCGAGGACAAATGGAACGAGTTCGCCGATGTCAGCTTCGCCAATCCGCCGTTCATGTCGCCGAAGGGGGGCATCAAGCCGCACAAGCGGTTCTCGGTGCAGTCCAAGCGGAGCGAAGTCCTGTTCGTGGACTACATCGCCGAGCACCTGACGCCCGGCGGCCGCGCCGGCATCATCGTGCCCGAGGGGATCATCTTTCAGAGCCAGACCGCCTACACCGAGCTGCGGCGGATGCTGGTCGAGACGTCTCTGGTGGCCGTCGTCTCGTTACCGGCGGGGGTCTTCAATCCGTATTCCGGGGTGAAGACGTCGATCCTGCTGCTCGACAAATCGCTGGCGAAGCAGAGCGACACGATCGCCTTCTTCAAGATCGAAAACGACGGCTTCGGCCTCGGTGCCCAACGCCGAGCCACAGCCGGGAGCGACCTGCCGCATGTCCGCACCGAGCTTGCCGAATACTTCCGCCGTCTGCGCGCTCGCGAATCGGTCGAGGACTTTCAGCCCATGCACGGCCTGATCGTCGCGAAGGAGAAGATCGCCGCGAATGGCGACTACAACCTGAGTGGAGAGCGGTACCAGACGGCAGCGGTAGGACACACGCGTTTTCCGATGGTTTCGCTCGGAGAAGTCGCGGAGTTCATTCGTGGAATTACCTTCGCGAAATCTGATCAACTCGAAAGCCCGACAGAGGACTCGCTTCTGGTCGCAACAACCAAAGCGGCGCAGGAATCGGGCATTGTCGAGGAGGATCTGTATCACATACTCCGGTCATGTCTGAAGGACGACGATAAGCTTTTGCGCACTGGCGACATTCTCATCTCGACGGCGAACAGTCTAAATCTGCTTGGCCGAACGACGCACGTGAAGCACGTCGATCGACCCATATCGTTCGGGGCGTTCATGTCGGTGATCCGACCGAACGGGCGCGTTCTCGACCAATACTTGATCCGTCTGCTCCGTACAAAGTTCGCATTTGACTTCTTCGTGAGAAATGCGAACACGACCACCAATATCTCGAATCTGAATCTCTCCACGCTCGCGCAGTTCGAAATCCCGCTGCCGCCGCTGGAGGTGCAGCAGGAGATCGTGGCGGAGATCGAGGGCTACCAGAAAGTCATCGACGGTGCCCGCGCCGTCCTCGACCACTACCGCCCCCACATCCCCATCCACCCCGACTGGCCGACCATCGAGCTTCGTGAAATCTGCACCTTCAAGAACGGCCTGAACTTCACCAAAGACTCATCGGGCCACACGGTGAAGATCATCGGTGTCAGTGATTTTCAGACCAATCTCTACGCACCGTTAGCAGACCTTGATGAAGTTCACTTGGACGCACCGCTCGGAGCAGACTACCTCGTGAAAGCTGGGGACATTCTCTTCGTCCGCTCAAACGGCAATCCTGACCTTGTCGGCCGCTCCGTGATCGTCCCGCAGACAAGCGAACCGACTACATTTTCAGGCTTCACCATTCGCGGACGAATCGAAGATGAGCGAGCGTTCCCGCTCTTCTACGCTCACTTCTTCAAGTCCAGAGACTTTGCGAACATGATCAAGACCGTCGGCCAAGGCGCAAGCATCCGAAATCTTTCGCAGGGCATTCTCAACGAACTCAAAATCCCGCTCCCGCCGCTGGCGACGCAGCAGCAAATCGTGTCGGAGATCGAAGCCGAGCAGCGGCTGGTCGCCGCCAACCGCGAACTGATCGAGCGGTTCGAGCAAAAGATCGCCGCCACCCTCGCCCGCATCTGGGGCGAGGAACAGTCTGCCCCCCAGGAACCCTGAGTCATGAAACCCAGCTTCGTAGCCTACATCAATGAATCCGGCGATGAAGGATTCGTCTTCAACGAAGACGGCTCGGGAAGTTCGCGTTGGTTCGTTCTCTCTGCTGCCGTGATTCGCCAAGCGAACGATTTGCAGATGGTCTCGTGCCTGAACGACGCCCGCAAATTGTTGCAGAAGCCGCCCAAAACGCCGCTGCATTTTGTGGATCTGAAACACGAACAACGTGTGCCGTATATCCGGCGCGTAGGTGAGTTGCCAATCCGCACGGTGAGTGTGCTGATTTACAAACCACTCATCACCGAGCCGGAGAAGTTTCAGAACATGAAATACCTGCTTTACCGCTACGCTACGCGAATGCTGCTGGAACGCGTCTCTTGGCTCTGCCGCGACCATCGCCGGGTGGGAGAGGGCGATGGCTTCGCCGAAGTCATCTTTTCCAACCGCAGCAACATGTCCTACGAGCAGATCCGCGACTACCTGCGGTTGCTGCGCAAGCAATCAGAAGCCAATCCGCAACAGGTCCAGATTGATCAAAGCGTGATTGACCCCGATCGCATTCGCTCGGTGGAGCACTCGAAGCTGGCAGGCTTGCAAGTGGCGGATGCCGTCGCGTCTGGACTCCATTTCGCGGTGAAGGTCAACCGGTACGGCGAGACAGAACCCGGCTATCTGCCGCACCTGAAAAAGACCCTCTATCGTCACAACGGGCAGGTGATCGGCTATGGCATCAAGGTGTGGCCGGGAGATTTCAGCACTGTGAAAGCAAAAGCCCCCGAAGCGGAAAACCTCGGGGGCTTGTGAAGCGAAAGGGTCCCAGGAACCGAGGATCCCACCCATGCGGGCTGCCACTCACTTGGAGCGGCCTCTACTATCTCCTGCGCTTACCCAGTGGAAACTTCCCACGGTTTCAGCGGCATGTCAAGAGAAGCCCCCCAGAACATCGCCAACGAGCAGCGTCTGGTCGCCGCCAACCGCGAACTGATCGAGCAGAAGATCGCCGCCACCCTCGCCCGCATCTGGAGCGAGGAACAGTCCGGCCCCGAGGAAGCGAGTTGTGCGCGGGTCTCCTGACCCCGCACAAGCCCCCGACCGCAGGTCTCCTCTTGTGGGCCAACTCGCACCGCACCCACGCTCTGGCGAGCGTGGCTACAAAACTTGACTGGGCGGCAACAGACTTTCGAAGTCTTTGAGACTTCGGAAGTCTCGCCTGACACAACAGCGCGTCGATCTTTTTTCAATGCGGATGACTCGCGACCGGCATCGACGTAAGTGCTCGCCGTTGTGGAATGGCCATTTGGACGTAAACCCTGGCCGGTTGTCATGAACCTTGGGTCCGGACCAGCGCCCAACGAGCCGTTTGCCTTCCCGGAAGGGTCCGGATTGATGAACATCGGCCCGTTTTCCTCTCCAGACCCTCCGGCAGAGCCAAACGTATAAATTGTCGTCAATCCGAAATTGTCCTCAGAGGCAAACGCATAGGTGGCAATCAATCCGACTGGGTCAGCGGATGCAAACGGGTAAGTTCATGTCAATCCGTTCGGGTCCGGTATGGCAAACCGATGCGCGTTTGCTCGTACTTACGACGATTGGAGGCCGCCCCCTTCCCCGTTCGCTCGTCCCCACCCGACCGCCCTGACCAACCCTCCGGTCGGCACCCTTCCGCACCCCAGCCGGATGGCAAACCGCTCGGTCGCCACCTCTCCGGACCCGATCCGGATGCCCAACCTCTCGGTCGGCACCTCTCTGGACACCAGCCGGATGGCAAACCGCGCTTGACCGCAAGATCACAGACATCCTCCGTGTCGTGGATGAAATCCAAACGCACTCCATGCCCGTCATCGAACACTGCTACCACCAGTTCCTACTCGACAACCACGACCCCGACGAACGCGAATACCCCGAAGCCGCCGACCAAATCCGCGAAGTCCTGATCCACCAAAACTATCTCTCTCAAAAAGACATCGAAATCTGCCTCACCTGCGACTTGACCGCTCTCCGAACGGACCCCAACTTCGACAACATCGAAGCTCTCCACCAAAGTCTTCGGGATACCTATTCCGATCCTGAAGCAACGTTGAAGTGACAAGTGAAACGTTAGCCCGAGCAGCGTCTCGTCGCCGCCAGCCGCGAACTGATCGAGCGTTTCGAGCAAAAGATCGCCACCACCCTGCTGTGGGACGAGTCGCGCTGGGGCAACCATTGTCTTGAAACGCGCAGCGGTCAGTCGCCACAGAAAGTCGTGGCCGGTCTCCCGAGCCTCATTCGCCACCGCGTAGATGCCGAATCCCGCATCGCCCATGACGACGCTGTTCGAGGGCAATTTCAGGAACAGATTGCGGACCAGAGCAGTCTCGGAAACGGCGTTCGCGCCAGACATGGCCCCGATCTCAGGAAGCACCGCCGCACCGCTTTCGAGTTCAA
>JAYTGQ010000004.1:0-2995 GCA_043733345.1 Schlesneria sp.
GTTGAATTCTCAAGCCCGAAAGAGGTATCAGGTCCGAGCGGCGTCCGACTGGTCAGAATGTTGCTTAGGATTCATGAGCGGCCTAGATTGGTTTTCTCTTGAATGTAGCGGTCGCAATCATGCCTTCTCCCACCGGGAGAAGGTGGCCGCGGGCCGGATGAGGGTTCCACTGCGAGCCATTCCATCGGAAACCGCTCTCATGACACCGAGAAACCGGGCGAGCGCCGCCCGGTTTTCGATCGCTTCCCGGAACCCTCGGCGTCAAGGTCTTCTTGTAGTCGAGGGTTCTTTCGCAGCCGCTCGATACCCCTTGACAGCTCCGCGGCGAGCCACGAGGATCTGTCCACCGGAGTCACTTCACTTGAGCTGATACCGGCGATGGCTTGGTCGTGCCGCCATTCTGACGAACGCCGGACCCATAAAGATCGGCAAAATCGAACGGTTTCGAGCCAGGGAACTTACTTTCCGCAAGTCGCGCGAATCATTTCTCGGGATTTTACCTCCGGTGATCGCGGCTTGCGAGCGAGAGCCCTCAAACTCAATCACACCGGGCGACTCCACGACGTCACCAACCTCCGTCGTCTCTCCGCCACGCCTCACCCGGTGACGCCGTCGGCGCATTGCCGCAACGCCGGCACCAGGACATCCCGCCGGTTCCGATCACCAAATTGTCAATGAACAACATCGCACCGCCAAGTTTTCGCATCGACTCCGCGTTCGGCAAGTGGCCGAACCAAGCCAACTCATAAAAATATCACATCAGTCAAAATTTATGCTTTCGACGTAAGTTGAGATCCGCACAACTTACGTCAAAAGCAATCGTCATAACTCTAATAACAAGTTTTCAACGAAAATTTTCCATATTGACCATCTCACCCCCGTTTTGATCCCCTGGGCGGACGTCCGCTGATCTTTACTGCTTGTCCCAGGGTCGTCCGCAATGTCCAAACAAACACCCTCGACCGACAAAACGCCCTCGCCACGCCGCCGAAAACCCGATGTCCGACCGGGCAAATCCGCACAGACCGACGGCCTCGAACTCCGCTCATACGACGTCGGCGCACTCCCTTTGATCAACCAAATCCTCGCGCGAATGCAATTGAAACGCATTCTCGTTGAACATCTTCCCAAAGACGACTCGCGAACGGAAATGCCCACCACTGACGCCTTGATCGTCCTGTTCGCCAACCTCCTCCTCGCAAGAGAGCCGATCTACGGAGTGGGAGAGTGGGCCGCGCTCTTCCCGCCCGACCTCCTCGGACTCGCCGCGCGGGACCTATCCAAACTCAACGACGACCGCTTCGGACGCTGTCTCGACCGCATGTTCGACGGCGTGGGACCCGACTTGATCATGGCCGTGCTCAGGCACGTCGTCAAAGAATTCGACATTAGTCTTGACGAATTGCATAACGACTCGACAACTGTGTCGTTCTATGGTGCCTACGATGAAGCCGGACAGGAAAGCGAACAACGTGGACGACCCACCCTCGCGATCACCTGGGGACACAGCAAAGCGCGGCGGCCCGACCTCAAGCAACTGCTCTACGTCTTGACCGTCACCAGCGACGGAAATGTCCCTGTCTATTTCTCAAGCGCCAGCGGCAACACTGTCGACGACGGCACTCACATCGGAACTTGGGATTTGCTCTATCAGTTGGTCGGTGGCCCGGACTTTCTCTACGTCGCCGACTGCAAGCTGGCCAGCCGCGAAAATCTCGGCCACATCGCTTCGCGCGGTGGCCGGTTCGTGACCGTGCTGCCGCGCGGGCGAACCGAGGATCTCGCCTTCCGGAAGCGGCTTCGCGATTCGCCGGCGGCGATCACTTGGACTTTACTTTATGCGCTCGCCGACGATAAAGAACAAATCGTCGACCATCTGTTTATAGCATCGGATGATCACATTCAGTCCGATGGTTATCGATTGATTTGGTATCGAAGCGAGCGCAAGGCCGAGCAGGACGGATTGAGACGGGTTCGACTGATTCAGAAGACGGCCGAGGCGCTCGGCGAGCTTCGCGAGCGTCTTGGAGGCCCACGCACGCGGTTCCGCGAGCGTTCCAAGGTGGAGCAGGCCGTCGCGGAAGTTCTGACGGAGGGCGAGACGCGCTCGTGGTTCGTGGTCGAGATCGAGGAGAAACAGGAAGAGACGTTCCGCCAAGCGACGCGCGGCCGTCCGAACGATCAAACACAGTATTTGAAGGAAACGCGATCACGTTTCAATGTGACTTGGCAGTTGAACTTGGAAGCGATCTCGGAATCGGAGCGTGAGGACGGCGTTTTCCCGCTTCTGACGAACGACCGGAAGATGACCGCGGCCGAGGTGTTGCAGGCATATAAACGTCAACCGATGTTGGAGAAGCGGTTTTCGCAGTTTAAGACCGACTTCGCCGTGGCACCGGTGTTTTTGAAGAACGTCGCGCGGATCCAGGGATTGCTTGGAGCGTACTTTTTCGCGTTACTGATGCAGACGCTCTTGGAACGCGAGTTGCGTCAAGCGATGCTGCGGGAGGGCGAGGCGACGCTGCCGCTGTACCCCGAAGAGCGGCCCTGCGCGCGCCCGACGACACACCGACTGATCGAGCTGTTCTCGACAATCCAACGCCACGAAGTGCGGGTCGGCGATGGAGAATCACAAATGATGGCGACAAAGCCGACGAAGACGCAAAGTACGATCATCCGCCTCCTGGGACTGGACCCGCGAACTTACGGCCTACCGTAGTCGGTCGTCCCGCCCAGGAAAAACCCAGGAAATTGAATCGAGGACTTGCGGAAAGTAAGATACAAGGGAGTTACACGCTGCAAAAGGACTGGGAAATGGAAGGTGCAGTGTGGGGCCAGGGGGTCGGCGATTTACCTCGGAAGTTTCGATTCTGAGACCGAAGCCGCACTCATTTACAACCAGTATGTTGGCCTGACTTACGGATCAATGGCTTACCAAAACGTCGTCGAGTGATTCTCTTGGAAAATCAAGAACTTAGACTTGTACCGTGCAATC
>JAYTGQ010000005.1:0-20048 GCA_043733345.1 Schlesneria sp.
AGCGTCCTCGGACTGAAGTCGAGACTATGCTGGCCTGACGTTCTCGGCACACGGGCCTTTCTGCCCCATGCCTTCGGTGTACGTCACCTTCTGGCCTTCGCGCAGGTCTTTGAAACCGACACCTTGGACCGCAGACGAGTGGAAGAACAAGTCTTTGTCAGTCGCCGTTTTGATGAACCCGAATCCCTTGTCCATCACCTTTTTGATCGTGCCTTCGGCCATGTCTGCTTTTCCTAGAATACCTGTTTGAATGGAATGCTGATCGGCACACGATGCCGACTCGCTACCATCGGTTGATTCCAGAAATTGTACCATGTCCACGTATCGAGTTGATGGATGCGAATCATCGCGCTCGCCAGTGTGATCGTTCTGTGTGGACCATTGTTGGGCTGATCGTCGCCATCTGGCGGCACGCATGCTGGGTCGCCGCAGCGCGGGCGAGCGCCGAGAACTTTGGCGAGAATTGAAGACCGGCCCGTCCCTTTTCAAAAGAAGATTTTCATGACGAAGATCCCCTCCAGCAAATTCTCAACTGCCAAGAAGAAGATTGCTTCGACAAAGTTCCCCGCCGCCAAGCGGAAACTCTCATCAGGAAAACTTGCCAGCCCGTCCGCCAAAATCACGTCGAAGAAATTTGCAAAGGCAAAAGAAGGAGCGAAGCAAGGCGTCAATGAACCTGCTCCGCTCGGCCGCCCTGCCGATGAACAAGCCCGTCTGGACGAAATTGCGACCTTGAAAAGCCAAACGGATGCCTTGAAGACGGCGAGCAAACGAACTGCTCGTTGATCGAAGGCGCTTGCCGTCACACGTCGAACGCACGAGAGAGACATTGCGTGTGGGGGGACACTCAAGCAAATGAAACTCGGCCTGATCACGGACATCCACGAACATGTCGGACACCTGCGAACGGCACTCGACCAGTTCCGCAGAAAAGGTGTCGAACAGGTCGTCGTCATTGGTGACGTGTTCGAGATGGGGGCACCGGATTGGGGAGGCATGTCAGTTGCTGGCTGGGGCGAAGGCCATCGGTGTTTGGGGCAATCACGATTTCGGGTTGTGCGTCGACCCCGACGACAGCATTCGTGCGAAATACCCGCCTGTGGTGTTCGACTTCATGACATCCCTGCGGCCCCGACTTGATGTTGGCGGCTGTCACTTCACTCGCGTCGAACCGTGGCTCGATCCCGAAGAGGAGGATGACCTCTGGTACTTTGAGGGTCCACCCGATCATCACGGCAAGTTGGAACGCATCTTCAATGCCGTGCCGAACAGGATCATGTTCGTCGGGCATTTCCACAAATGGCTGCTGGCGACTCCGAATGGGATCAACGAGTGGAAGGGAGAATCGCCAATTCGCCTTGACCAGGGTCGCTACTTCGTCGTGGTCGGGGCATTGTGCAAAGGCCAGTTCGCCATCTTCGATACGGATACCTCCGACTTGCTGCCGTTCAACGAAGACTGACGTAAGCCACAACGTCCCCCCGCGACTTTAGAAGCGCGGTTGAAGCCGGTAGATTACCCGCTCGTTTTGGAGACTGCGTTCAATTCTCTGGTTCATGAACTTGCGGAGCCGTTGTGCCGAATCAAGCGATCCGCGCTGGAAGCATTGTTCGTGGGCCGACGTTGCCGGAGGCCGTCGAGGTTCTCGCGTTGGTTCCGTTTGGTGACTCGCTCAAGGTCATCGGCCGGGGGTTGAAGAGCGGGCTGACCTACGACCCCGTCTTGAGTCCTCAGCAGCTGGCGCAACTTGAGGTTTCGGCTGACCAGGAACCGTTCGACGGTGATGCCCGCCTGTTCCGGCTGGGCGTCGAGGCTCATCGGTTGGGTTTGGCCTACGAGTACGACCCGTTCTTCTCGCTGTCGATCGCACGAGTCGATCCGTTGCCGCATCAGTTGGAGGCCGTCTACGGCTACTTCCTGAAGCTGCCGCGCATTCGCTTCCTGTTGGCGGACGACCCCGGTGCTGGCAAGACGATCATGGCCGGGTTGCTGCTGAAGGAACTCAAGGCGCGAGGACTGGTGAAGCGAGTGCTGATCGTCACGCCCGCCAGCCTGACGTTTCAGTGGCAGCGTGAAATGGCGGACAAGTTTCGCGAGAAGTTTGATGTCATTCGCGGGGACGTTTTGCGGGCGAACTACGGGCAAAACCCGTGGCAGGACCGGGATCAAGTCGTCACTTCGATCTCCTGGGTGTCGATGGTCGAGGATGCTCGCGAAAGTTTGCTGAGGTCGCGGTGGGATCTCGTGATTGTGGATGAGGCCCACAAAATGAGTGCTCCCGCCGACGATCGGAAGACTTACGCCTATCGGCTGGGCGAAGCCCTCTCGAAGATGACGGACCATTTCCTGCTGATGACGGCCACGCCTCACAAGGGTGATCCCGATCATTTTCGCAGGTTTCTGGCGCTGCTCGACCCGGACGTCTACGGCAGCATCGAGAGTCTGCAACGTGCCGTGCGCGAGCACGAAGCTCCGTTCTATCTGCGGCGGACGAAGGAGGCCCTCGTCACGTTCCCGCATCCCGAGACGGGCGAGGTTCGCAAGCTGTTCACCAAGCGCGAAGTCCGCACGGCCGCTTTCGATCTGGATGGAGACGAACTCGACTTCTACGACGAGTTGACGCGCTACGTCGAAGATCAGTCGATGGCCGCTGCTGGCCAAGAGACGGCCCGCGCTCGGGCGGTCGGCTTCACGATGGCCATGTTGCAACGGCGAATGGCGTCGTCCGTCTACGCGGTGCGCAAGAGTCTGGAACGGATGCGGACTCGCCGCCAGAAGATCCTTGATGACCCCGAGGCTTACCGGCAAGAGCAGATCGAACGGAAACTGCCCGAGGACTTCGACGACCTGACTGAGGAGGAACAGCAGCAGATCATCGACCGGCTGGCGGACGAAGTGCTGTCGGCGGACCCGGCCGCGCTGCGAGAAGAGATCGGCCGATTGACTCAATTGGTCGATCAGGCCAAACAGATCGAAGCCCGAGACACACAAACCAAGTTGAACAAGCTGCGGGCGATTCTGGAGGAAGAGGGAATCTTCGACGACCCGAAGATGAAGCTGTTGGTCTTCACGGAGCACAAGGACACGCTGGACTACCTGACCGGCGACGGTCGCGATGATCGGCCGCTGGGCAAGTTGAGGGAATGGGGACTGACGCTGACGCAGATTCACGGCGGGATGAAGATCGGGGACCGTGATACTCCCGGCAGCCGGATCTATGCTGAGCGTGAATTTCGAGAGAGTGCCCAAGTCTTGGTCGCGACCGAAGCGGCGGGTGAGGGGATCAACCTGCAATTCTGTTGGCTGATGGTCAACTTCGACATCCCGTGGAATCCGGTTCGGTTGGAACAACGGGTCGGTCGCATTCATCGCTATGGGCAGGAGAAGGATTGTCTGGTCTTCAACTTTGTCGCCCAGAACACGCGCGAAGGCCGGGTGCTGCAAAAGCTGATCGAACGACTGAAGGAGATTCGCGAGGATCTCGGCAGCGACCAAGTCTTCGATGTTGTGGGTGAGGTCTTCCCGTCAAACCTGCTCGAAAAACTGTTCCGCGACATGTACGCCCGGCAGATGAACGTGCATCAGATCGAGGACCGCATTGTTCGCGATGTCAGCCCCGAACGATTCCGAGCCATCACCGAATCGACGCTCGAAGGTCTCGCCAAGAAGGAACTCAACTTATCGGCGATTGTGGGAAAGTCGGCCGAAGCCAAGGAACGACGGCTGGTTCCCGAGGTGATCGAGCAGTTCTTCGCCGTCGCTGCACCGGAGGCCGGTCTCCCGTCCAAGGTGATCGACACCAAACAGCAGACCGACTCCAAATGCCGCGTGTACAGGATCGGAAAGGTGCCTCGTCATCTGTTGCAAATCGGCGACCGACAGGAGGCTCTATACGGACGACTCGGCCGCGAGTATGGCAAGATCGTCTTCGACAAGGAGCTACTCAAAGCCGATGCGACGCTCGAATGGGTCACACCCGGCCATCCGCTGTTCGAGACGCTGAGAACGGACATCCTGTCGCGAGTCGAAGCCCATCTGCGGCGCGGGGCCGTCTTCTTCGACCTGCACCGTTCACAACCGGCATTGCTCGATGTCTTCGCCGCGTCGATCAAGGATGGACGTGGCAAGACGCTTCATCGTCGGTTGTTTGTCGTCGAGTCAGGTCCATCCTCTGCAATGTTGGTCCACGAGCCAACCATCCTGCACGATGTTATTCCTGCGCCGGTGGGTACACCCGCCCCTCAAACGCTGGCCCCGGATCGACAGGCAGTCGAGAGCTTCCTCTATCAGCACACGCTTGCACCGTGGGGACAGCGAGAATCCGCAGCCCGCGAGCAGGAAGTCGCCCGCATCGCGAAGCACGTCCAGATCAGTCTGGAATCGTTGATCGACCGCCAGCAATTGCAGTTCGCTGAACTGGAGACACGCCGCATCGAAGGTCAGACGGTGGCCGGGTTGGAAGGGATCATCGCGCAGGCCGAACAGCACCTCGACGAACTCAATAACCGATTGGAATCACGCAGGCAGGAACTGGAACTCGAACGCCACTGTGCCGTGTCCGACATCACGCACTTGGGCCGAGCGTGGGTGTTGCCGCATCCCGAGCGAGCCAGCCCGCAACTCGCTCCGATGGTGCGCGACGACGAAATCGAACGGATCGCGGTCCAGACGGCGATCCGGCACGAAGAGGCTCGCGGCTGTGTCGTCGAGAGCGTCGAGTCCGAGAACCGAGGCTTCGACTTGATCTCCCGTCGCCCTCATTCCGAAGACCCCAAGACGTTCATCGAAGTCCGTTTCATCGAAGTCAAAGGCCGAGCCGCTGTCGGCAGTGTGGCCCTCAGTTCCAACGAGTACCGCACGGCCGAGCGGATCAAGCACGACTACTGGCTGTACGTAGTCTTCAATTGTGCGGCGACTCCACAACTGCACACGATCCAGAACCCGGCCCGCCTCGGCTGGCAGCCGGTGATGGCGGTCGAGCATTATCAGATCTCTCCGCAAACATTGATCAACGCCGAATGAGAGTCGAATGCCCATGAGTTCCGATGCAGAACCAGCGAACGAACATCCGCTGAATGACTTCAGAGTGAGCCGTTTGCTCGCGCAGCCCGAGTCGTACACTTTCGATTGCAAGCGGATCGATGGAAAGATCGACAAGCTTCTGGAAACGGTCGTGGCGTTCGCCAACTCGGATGGGGGAGTGCTGGCGTTGGGACTGGAAGATCCCGATAAGGGAAGTGGTCGTAATCGCGTTCTTGGCGTTCAAGAATGGTGGGAGAACTGGGATGAACTTCAGCGCAAACTGGGTTCGCGAATCACCGATCCAAATGAATTGCCCGTGACCTCGGAAGAGATCGGTTGCACTCTGGCTGACGGGTCGCGCGGATCGGTGATCCTACTCCGCGTCGGAAAGAGCAAGCGGGTTCATTCTGTCGTGGACGGTGGAACTTTCATTCGATTGACGAAAGGCAACAAACAAATCACGGCCAACGAAATCAACGATCTGTGCCATGCGCGCGGCGTGGTCTCAGCAGAGTCTTGGTTGGAGTCGGTAGACTTTGAGTTGCTCGAAACGGATTACTGGAAGGCGTATGCCCGACAGAGGCGTCTGACTCGTCCAATCGACCAAGCGATGTTCCATGCGGGGTTGGCCAGAAAGGATGCCGACGGCGTGTTGAAACCCACGCGAGCCGCCGTGCTGTTGTTCGCTGAGGAACCGTCCGGCCTGCTGGCCAGCAAGGCGGCGGTGCGGATCTTCCATTATCGCGGCCCGCGCGCTGACACCGATCCCAACACGAATCTTGTCAAACTGCCGTTCACCGTGGGGGGGCCGTTGATCCGGCAGATTCGCGACACACGACAAGCGGTGATTGAAGAGTTGGGCAAGGGTGTCCAACACGGACCGCTCGGCTTCGAGATTGTGCAGAAATACCCGATCCGCGTGATCGCGGAGGCCATCACCAATGCGGTCATTCACCGCGACTACCGTCTGCCGTCCGATGTTGTCGTGCGGATCTTCTCAGACCACATTGAAGTGGAGTCGCCGGGTCTGCTGGTCGGTCCCGTGACGGCGTCCAACATCCAGCGCATGGGTGCCCATAGTCGCAATGCGCTCATCATTCAGCATCTGCGCGAGTTTCCCGATCCGCCCAACCTCGATGCCGGCGAAGGCGTCCCCATGATGATTGGCACGATGCGCGAAGCGGGACTGTATCCTCCGCTTTACATCACGCGGCCACGTCTCGAACGTGAGGCGGTGATCGTCTACCTTTGGAACCAGAATCGGCCTTCCATCTGGGAACAGGTCAGCGATCACATTGACCAGCATGGGTCAATCGGCAATCCCGAAGTGCGCCAACTGATGGGAACCGATGACAAGATGACGGCCTCCAAGCAATTGAAAGCCTGGCTCGACCAAGGTCTCCTCGTGATTGACGATCCTGATGCTGGCAAGAGATATCGACGGTACACCAAGCCAAACGCGGAACCGAACCTCGGTTCAATTTCCAATGGCCCAAGAAATTGAACTGAGTGATTTTCGCAACTCGTTGGCGGGTGGCCTATTACAACGTTCGTCAATATCCAAAACCTGTCCAAGCCCTGAACAAGAAGCCCACGTGCCCTACCCCAAACGTCTGATTGAAGTCGATCTGCCCATTGCTCGCATCTCTGCTCATGCGCGGCGGGAGAAGTCGATTCGGCATGGGCATATTTCGACGCTGCACATCTGGTGGGCGCGGCGGCCGTTGGCGGCGTGTCGGGCGGTGATTTGTGCGGCGCTGTGGCCCGATCCCGGCGATCCGCTTTGTCCGATCGCGTTTCGTGAGGCGGCGATTCGGGTGCTGACCGCGTTTGCCAGACGAGTGAATCCCGAGCGGATCACGGACGAGAAGCGGCAGTTGCAGGAGGGAGTTTCGGAGCCATCGCGCGGAATGTGGGAGGCGCTCGCCTCGGGGACGATGACACTCGACGCCCATGAGCCGGTCGATGGTCCGATCCTGCGGAACTGTTTGCTGCACTTCATCGCCGACTTCGCCAACTGGGACAACAGCACGGTCCCCGCGTATCTGGAGACCGCCCGCCGCTTGACCGGCGTCGCGCACGCCAGCCTCAGCGATCCAAGCTATCGGCTGCCGGAAAGTAGCCCTCACGCTCCGCGTGAGGACAGCCGAACGTCGCGCGACGCCGACAACGCCCACACAACCAACGACGCCGCCACCGCGCCCGGCTTTCCTCACGCGGAGCGTGAGGGCGACTTTGACTGGCTCTCAGCTCTCGACGCTCAGCTCTCGACTCTGCCTCGCCCTCTCGTGGTCGATCCGTTCTGCGGGGGCGGGAGCATTCCGTTGGAGGCGTTGCGGGTGGGGGCGGATGCGTTTGCCAGCGATCTGAATCCGGTGCCGGTGCTGCTCAACAAGGTCGTGCTCGAATACATCCCCAAGTATGGGAAGCGACTGGCCGAGGAAGTGCGGAAGTGGGGCGCGTGGATCAAGCGCGAGGCCGAAAAGGAACTGGCCGAGTTCTATCCGAAAGACCCGGACGGCGCGACGCCGATCGCGTACTTGTGGGCGCGGACGATTCGCTGTGAGGGTCCGGCCTGCGGCGCGGAAGTCCCGCTGATTCGCTCGCTGTGGCTGGCGAAGAAGGCCAATCAATCTGTTGCACTGCGGCTCATTCCGAACCCTCGGGAGAAGCGAGTGGAATATGACATCCTCGTGAAACAACGTGACGGCTGGGTTTCTCAATCCGATTTGAAGTCTCCGATTCCCAATCCCTCGTTCGACGGCACGGTGAAACGCGGTTCGGCAACGTGTCCGTGCTGCGGCTACACGACGCCCGTTGCAAAAGTCCGGGAACAACTGAAGATCCGACACGGCGGTGCTGGAGATGCGAGACTTCACGCCGTCGTTACGACTTGTGACGCAGACGCGGGGCGGTCTTACCGGCTGGCCACTTCGAGTGATGCGAAAACCGCCCAATGCGCCGCCACAATGTTTGAAACAAAGAAGGCCGCGCACGTCGGCGTGCTGAGTTTGGTCCCTGACGAACGACTTGACATCCGTGGGATTCGCCACACATGGGGGATGATCTACGGCCTGGAGACGTGGGGTGATTTCTTTACCCCACGGCAATCACTCATGCTCTCTACACTCGTAGCTCTCGTTCATCGGGCAAGAGATCAGATCGCATTGAACGAACAAAAAGAGTTTGCTGAGGCGGTGTCTGCGATTTTGTCACTTGGCGTCAGTCGGTTGACTGACATTTCCAACTCGCTCTGCAACTGGAGTGTTTCCTCCACTCAGGCCGTTCATCTTTTTGGGCGACAAGCAATCCCAATGATGTGGGATTTTGCCGAGGCATCTTTTCTTTCAGATGCTGCTGGAGACTATTCCACCACCATTCGGAATATGGCCCGTTTTCTTGAAGGTGAAGCAGGAAGCTCAACTCAGGGGCACGCCGAACTGGCGAGTGCCACGACGCATCCATTGCCCGACGATGCGGCATCGGCATTCATTACGGACCCACCGTATTACGACGCAGTTCCCTACGCTTACCTTTCTGACTTTTTCTATGTCTGGTTACGGCGATGTCTTGCCACGACGCACGCTCATCTGTTCCACGACCGGCTGGTTCCAAAAGACGCCGAAATCGTCGTTGACCGGAAGCATGAACTCAGCAATTCGACTCATGACATCGCGTTCTACGAACGCGAACTCACAAAAGCATTCGCCGATGGCCGTCGTATCCTTCGGCCAGATGGCATCGGCACGATTGTTTTCGCAAGCAAAACTACGGCCAGTTGGGAAGCGATTTTGCAGGCTGTCGTCGATGCTGGTTGGGTCATCACTGGATCGTGGCCAATCGACACGGAACGCGAAGCCCGCGTCTCAGCACAAGGCCAATCTAGGCTCGCATCGTCGGTACATCTGGTCTGCCGTCCGCGTGAGGATGCGAGCGGGGCGGTGACGGAAGCGGTCGGCGAGTGGCGGGATGTGCTGGGCGAGTTGCCGCAGCGGATTCATGAGTGGATGCCGCGACTGGCGGCCGAAGGGGTCGTCGGGGCGGATGCGATCTTCGCCTGTCTCGGGCCGGCGCTGGAGATCTTCAGCCGCTACCGCCGCGTCGAAAAAGCCAACGGCGAAACCGCCACGCTCCGCGAGTACCTCGAACACGTCTGGGCCGCCGTCTCGACCGAAGCTCTTTCATTAATCTTCAAGGATGCGGACGCCGCCGGATTGGAACCCGATGCGCGGCTGACGGCGATGTGGTTGTGGACGTTGGGAGGGGGGAAGAGTGAAGTCGGAAAGGTGAAGGGTGAAACTGAAGAGGAAGAAGACGGGGGCGAAGAAGCAGAGGACGCGCCGGCCAAGGCGGGCAAGCTGGCTGGGTTCACGCTGGAATACGATGCGGCTCGCAAGATCGCGCAGGGGCTGGGCATCCACTTGGAGCAGTGTCAGTCGCTGGTCGAGGTGAAGGGAGACAAGGCTCGGTTGCTCCCCGTCTCGGAACGGACCGAGACGCTGTTCGGCAAGGGGTCTCAGTCGGCCAGTCCCTCGCCCGGCCGGAAGAAAAAGGCGGTCCAAAAGAACCTGTTCGATTCCTTCACCGAAGCCGAGGCCGCCGAATCGGGCTGGTCCGACCTGAAAGGCCCATCCCCTGGACAAACCCTCCTCGACCGAGTCCACCAAACCATGATCCTCTTCGCCGCCGGTCGAGGCGAACTCATGAAGCGGTTCCTCGTCGAAGACGGCATCGGCCAAGACCCAAGGTTCTGGAAACTCGCTCAATCCCTCTCCGCCCTCTACCCCCGCGAGTGCGAAGAAAAACGCTGGGTCGATGGCGTGCTGGCAAGGAAGAAAGGGCTGGGGTTGTAGATCATGGTCAAGGCGCTCCTCTACGAGAATGAATTACGAGACCAGTACCGGAAGTGTCTTCGCGGTGCGTCAGAGTTCTCGCTCGGCATGGCATTGATCAGCTCCAGTGGACTGAAAGAAATCGCGGACAGTCTGATCTCCATCCTCAAGAGTGGCGGTCAGGGCCGCGTTCTCGTTGGGATTGATTTGCCCACGGACCCCGATGCAATTCAGATTCTCTGTGACTGGCGAGATGAATTTCACGGTCAGTTGGAACTGCGAGTTTTCGAGTCAACAGGTGTCAGTATCTTTCATCCGAAGCTCTCGTTGTTCAAATCGTCCAAAGGCCAATGGTCGGCCATCGTGGGATCGGCCAACCTGACACATGGCGGTCTCGACGAGAATTACGAGGCATCTCTGTTTGTCGATGACCGCACTGCCGTCACCCCTCTCCTCGAATTCTTCGACGAGAACTTCAAGGGCGGGCACTCCCGAAAGATTGATGCTGACTGGCTGCAACGGTATCGCGTTGTCTTCCGATTGCGACAGAAAGCCATGCAGGCCCTAAAGCGGGCGCGTGAGAAGGCTCGTCGTCTCCGTGCCAAGCCACCTCAATCCAAGCCGGTTCCACGCCGAGTCAGTGGCCACACATTCGCATTCACGGGGAAGATCACGGACTGGCCGCGCGAGTCTACGCTCTACCCTTACGTGCGGAGCCTCGGTGGTGACATCGCGGACAAGTCGGGTTCGATGGGCCGCGCGCACTGCCTCGTTCACGGAAACATTCTTGGCGGCCGGAAGACCACTCAAAAGTTGGATGCCGCGGCGGAGTACGAGATCCCCATCATCACCGACGAGGAGTTCTTCAGAATCGCAAAACGCGATGAACGGAAGGGCTCCAAATGACTGACCATCACTTCATTCAGTGGCAGCAGGCGTTTCTCGACGTCGTTCAACAACCGTCTGTTGCCGCTCCGCTGAAAGAGGCTTCACTGGCCGAAGACCTGAAGACATGGACGGCGTGCCTCACGTCTTCCGTTGTGGAGTCATGCAAGGCTCTCGGGTGGCTTGCCGCCGCGAAAGGTCATCGCCTGAGTGAACTCCCCCAAGCGGGTCAAGAATTTCTCAGTCTGGACGTGATGGCCTTTCAGTCGGAACCGAGTCCGAAACGATGGCGATTCCCTGTTGGAGTGTTTGAACTGGAGAACGATCGCACGGACGATCGCGTGGCATACTCCCTTTGGAAAGTGTTGTGTGTGAGGGCACCGCTGCGAGTGGTCTTCGCCTTTCGCCGCGATTGGGATGCGAGCCGAAGTTCAGTCAACGCGATTTGTGCCGATGTCATCGGTAGCCTGTCTGTTGGCGACCGATCAGCCCTGACCGGTGAGATCGTGGTGGTGATCGGCAACCGTGGCGATGGTGACACGTTTCCGTGGGGATACTTCAAGTTCTGGAAGCTCGACACCAATGTCGGGCGATTTGAAAAAGTCTGAACAACCGAGACGAGCAAAAAGGCATCTTCAATGGCCAAATTGAAACCGTGGTATCAAGTCGTCACGCCGCGAGAAGACCTGCGAGAGAACCGATCGCTCGACGCCTCCGAGTTTTCCGTGAACCTCGAACACATTCGCACGAAGCGCACCACAGTCACGAAAGACTACGCTGAGCCCGCACGCTTCTTTGAGCGGACTTACTTCACCGGCAGTCTGCTGGAGTTGGCGTCGCAGGTGGCTCGACGGTTAAACGGAATTCAGCTCGAAACGTCCGCCGTCTTCAACATGGCGACGCAGTTTGGCGGCGGGAAGACGCACTCGCTGACGACGTTGTTTCACCTCGCCCGCCACGGGGATGTCGCCAAGACCTGGAAGGGAGTGGACTCGATCCTTGCAAAGGGCCAGGTTGGTTCAATCCCCAAGGCGGATGTCGCGGTCTTCGTTGGAAACGAGTTCGATGTTTTGACGGGTCGGAGCGGAGACGGAGAACCGACTCGTCGAACGCCGTGGGGCGAAATTGCGTGGCAATTGGGAGGTGAGAGGGGGTACTCGATCGTTGCCGATCATGACCAACGGGGAATTGCACCGGGAGGGGATGTCATTCGGCAGATGCTCCCCGAAGGCCCCTGTCTGATCCTGATGGACGAGTTGATGAACTTCATGACGCGCGGTCGCAAGCTGGGGCTGCGCGATCAATTCCTCTCCTTCTTCCGGAACATCTGCGAAGAGGCGCGTGCCCGCTCCAACGTGGTGGTTTGTGTCTCGCTGCCGAAGTCGATTGGCACCGAAATGTCGCCCGAAGACGAGCAGGATTTCGTGGTACTTCAGAAGGACTGCGACAGGCTCGGCAAAGCCATCCTCATGTCGGCCGACAAGGAAATGTCCGAGATCATCCGACGCCGGTTGTTCGAGTGGAGCGGCATTAACGACGATGCCAAAAAGACCATCACGGCGTATGCCGAGTGGGCGGCCGATCACTCGCCCGAGTTGGCGGGATTTGATCGCGATGGCGTCTATGAGCTGTTCAAGGCGAGCTACCCGTTTCATCCGTCGGTACTTTCCGTCTTTGAGCGCAAGTGGCAGAGTCTGCCAAGCTTCCAAAGGACACGAGGTGTGCTGCGGCTGCTGGCGCTGTGGGTGTCACACAACTATCAGGAAGAGCATCGCAAAAACTCGCAGGAACCGCTCATCACGCTCGGATTGGCTCCGCTGGACAACCCGATCTTTCGTGTGGCCCTCTTGGAACAGTTGGGCAACACGGACTTGGAGACTCCCGTCACCACCGACATTGTGGGCAAGCAATCGGAGTCTCACAGCCTGCTGCTCGACAAGGAGGCGACCGAGGCCGTGCGCAAGGCCCAACTGCACCGCAAGGTAGCTACCACGATCTTCTTTGAATCCAACGGGGGCATGAGTCAATCGCGGGCCGAGGCGACGGTCCCGGAAATCAAGACGGACGTGTGCGGTCCCGACATCAACACGACGGACATCGACACCGTCTTGGAGGGACTGGCCAGCCGTTGCTTCTATCTGCAATGGGAGCGGAATCGGTATCGCTTCGGACTGGCGGCCAACTTGAATCAGGTGCTCGTCTCGCGCCGAGGCGGCGTCAAATCCAACGAGATCGACGACCGCATCCGCAAGCAGACCGAACTGTTGTTTGCCAAGCACTCCCTCGATGGCTCCAAGCACATCGACCGGCGGTTCTTTCCCACACGCAGCAACGATGTTCCCGAAACCCCGCGACTGACGCTCGTCGTTTTGGGATTGGACCACGTCGCCCAGGAGCGAACCACGCTGACGCTGATGGAAACTATCGTCCGCGAATCCGGCACCAGCGGGCGAACCTTCAAATCGGCACTGCTCTTCGCCGCCCCCGATCCAGCGGAGAACGTGCGCGACAAGGCCCGCGAAGTTCTGGCATGGGAAGATGTCAATGACGACGACGAGACGAAGAAGTCTGTCGATGAAGGGCAACTCAAATTGCTGTCCCGCAACCTCGCCAACGCGAAGCGGGATTTGGACGAGTCCCTCTTTCGGACCTACAAACACCTGTATCTGCTCGGCAAGGACAACACGCTGCGTCGCATCGACCTGGGCAGCATCACGTCGAGTTCTGCCGGAAGCCTGGTCGAGTTGTACGTGCGTGAGCTAACGCGACTCGATGAACTCGTGGATGGATTCTCGCCAAGGAAGCTCGCTAACTGCTGGCCTTCGGCGATGACCGAATGGTCAACGAAGGCCGTGCGGGATGCGTTCTACTCGTCACCGCAGTTGCCACGGTTGCTCAACCCCGACGCGGTCAAACGCATGATCGCCGACGGCGTCTCGCAGGGTTTGATCGGCTATGCAACGAAGGACGCGACGGGACGCCTGCATCTCGAAAAACTGAAGGAGTCGCTGTTCGACACGGATGTGGAGATTTCGGATGACGTGTTCATCCTGAAAGGCGACGACGCGCTGAAGCTGAAGGAACCGCCTCGACTGGACAAGCTGGTCATCAAGCCCGATCACGCAATGGTGAAGGTCGGCGAGCAGGTATCGTTTACCTGCTCGGGAGCCGATCAGTACGCGGAGCCGTTCGCCATTGGAGCAGCGACATGGTCAGCAACCATCGGGACGGTGACTCCACAGGGGTTGTTCACCGCTGGTCTGACAGGCGGCCTCTATACCGTGAAGGCTCAGATCGGTGCATGCGATGCACTGGCCGAAGTCCGCATCACCGCCGAGCATGAAACGCCACCACCAGTTCACGCGACTCCCGGCGAGCGAATCATCCGCTGGCGAGGAGCCGTTCCATCGCAGAAATGGATGAACTTCTACACCAAAGTCCTCAGCAAGTTCGCCAACGCGCAGGGCCTGAAGATCGAGGTCAACTTTGAGGTGAAAGTCGATCAGGAACACGCCGACGCCAAAGCCGGTGAAACTCGCTCTGGTCTGAAGGAACTCGGGCTGGACGATCGAGTGGACGTGGTTTGATTCGTGACCTGTAGAACACGCGAGTCCGGCGTGTTGTCGCGCCGAACCAACCGCATGTCAGTCAGGTGTTGGACCACATTTCTGACCGCGATGTTCTATTGGGCTGGCTGCCATGACTTTTGCTGACAACCTCTTTGCCGATATTCCTCAGCACTTGCCCGATGAGCTTGTTACCACGCTGCTCGACGCAGCCAACGTCCGCATCGAACGGATCGTCTCCCACGGTCACGCCTCACCCGAGGGATTCTGGTACGACCAAGATCAACACGAGTGGGTCGTGTTGTTGAGGGGAGCAGCAAGGCTCCGATTCGAGGATGACGAACAGACAGTCGAGATGAAGTCCGGCGACTTCGTGAACATCCCGGCCCACAAGAAGCACCGAGTCGAGTGGACAACGCCTGACGAGCCGACCATTTGGTTGGCGGTGCATTACGAGTAGTGATGAGAAGCGTTAATGAACCCACCCAAGATTCTGAACATTTCCGCTGAAGACCTTGCCCTGGCCAAGAAGCGACAAATCTCAATTGCCACTTTGAGCGACAAATATGGCGTACATCGAAAGACGATGATTAAGAATCTGAACCGTCACGGCATTGAAAGGTACGTTCTTCGAGGCAAGAAACCAGAAGACCGAAAGACGATTGCCCTCGATCCCAAAGACGTTGATGCCCTGACGGCGAAACTCACTTCCTTTTTCAAGCTCTGCCAGAAGTACAAAGCCTCTGACGCAGTGCTGAGACGGTCGTTGAAGAAACTCGGGATCGAATGGCAACGGGTTGGAGGCAGAAAGCGACTGAAGTTGTCCGCAAAGGACAAGCGGGACTTTCTTGATTCCAAAACAACCGTAATGGCATTGTCCGCCAAGTACGAAGCTGGCTCTGATGTCATCAGGCGACATCTCAGCGAACTCGGTCATGAACCGAAGCCCGTAACCAGTGCGTGGCTCAAGCCAAGACGAGAAGTTGCCCAATTGCGGAAGACTCACACGTTGAAAGAGATCGCAGCTTTGATGGGCAAAACGAAACAACGCATCTTCATGATGATGTCCACGTATGAAACGTGGATGGCGTCGGTTGACAGCTACGAGCGGCTGAAAACGTAATCGCTGCATCCGGGCCTGTTGCCCAAGAACCCTGCCATCAGCAGGCTCTCTGATTCCAATGGTGAGTCAAACAAAGTCCGGTGAGGAGTTTTCGTGAACAACGACGACCAACAAATTGTTCCCGGCCTTTCTGTCAGCACGACGGGGCAGGCCACGGTTGACCCGTCCATCGCTGACGTGCTGTTCGATCTGGCAATCAAGCTCGAAGAAACGACAAAACTTCCCGTCGATGTGCAGCATGTTGTGGCGGCCCTTGTGCTGTCGGCTCGCAAGGGAGAGCTTGACCCACAAACACCGCTCTCGTCCGACGACCCTGTGTTGTCAGCCGTGTTGGCCGCTCAGTTGAAAACCGTGTTTGCTGTTTACGGTGGCAAGGTTGGCGTGGACGATTGAGAATGATGTGCAGGTCAACATTGGCTTGTGACCGATCTCAATTACCCACTCTCTTGAAAGGAGTTGGTTCGATGGCAACTTTCATCACCACCATCAAGTTCACCCAGCAAGGCATCAAAACCATTGACGAAACGACGAAGCGTGCGACAGCCCTGAAGGGATTGGCCAGGAAGATCGGTGTGAAGGTCAAAGAAATCTTCTGGACTCTGGGCGACCACGACGGACTCCTGATCTTTGAAGCCCCGGACGACGAGACAGCCACCGCTTTGCTGCTGGACCTCGGAGTGGCGGGGAATGTCCACACGACAACCGTGCGAGCGTTTACCTCCACCGAGATGGACAAGATTCTGGCGAAGCGTCATGGCAAGATGGCGAGGATTGGATTCACCGCCGAGTGATGTTGATTCTCGTGCCGACAGTACGCTTCTTTGTCAGATTCTCTGTTGGCTGCTGCCTCACGAACTACTCGTTTCTGCGGGTCGCCTCGCATCCGGATGAACTCGTCCAGCGGGCGGCAGACCTGAAGCACGCGGCGCTGGCGATCACTGACAGAAACAGTCTGGACTGCCTCGCGCTGGGGATGCTCACCGCCATTCGGAAGTCCTTCGATTTGATCCGCCTCCACACGGGCCGCGAACTGACGCTGGCCACGATCCCCGCTGAAGACCGAAGCGTCTACAACATGCTCTGCCGCGCCGAGTCAATCGGCGTGTTCCAGGTCGAGTCGCGGGCACAGATGTCGATGCTCCCCCGGCTCAAGCCACGCTGCTTTTACGATCTCGTGGTGGAAGTCGCGATTGTCAGACCGGGGCCGATCCAAGGGGGCATGGTTCACCCGTATCTGCGGCGACGCAGCGGCGAAGAGCCGGTCACGTTCCCCAGCGAGGCCGTGCGCGAGGTGCTTCAAAAGACGCTCGGCGTGCCGATCTTCCAAGAGCAGGCGATGAAGCTGGCCGTCGTCGCGGCGGGCTTCACGCCGGGCGAGGCCGATCAACTCCGCCGCGCGATGGGAGCGTGGCGGCGACGGGGCGTGATGCAGCCGTTCCGCGAGAAGTTGCTCGCCGGAATGAAGGCTCGCGGTTACGACGAGGACTTCGCCAACCGGGTCTACGATCAGATTCAGGGCTTCGGGGAGTACGGCTTCCCGGAAAGTCATGCAGCCAGCTTCGCGCTGCTGGTCTATGCGTCCGCATGGCTCAAGCGGCATCACCCCGCCGAGTTCACGGCGGCACTGCTCAACAGCCAGCCGCTCGGCTTCTATGCCCCGGCACAACTCGTGGCCGAGGCCCGCCGGCAGTGCGTGGAGGTGCGGCCTGTCGATGTCAATGCGAGCGATTGGGACTGCACGCTCGAAGCACGGGAGGGTGTGTTTCCCGCCCTGCGGCTCGGGTTTCGGATGCTCACCGGTCTGAAACGATCGACAGTGGATCGCGTGGTCGCGGTGAGGGCCGTCGCACCGTTTGTCTCTCAAGCCGAGTTTGAACAACGCACACAACTCGGTCAAAGCGAGATGTCGCTGTTGGCTAAGGCCGATGTCTTTCGCTCACTCCGCACCGGGCGACGCACGGCGCTGTGGAATGCACTCCCCGCTCCCGATCACTCACCGCTGTTCGCTCCGTTGAGTGGTGACGAACCGTCCGTCTCTCTTCCCACGATGACCGCCGTGCAGGAGGTGGTCGCCGACTACCAGACGGCGGGCCTGTCGCTGCATGGCCACCCGTTCCAGTTCCTCCGCGCCGAACTCAAACGCTGTGGTGTGACGCCAAACGACCGGCTGGCTCATGTCGAACCCGAACGCCGCTACCGCATCGCGGGCCTCGTCCTGTTGCGGCAGCGGCCCTCGACGGCCAAAGGGATCACGTTCATGACACTGGAAGATGAGACCGGCACGGCGAACCTGATCGTCCACGTCAACACTTGGGAACGGTTCCGCCCCATCGCCCGAGGAGCTTCCGCCCTCATCGCCCACGGCATCCTGCAACGCCAGCACGGTGTCTGCCACCTGCTGGTGGATCGCCTCGACGATCTGACCGCCGTATTGGGGGCGGTCACCACCCGTTCGCATGACTTCCGGTGAAGCACTCAAAACAAACGGCGTGGCAGCTTGACCGGAGTCAGGCACTCCGGCGATTCGTTCCGCACGCTGTTGACCAGCGAACTGACCGGCGTCTTCTCCAGCCAGTCACTCGGACATGGAACGAGCAACTCGGACAGGGCGGCGACTTCCTCCATCGCGGGATCGAGCCACAGACTCCAGTGCTCCTCAGCGAGGATGACCGGCATCCGATCGTGAATCTCGGCGAGACTCTCGTTCGGAGTCGTCGTGATGATCGCACACGATTCCAACACGGACCCGTCCGGAGCCTGCCAGCTCTCCCACAGTCCCGCACAGGCGAGCACTCCGCCATCGGCGCGAAAGATGTGCCAGGGCTGTTTGGTTTTGCTGTTGATGAGCTGCCACTCGTAGTACCCGGTGGCGGGGATCAGACAACGCCGCCGTTTGAACGCACTCCGAAACGCCAGCTTCGATGCGACCGTCTCCCCCCGCGCGTTGACCAACTGAGAGCCGGACTTCGGGTCTTTCACCCAACCCGGCACCAGCCCCCACTGCAACGGCTCGGCCAGTCGCACCCCTTCCGGCTTCAATCGCACTGCCAACGCCTGCTGCATCGGCCCCAGGTTGTACCGGGGCAACCACTCCGGCTCGCGGAGGAGGTCGAACGCCGCCTGAAGTTCGGCGGGAGACATCCGCAGGTTGATCCGTCCGCACATGTATGTGTTGGCTCTGTTTGTCGGTTCGAGTCTCGAAGGGTTTGCTCCGGTCGCAGTTTCACCAGTCGAGCCATGATACTCTCCAAACTGACGTGGATGCTCGAAAGTAGCGGATGGAAAGCTGAACCGTCGATTTGAATGGAGTAACCATGTCAGGGATGACCACCGCCGCTCAAGCGGCTCTCGATTCGCTTTTGTCCCACCTCAACCCCGAACAGCGGGCGGCGGCAACATCCCGTCCGACCTGGCACTGAATCCGACACCGAAATCGAAGCGGAGCGGCGACTGTTCTACGTCGCGCTCACACGGGCGAAGTCCCACCTGCACGTCCGGCATCCCCACCGCTACTACTTCCACAATCACCGCCAGAGCGACCAGCATTCGGACTCGCAGCGGACGCGGTTCATCCCCGACGAACTCCTGCCGTGGTTCGAGCCGGTGACGACGGGGCGATCCACGTTGGAGTTCCCGCAGGACGATGCGGCGGGTGACGTGACGACGGCAGATGTCAGGCGGAGGATTGGCAGGATGTGGGCGTGATGCGGATCAGTCCCTGCCATCAACGGCTCCTGGGTTCACGGGGCCGGACCGCACTGAAAACCAAGCTGTGACACTACCGGGTTACTACCGGAATACCGCTCATTACCGCCTATCTTTGCTCAGACTTGTGCGTAATTGCGAATGAGTCCGTAATCGTATATCCTCTGACTGTATAAGGTTTTCAGGGACGCGGCGTTCGGCAAAAGAGCGATTTGCAAGCCTGAGGTTGCCGGTTCGATCCCGGTCGTCTCCACTCGAAAAGCCTTGCCCGCAATCACTGCTGGCAAGGTTTTTTTGTTGGGTTTCGTGGGATTGTCGCGAGTCGCACTTCTCGCCGTTCGTTTATCGCCATCGCCTGATGAGATGACAGCAAACGACACAGATTCCCTCGGTTTACCAGAGTTTGGAACACGCGGTGGTACAAGCGCCGAAGACATGCGGTCTTCCGTTCTGGTCGCTCGCATTGTCTTCCACTCTGTCGATGGCGAGGCTGAGCGACGGCAGCGAATCCAACGCCCCCGCCACGTCGAGCAACTTCGGATCGGCCTAGACGTTCATCGTCAGGTCGATCTTATCGTCAGGTCGATCTTGCTGTGACGCATCGCCGCGTGAGCCGTTCGTGGTGCAACGCCCCCTTTGCTAAGTAAGCAACGTCCCGAACGAACATCGGTCACAGATAAACAAGTACAATCGGGCCGCATCACGTCCGCATCAACGGCATCGCGCTCGACCGCGTGAAGCAGCTCACACTGAAAGTGGCCTCTGCCGGAGCGGGCGGTGCGATTGAAGTTCGCCTCGACAAACCTGACGGCGAACACCTCGCGACCATCCCCGTCGAAGTGAACGGCCAATGGGAAAAGTTCTACGAACGAACCGCCGATCTCCCCGAAACCCAAGGCCGCCACGATGTCTACT
>JAYTGQ010000006.1:0-2988 GCA_043733345.1 Schlesneria sp.
CTCGCACGGGTGAGGATGGCACATTTCATACTAACCCGAAGCGTAAGCGAGGACATGCGTTGCGTCCTCGCTTACGCTTCGGGTTAGTGTCAGCTTCAACCGGGCGAGGCATAACGTGGACGTTTCGTAGCTTCAATTCGATGAGCGTGTATTAGCTCGGAGGGCGGCAGACGGTAGCCCACGGCGTGAGCCGTGGGAAAACGTCAACCGGTTCCCCCAGCCCGGAGGGCGACACTTCAATGGTCGATTGAAGTGCCGCCCTCCGGGCTGGCATCTCCCGTTAGATCTCAACCCACGGCTCGCGCCGTGGGCTACCATCTATCGCCCTCCGGGCTGAATAGACGGGTCACTCCTTCACGACAGGCGAACTCCAGCCTGCGTAGAGTCCTTCGTTCGCGCTCGCCAGCTCGAACAACTCGAACGTCACGTCGTCGATCGACTCCCAATCGACGGCGTGTTCGCGTTGCAGCGTGACGCCAAATTTCAGTTCGTCATCCGGCTCGTCGCTCAAGTCCTCGGAGAGTTTCGTGTAGCCAACCGCTGCGGCGGCGGCGGCAAATCGCGTGCGGCTGTCGTCATCTATGAATGTGGCGTGGTGCTCAACAGGGCGCACCGTGGTCAGGGAATCGCCCTCTTCGGACAGATTCTCGATGACCCGCATGTTGAAGATCTCCTGCATGTTCTCCGGCTCCGGGTAGAGTACATTCAAGTAGTGATTCCACTCTTCGTCTTCCTGCTCGCCCGTTTCGTATTCGTACTCCTCGAACGCCTGCATGGACTCGGCGATGGAATCGTCGAAGCCCTCAGCCGACTTGGCATAGAAGTAGAACTCGCGCCGCCCGCTGGTCGTGATCCGTCCGACGAGGATCGCATCACCCGTCAGTTCGACGGCGTCGATGAACGCGTCCTCGATCTCGACCAATCGCGGTTCCTCTTCATCGGTGGCGAAGCCGTCGTCGTTCGGCGACTTCAGGTGCAGCCACATCCACAGCAGCACTGGCCGCTCAGGATCGGGGGCCGAGGCGGCCGCTCCCATATCGACCAGCATGGCCGCCGGAGCTTCGTCCACGTTCGTAAAGTACATCTCCCAGTTGTCGGACATCAGACTCAGCTTTCGTGTGATTGGAATTCGATTCGGCGCAACGCACCGCTGCGGCATCCCGTCGCGGGACGTGTTCCGTCGGGTCGAGATTGTGGTGGCTGTCCCTCCGTTTGAGAAGTTCTAGCCGCCGCGAGTCTCAACGAAATGTTTGGCCCACGCGCGGTCAGTGATAAGACTTCTGAGCGGGGCGGCGTAAGCCCCTCGGCTCTTGGGCGTAAGCCCGCTTTGGAAAAACCGGGGGGCTTACGCCGCCCCGCTCGGAAGCCTCTCACTGTGTGTCGCGTGAGGGATAGCCGACGAAGTTCGACAATCCGGTTCGTCAAAACGTAGGGTGGCTCTCACGACAATGTTCCGGCCGTGGCTCTTCATCCGTCTTGACGGAAAAAAAGTTTTCTGGGAAGCCTCGCCCTGTCCGGCACTCGACTCCCGTCGTGAGGGGAGGACAACCCGTTTGCCGCATCTCGCACGAGGCACGATCTGAACTATGCACGTTTTCTTTTCCGTGGGTGAGCCGAGCGGCGATCAACATGCCGCGCACCTGATTACCGAGCTGAAACGCCAACGGCCCGAACTGCGGGCGTCGGGTTTCGGCGGTCCATTGATGGACCGCGCTGGCTGTGGCTTGCTCTTCCCGCTGACGACGATGGCAGTCATGGGGCCGTTCCAAACCATTCCGCTGATCTGGAAGTTCTTCAAGCTGGTCAAGCAGGCGGAAGACTACTTCGCGCGGCACCGACCCGATGTTGTCGTGCTGATCGACTTCCCCGGCTTCAACTGGTGGATTGCCAGCAAAGCCAAAGCGGCCGGAATTCCAGTGGTCTATTACATGCCGCCGCAAATGTGGGCGTGGGCACCGTGGCGGATCAGTCGTGTTCGGAAGTACGTCGATCTGATCTTGTCGGGCCTGACGTTCGAGACCGACTGGTACGCCGAACGAGGCGTCCCGGTGCTATATGTCGGCCATCCGTTCTTCGATGAAGTTGCCGATCACCCGCTGGACGAGGCGTTTCAGCGCGAGTGGACATCAGACTCGGCCCCCACCGTCGCGCTGCTTCCCGGTTCACGCAAGCAAGAGGTCACGCGAAGCTGGCCGCTCATTCTGGAAGCCGCGCGACTCCTGCACGCACGCCATCCGCAGGTCAATTTCCTCGTCGCCAACTACAAGGAAAGTCAGCGGCAGTTCTGTGTCGAGCAGTACAAACGGCTACAGGAAGAGCTGCCGATTTCGTTCTTCGTGGGCAAGACCTCCGAGATCATCGAACTCGCCGACTGTGCCATTATGGTGTCGGGGTCGGTGAGCTTGGAGATGCTGGCCCGGCGGACTCCGGCCGTGGTTGTTTATCGCACTTCCTGGCCGATGTACTTTTTGAGCAAGCTGCTGCTCACAATCAAATGGTTCTCGCTGCCGAACCTGATCGCGGGCAGAAAGATCATGCCCGAATACCTCAGCGTCGGCAGCCCGGCACCCGTACTGGAGGCGGTCGTGGAGGATGTCGATCGCTGGCTCAGCGACCCGCGCAAACTCGCCGCCTCCCGCGAGGAACTCGATCAGTTGCGAAAGAAAATCTACACCACCGGTGCCACCCGCCGCGTGGCAGAAGTTCTCTTGCAACGTCTTGAAGCCAACGCATCCCGCGACGAAGATCGCGCTGCGGCATGACCGAACGGCGGAACGGAATGCGGCTTCCGTCTTTCAGCCCGGAGGGCGGCAGAAGATAGGGGTAGGGAGGACTCATTGGTTTGAGTACCCCTCCCTCCGAACCGGACGGGCGGGTTTCCCGCATCCGGCTCTCCGGTTGATGGTATGACCTTCGTGAGGATTGGACGACCGAAGCAGGGGCCTTGGCCGGACGGAACAGCCCGGGGCACCCTCTGGGTCCGGCGAG
>JAYTGQ010000007.1:0-8216 GCA_043733345.1 Schlesneria sp.
GAAGCCTGAAGCGCGAGCGAAGGATGTCGCAAATGCGGACGAATTCGGCTCAGAAATCCTTCGCTCGCGCTTCAGGCTTCTATTTTCAACAGGCTGCTAACAGCCCGTTGAACACCCCAGTAGAACGGGCACTCTGGCCCGTGTTTTGCAAAAAACGACGGGCCAGAGTGCCCGTCCTACCCGTTTCAACCGTCCCTCAAGGGCGCGCTTCCGCGAAAGTCGAAACGCCGTTTTGAAGAGGCTTGGCAGAGCTGCCTCACCCGTTTATCATCCGCCGCCCTTGCAGGGGACTCGGTCAAATGAGTTCCCCGCCGATCAGGAGAGGTGACAGAGTGGCCGATCGTGCTGGACTCGAAATCCAGTGTGGGGTCACACCCACCGAGGGTTCGAATCCCTCCCTCTCCGTTTTCGACACGCCGGACGCTGCCTTGCGGGCGTCCGGCGTGTCGGCGTTTTGGGCCTGGTTCAAGTTGGGTCGCAGCAGCATCCACTCGACCTTCCTGTCTTTCCTTCGCGCTCCCCTTGATTCGCGCGGAAATAGTTCCGCGCGAATCAAGGGGAGCGCGAATGAAAACAGGACCGGCAATTCAGGACGCAACGGGGATGTCGGCCACAGACTCACGGACACCCTGATTCTGCTCCATTTGATCCAAGCCCAAAAGCAGAGGTCGGGGCGGTGCGGTCTCCATCACGGCGGGTCATTGCCACCGGGGTGCCACGGGTGACAACGGCAGATGCGAAGCACGCCCTTCGTCGCACCTCGGACTGCGCCGTATTTGTTCACCGCCTGAATGAAGTAGTGGCTGCACGAGGGCTCGAAGCGGCAGTGCCTGCCCAGCATCGGGCCGATGAACATCTGATAGCACCGGACACCGGCAATCAGCAGCAGACTCGGCAGACGGACGATCCCTTTCAACAATGCGGTCATGTTCATCAATGCGGTCATGGAGTCGCGTCCGGCAATCGCACGTTGTTTTCAGGCGGCAATGCAGGTTGGAGTGGCTCGACAGGCCCGAGCCGCTTCACCAAGCGGCGCACCAGTCCGGCAATGGAGACTTGATAGGTGTTGAGCGCCGCCTTGTTGGCTGCCAGCGGAATCGCAATCAGGTCGAGGCCACTCGGAAGGCGAGACCGCTCGAGTCGAAAGGCTTCGCGCAGGAGTCGCTTCAACCGATTGCGGACCACCGCGCCGCCGTGCTTCTTGCCGACACTCAACCCGATGCGCGTGACGGCTACCTCGTTTCGAGCGAGAAACATCAGCAACACGCCGTCGGCCGCTTTGCACTTCAACGCATAGACTCGTTCAAAGTCGAGACCGTTGCGCAGGTGAGCTGTCTTCGGAAACGAGGCATTCAATATCACAGCGTGTCCGATTCAGGAGGAGTGTTCGGTGGCAGACTGTTGCCGGGGAATTGCTGTTCTGGAAGCGATGATCGCGTCACAAGTCGCTTTGGCGGCTTGAGGAACCAGAACGACCGATCAAGCGGCGCGCAAGCAGGATCAGTCTGACGCAACTGTCGGCGGAGGCGACCCGCCCACAAGATTGTCAATGCGGCCAGTGCCACGCCGATGATCACGATTCCGGCGACCGCCACGAGACCGATGTAAGCCCTCTTTCTCTTTTCAAGCTGCTCCGGTGTCAGCTCTGTAAAAGGGGCTTCGCCCGGCTGTGTGGCCGCTGCGGGCGAGGTGACATCGTTCGAGGAAGTCGGCTCGTCGGCCACCGCACGATTCGAGTGGAACGCGGACACAGTGCAGATCATCGCGATGAAGAGGAAGGGGCGGACTGACATCTCAGGTTCCAATGATCGCGAGAATTGAACGTTGACGTGGCCGACAAAAGTCGGCGTAGGGTGCGACAAGCTCGCTTCGAGCGCCGGCCCACTAGGTAAAACGCCAGCACATGCTGGTGGGCCGGCGCTCGAAGCGAGCTTGTCCCACCCTACATTGACGGTTCATCCGACTTTTGTCGGTCACGTCAACGTTGATTTCCGATCACGACATCGGCCAGAGTCCGGTGCGAGGCGGAGTCTCACGTTCGGCCAATTGTTTGTACAGCAATTTGTCGGCGTCGCTGATCTCCTTCGAGACCACGATTTTGACGACGACAAACTGATCACCGGGTTGATGAGTCTGCGGATCCACGATGCCCTTTCCGCGTAGTCGCAGCTTCGCGCCGCTCGATGTTCCCGGCGGGATCGTCACGACCATCAGTCCTTCGGTGAGCGTCGGGACTTCCGCCTTGGCTCCCAGCACCGCTTCCGAGAGAGTGATCGGAACATCGACCAACAGGTTCGAGCCTTCACGTCGAAAATAGGCGTGCGGTTCGATGTCGATGGTCAGGAACAGATCGCCCGCCGTCCCACCGCGCGGCGCGTGTGAGCCTTGTCCTGCCAATCGGATCACTTGGCCCGCACCGACTCCCGGCGGAACCTTGACTGCCAGCGTTTCAATTTTGCCACCGCGATCGACTCGGACATCGACTGCACCACCACTGACCGCCGTTTCAAACGGGACGCTCACCGTGGCCCGCACATCTTCCCCACGCGCGGGTGTTCGTTTCGTCTTGCGACTCGAACCGGTCGGTGCGCCACCGCCGAAGAACTCGCTGAAATCGACCCCTTGTCCGAAGAGGTCGCCGAGATCAATCGGCCCTGCGCCGCCAAACGGATTGGGACCAGCTCCCGCTCGCCCCGCCTGCGCGTAGGCACTGCCAAACTTGTCGTACTGTTTGCGCTTGGTGTCGTCGTTGAGTACGTCGTACGCCTCTTGAACCTGCTTGAAGCGTTCGGCGGCAGCATTGTCGTTCGGCTTCGCGTCGGGATGGTTCTCGCGCGCGAGCTTGCGATACGCCTTGCGGAGTTCGTCCGCAGACGCTGTTTTGGGGACACCCAGAACCTTGTAGTAGTCGAGATCAGCCATGAGCAGGGATCAGTCAGGAGAAGGATTGGGGGTGTTTCTTTGCCCACCGCTGCGGTGCATTCTGCGGTGAATGTTGTCCGAGAGTGAGAAGTGCAAAGTGATCAGTGCAAAGTGCAAAATTGAAGAAGACGATCTTTCGGAGACACTTTTGACTTTGCACTCATCACTTCTCACTTTGCACTGAATTTATTGAACCATTGTCATTGGTGGCGGCTCTGCCGCGTTAAGAGTTGCGGGGCGGATTCTAGGGCTGTGATTTGTGTGGAACAAGCTGCGCGCGGTCGCGAAGAATTGTGGTGCCACTTCAGGTTTTGCGATACATGGTCCGGCCTGTTATCGGCCAAGGCTTGAAGTTGAGTCAGTCGGTCGATACTGTCCCGCCGCGTATGAGGGGGCCGATTGGCGGGGAAAGTCCGCGCCGATTGTGGCTGCTCTAACAGCTTGGTGAAGAACCGTAGGATGGACGCCTCGTCCGTCCGTTTCCAATTGGTTTTCGCTCGGACGAGGCGTCCAAGCTACGTTTTTCAACAGGCTGCTAAGCCGAGGGGCCGTGGGACGTTTTTCGGTTGTTTCCAAGTGTGAGGCCGCAATTGTGTGGCCGGGTTCGTGAGGAATTTGCATGTCGACGCAGTACGTTTATTACTTTGGTGATGGTCAGGCAGATGGCAATGCCACGATGAAGTCCTTGCTCGGTGGCAAGGGAGCCAACTTGGCCGAGATGGTTCGCATCGGGTTGCCCGTGCCAGCCGGGTTTACGCTGACGACCGAAGTTTGCACCTATTACTACGCCAACAACCGCACGTTCCCGCCCGAGCTGAAGCAGCAGGTCATTGACTCCCTGAAGAAGGTCGAGAAGTCGATGGGGGCCGAGTTCGGTTGCTCGACTAATCCCCTGCTCTTCTCGTGTCGCTCGGGTGCCCGTGAGTCGATGCCCGGCATGATGGACACCGTGCTGAACATCGGCCTCAACGACACCACCGTCGTCGCGCTGGCCAAGCAGACCGGCAACGAACGCTCGGCGTGGGACAGCTATCGCCGCTTCGTGCAGATGTACGGCGATGTCGTGCTCGAACTGAAGCCGAAGGACAAGACCGAAGGCGATCCGTTTGAAGTGGCTCTCGAACACAAGCGTGAGAAAGAAGGAGTCGCCGAGGATTCGGGACTCTCCGTCGCGGCTCTCAAAGAGCTGGTCACCGAGTTCAAGCTGCTCATCAAGACTCGCGCCGGGAAAGACTTCCCGACCGATCCGATGGAACAAGTTTGGGGCGCGATCGGCGCTGTGTTCGGTAGCTGGATGAACGACCGCGCGATGGTCTATCGCCGGACGTACGGCATCCCTCACGAATGGGGCACGGCGGCCAACGTGCAAGCGATGGTCTTCGGCAACTTGGGCGATGACTGTGCGACGGGCGTCGGCCTGACGCGCGACTGTGCTCTCGGTACGCCGGGCTTCTGTGGCGACTACCTCATCAATGCTCAGGGCGAAGACGTGGTCGCGGGGATCCGCACGCCGAAGCGCATCGAAGAGACGCTGTCGGCTGACATGCCGGAGTCGTTCGCTCAACTGAACGAAATCGGGAAGAAACTCGAAAAGCACTACAAGGAAGTGCAAGACATCGAGTTCACGATCCAACGCGGCAAGGTCTACATGCTGCAAACTCGTAACGCCAAACGAACCGGCTTTGCGGCCGTTCGGATCGCGGTCGATCTCGTGAATGAGGGCCTCATCACCGAGGTCGAAGCGTTGCAGAAACGCCGCATTCCGGCAGACGATCTCAACCAGTTGCTCCAACCGATCTTCGACCCGGCCGGGAAAGCAGTCGCGACGAAGGAAGGCCGCTTCTTGGCGAAGGGAATCAACGCGGGACCAGGCGCGGCATCGGGCGTCATCTGTCTGTTTGCGGATGAGGCGGAAAAATTCCACGAGAAGAATCCCACCATCGACATCGTGCTGGTCCGCAAAGAGACCAGTCCGGAAGACCTGCGCGGGATGAAGGCTGCCAAAGGAATTCTGACGGCGACCGGCGGTGCTAGCTCACACGCGGCCCTCGTGTCGCGGCAGATGGGGAAGGCGTGCATCGTCGGCTGCTCGGCCATCGTCGTGGATTACACGGCCTGCACGGTGACGGTGGCGGGGAAGACGCTCAAAGCGGGCGACTTCATCAGCATGGACGGCTTCACGGGCGAAGTCTTCGAGGGCAAAGTCGCCACGAAGGACAGCGAAGTCATTCAAGTGCTCGTTCAGAAGACGCTCAAGCCGGAAGCGTCGGAGACGTATCAGCGTTACGCCCAACTGATGGGCTGGGTGGACAAGTACCGCACGTTGCGCGTCCGCACCAACGCCGACACGCCCGGCCAAGCGGACGAAGCGATGTCGTTCGGTGCCGAGGGGATTGGCCTCTGCCGCACCGAGCACATGTTCTTCGATCACCTCGACGAAATCCGGCACATGATCGTCTGTGAGACGGAAGAGACGCGACAAGCGGCTCTGGCCAAGCTGCTGCCGTTCCAGCGAGAAGATTTCGCCGGGCTGTTCCGCAGCATGAACGGTCGCCCCGTGACGATCCGTTTGCTCGACCCGCCGCTGCACGAGTTCCTCTCGGATCGGCACCTCGAAGAACAACCGGACCTCGGTCCCAAACTGGCTTCGTGGACGGGTGGTACGCTCGACGCTGTGAAGCGCCGCGTGGCCGAACTTCATGAAGCGAACCCGATGCTCGGACATCGCGGTTGCCGACTGGGAATCGTGTACCCGGAGATCACCGCCATGCAGGCCCGCGCGATTTTTGAAGCGGCCGTGTTGGTGAAGCAGGAAGGGATCAGCGTCGTCCCCGAAGTGATGGTGCCGCTCGCCGGGTTCTTGGCCGAGTTCAAGCACCAGGAAAAGATCATTCGTGCTCAAGCCGAGGCGGTCTTCAAGGAAACCGGCGTCACGCTGGAGTACCTCGTTGGCACGATGATCGAAGTCCCGCGCGCCGCTGTTCGCGCCGACCAGATCGCCACGGCCGCCGAGTTCTTCAGCTTCGGCACCAACGACCTGACTCAAACGACGTTGGCGATCAGCCGCGATGACTACGGCCCGTTCATCGGCTTCTATCGCGAACACGACATCATCGCGAATGACCCGTTCCAAACGATCGATCAGGAAGGCGTCGGCGACATCATGCGCATCGGTGTCGAGCGTGGCCGGTCCACACGCAAGGACTTGAAGATCGGCATCTGCGGCGAACACGGTGGCGACCCCGCCTCCGTCATGTTCTGTCACGAGATCGGCCTCACCTACGTGAGCTGTTCACCACGCCGAGTCCCCGTCGCCAAGCTGGCCGCCGCACAGGCCGCGTTGGCCTCCAAGTAGCTCTCTGACCACGAAATCGATCGTGGCCTACAAGGCTTCCAGCAGCCCGGCATCTCCCCGATGCCGGGCTTTTTTGTTTGTGCGTTGGTCGCCGTTATACCGCTCGCGGGAGAAGCTGACACTAACCCGAAGCGTAAGCGAGGATGCAACGCACGTTCTCGCTTACGCTTCGGGTTAGTGTGAAATGTGCCATCCTCACCCGCGAGTGGCATAACGAGCGGCTTCGGGACGAACTCAGCGGTGGCCGCCTTTCGCCCCGCAAAAGAACGTCCTTTCGCGAAGTGCCAGACGACACTGGTTGAGATGCCGATCCTAATCACCTGTTGAAACAGCCTGTTGAAACAGGTAGGACGGACGCCGACATCCGTCCAAAACCAGGTAGAAATCACGGACGAGGGCGTCCGTGCTACGGTCTTTCAACAGGCCGCTAAGTGCCCCCAACGCCACTCGGTTCCGCGCGAGTCAACGACTCCCTTGATCTCCCTTTGGCTGCGGCAAGACTCTGCTGAATCGAGTCTCCGCAACTTCACTAAGCGTCCTTGACCGGAACCCATTCTCATGACGAATCCACTCTCCGAGCCGCTGAACATCGACGAGTACGCTCGCAGCGCCGCGACTTGCCTGCCGCAAATGGTCTACGACTACTACGCAGGGGGAGCCGAGGACGAAGTGAGCGTTCTCGAAAACCGCCGGGCTTGGCAGCGGATGGCACTCAAGCCGCGCGTTCTGGTCGATGTCCGGCAGCGAGACCTGACGACGACGGTCCTTGGCCAACAGATCGCGTTGCCGATCCTCACCGCGCCGTGCGGCTTCAACGCACTGGCTCACCCCGACGGCGAGTTGGCGGTGGCGCGCGCGACTACTGCAGCGGGAACGATCCAAGTCGTCAGCACGGCCGCGACGTACAGCCTCGAAGAAGTCGCGGCCGCCGCGCCGAGTGGGCTTCGATGGTTCCAACTCTATTGCTATCGCGATCGCGCCATCACGCGATCGCTGGTCGAACGAGCCGCCGCTGCCGGTTATCGCGCCCTGTGTCTGACCGTCGATGCCCCGTTTGTCGGACGGCGTGAACGCGACATTCGCAATCGCTTCGGACTGCCACCGGGACTCCGCTGGAAGAACCTGGAAGCACATGGCTTCGACAAGATGGAAGCGGGCGGCGATGGCTCGGCTCTCAAAAAATATATCGAGAACATTTGGGATGCCGGTCTGACATGGGAGGCCGTCGAGTGGCTGCGCGATCTCAGCCCATTGCCACTCGTCTTGAAGGGCATCCTGACGGCCGAAGATGCACGACTCGCGGTGACTCACGGAGCGCGGGGGATCGTGGTGTCGAATCACGGGGGACGGCAACTGGACGGCGCAGTCTCCACCGCCAGCGTCCTGCGTGAGATCGTCGAAGCCGTTGCCGGTCAGGCCGAAGTCTACGTCGATGGCGGAATCCGCCGAGGCACCGATGTCATGAAGGCTCTCGCGCTGGGAGCACGCGCGGTTCTCATCGGACGCCCGTATCTGTGGGGACTTGCCGTGGATGGCGAAGCGGGCGTCGCGCGCGTCCTCGAATTACTGCGAGCCGAACTCGACCTCAGCATGGGCCTCGCCGGAATGCCCAACCTCGCCAGCATCAGCCGCAGCACCTTGACGGCGCACGGTTAACAGCCTGTTGAAAATCATCTGTAGGGTGGGACCAGCTCGCTTCGAGCGCCGGCCCACCAAGAAAAGTCGCTGTGTTTGATGGTGGGCCGGCGCGGCGAAGCGCCGCTGGTCCCACCCTACGGTCTTTTTTCAACAGGCTGTTAAGGCGAGCGGCAGATCGAAACTTACCGGCTGGGCGACACGCCCTAACAGCCTGTTGAAAAAGGGAGGGCGAGGCTCCCGCCGAGCCGGTGACGTGTGGAAAGTCACTTGTTTCTTGCGGCTCGGCAGGAGCCTCGCCCTC
>JAYTGQ010000008.1:0-20003 GCA_043733345.1 Schlesneria sp.
AAGTCTGGACCGAACCGCGTACGCCCGGCATCGTCGGCCAGCCGGTTGATCCCTATTGGCTGTTCTGGATGGCGCAGACTCCCGCCAATTCCAAGTAAGCTTGAGAACGGCAACACCCGGCAAATCATTTGCCGGGTGTTGCCTTGAGGAACGCACCGCAATCGTTGGGGCGTCACACCTGTGCGGTGATCAACGGCTCAGGTAACACCGGCGAAACATCGTATCCGCCCCTCGAAGCCGCCCCTCGAAGCCTGACGCGCAAGCGAAGAAGAACTTCGCTTGCGCGTCAGGCTTCGAGGGGTCAATCATTGACCGGGTGATGCCTCACGTCAGATACGTGGCGACTCGATCGACGATCATTCGTCCGACGTTGAGGGATGCCGTGGCGGCGGGACTCGGCGCGTTGCAGACGTTATTTGCGAGTCACAAATCGAACCGCGACCACTTCGAGCGTGTCACACCGGAACGAGAGTTCGCCTCTCAGGCTTCCATGAATTTTTGCGGTACTTCACGTCCGCGATTGTGGATTGGTTGCCGAACGTGCTTCAATCGGTTTCTATAGTTGAACTATCGCCGTCAGGTCGGGACGAGGTCATGGTGTCGAGGCTGTCGTGAATTGGTTCACGATCTCGCCGTGGAAGGGGAGTTTGAGTGTGGTCGCATCACTGCAACGTCCGACGCTGGTCTTGAATCGGAACTGGCAACCGGTGGGAGTGGTCTCCGTGGCGAGGTCGCTCACACTGGTCGCCGCTGAGCGGGCGCGGTTCGTCGATCCCGCCGACTTCCAACAGTATTCATGGGACGACTGGGCGCGGCTCGCTCCGGCCGATGACGGACTGTTTGTGCAGTCCGTGACATTCCGGATGCGCGTTCCCGAGGTCATCACGCTGACTCGTTACGACCGCGTTCCGACCAACGTCGTGACCTTCAGCCGCCGCAACATCTACAAGCGCGATCATCACACCTGCCAGTACTGCGGCATCCAACCCGGCAGTGAAGAACTGACGATCGACCATGTGCAGCCGCGCTCGCGCGGTGGGACATCCACCTGGGACAACTGTGTCTTGGCGTGCATTGACTGCAACAAGCGGAAGGCCAACAAGACGCCGACGGAAGCCCGGATGCCGCTCGCCAAGACCCCCCTCCGTCCGACGTGGAAACCGATGTACTCGTGGCATTCGATGCGCATCGCCAGTTGGTCCAAGTTCCTCAGCGAGGCGTACTGGAACATTGAGCTGGACGAGTAGTGGAGTGGCGCTGGGGTGAACTGTTTAGGCGACCGGCAACAAATGGTTTATCCGCACACACCAACCCGAAGTGTGAACGAGGATGTCGATGGACTTGGCACGCGCTCTCGATCTCGTCCTCGCTCACGCTTCGGGTTGGTGTGGGCAGGCGACTCGTTCCGTTTGCCTGACGCCCTGTTCGATCAGTGCCCAGTTCCTGCGTGAGCCGAACGGGGATCGCCACGTTCGGGGCGGCGTTCCCCGTTGCTTGTGATGCTTCACTGTGGACGTGCGGCGAGTCGAAACCTCTTTCGGAGACCACTGCCATGACTCAAGAACGACCGATGCAAGCCGGTAATGGCTGGGTTCAATTGCCTCTCAATCTGGCGTTACTTCTCGGTGGTCCGGTCATCTTTCTGATGGGCATCGGGCTGGCCGGGGGGCGAGTGGGAGTACCGCTGGTGGCGGGGCTGTTCTGCGTCCTCGGAGTGGCCACGGGGATCTCGGGGATGATCCGCCTGGCGGGCCACTTCACGTTGCAGCCGAACGAAGCCATCGTCCTCAGCTTCTTCGGCCCCTATGTGGGGACGGTGCGTGAGAGCGGCTTCTACTGGGTCAACCCGTTCATGACCAAACGCAAAATCTCGCTGAAGTCGCGCAACTTTGAAGGTGCCAAACTGAAGGTCAACGATAAGGGAGGCAACCCGATCGAGATCGGTGCCGTTGTCGTATGGCGCGTCGAGAACTCAGCTCAAGCGGTCTTCGATGTCGAGGACTACGACAGCTATGTCCGCATCCAGAGCGAGACCGCGCTGAGGCATCTCGCCAACAATTACGCCTACGATCACGGTGAAGAACACGAGATCACGCTGCGCAGTGGCATGGATGAAGTCTCCTCCGCCCTGCGCAATGAGTTGCAGGACCGCCTCAAACATGCGGGCGTGACGGTCGATGATGCCCGGCTGACACACTTGGCTTACGCTTCGGAAATCGCCGGAGTCATGCTGCGTCGCCAACAGGCCGAAGCGATCATCGCTGCGCGCCAGAAGATCGTGCATGGTGCGGTGAGCATGGTCGAGATGGCTCTGAAAGACCTCGATCAAAAGCAGATCGTGACGTTCGATTCGGCTCAAAAAGCAGCCCTCGTTAGCAACCTGCTCATCGTCTTGTGCAGCGAGTCCGAAGCCCAACCCATCGTCAACACGGGTGCATAGGCGCTTTGAAGTCCGGCTTAGCTTTGTTAGCCGGACTTCTCTTGGCGTGGCCGTGTCCCCACAACGAAGTCCGGCTTTCCGAAAAGCCGGACTTCGAGATCGATGCGAACCTTCCGACGGGCAAGCGGGCGATAGACCCGACGATGTTCCGACCTCGATCTGCGTTCCCTACAATCGGCCGCATGACATCACACCTCACATTGCTCACGGGGCGAGCGGGTTCCGGAAAGACCGAGCGGTTGCTCGCGGAGTATCGCGTCGCGCTGAAGGGCGCTCGCCAACGTCGGCGTCTTGGAACCGTGTTGTGGCTCGCGCCGACGCGCCGTACCCAGCAGGCGGTTGTCGAGCGATTACTGTCACCGACGGAGCCGGTTCAGCTCAGCCCGCAAGTGCTGACGTTTGATGTCTTCGCGGAACAGATTCTCGCGGCGGCAGGTCATCCCGCGACGCCCATGTCGCCGGTAATGAAACGGCTCATGCTGCGTCGGATCGTGGCGGAGTTGCATGGGACAGGGATGCTCTCCAGTTTCTCGTCGGTCATCCGCACCACCGGCTTCTTGGATGTCGTCTCCTCGTTTATCTTGGAACTCAAGCGGGAAGAGATCTGGCCGGAGGACTTTCTGGCGGCGTGTTCACGACGTTCTAGCAGTCGCGCGCAGCGTGACGCGGAACTCGGCCACATCTATGAGCGTTATCAAGCGTGTCTCACCGAACAAAACTGGTACGACAACGAGGGCCGCTTCTGGCTGGCCTGTTCCGCATTGGCCAAGGGGGTGCGTGGTCCGTTCGCGTCGGTCGAATTCCTCGCGGTCGATGGTTTCGCCGACTTCACGCGGACGCAGTACAAAATCCTCGGGCACCTGCTGTCGTGGATTGATCGCGCGACCATCACGCTGCCGATGGAACAGCCGACCGCGCGCATCGACCTCTTCGCCAAATCGACCGCCGCGAGTTCTCGGCTGATCGAGCATCTGCCGAACGGAACGACGATGCGCGTCGAGTCCCTGTCGGTCGAGTCCGCATCCCTGTCGAGCGTTCACGTCGCAGGGTTGTCTCGCATCGCTGACGGTCTGTTCTCGAACCCGCGTGCGATCGAACCGACGGACGACGCGAGTGGTCTCGAACTGATTGCCGCCACGGGACCGGCGGGTGAGTGTGAGGCGGTCGCGCGGCGGATCAAGCGGCTGTTGGAAGAGGGGATCGCGCCGAAGCAGATCGTCGTGGCGATCCGCTCCCTCTCCGAAGACGGTCCCGCGTGGCACGACTTCCTCGCGAAGGCGGGCGTCCCCGTCTGGTGCGAGGCGCAGCCGTCACTCACCGCGAGTCCTGTTGTCAAAGCCTTATTCGCGATGCTGCAACTCGAACACGAAGACTGGCCATTCGCGCGGCTGATGTCGGTTCTCGATTCAAACCTCTTCCAACCCCAGTGGCCGGAGCTTCAACAAGGCCGAGCAGTGCGCGCCGTTGCCGCGTCGCTCCGCCGACTGAAACTGCACGCGGAACGAGACCTCATGCTGCGCGTGCTGTCGCGTGTTTCGACCGGCCTGCTCAAGGAAGCCGTCTCGACATCCGAGAACGACGACGACGAGTTGTCCGTCGCCGAGTCCTCCGCAGCAGCCCTCGCCGCGCTGGCTGAACCACTCTTAACGCGGCTGTCTCACACGACAGAACGACTGCGTCGCAGGCATACGCTGATCGGTTGGGCCGACGTGTTGGCGACACTGGGTGCAGAGCTTGGCTGGTCGCGCGCCGGTTCGGGCCTCGTCTCAATGGGCGGCATCGAGCACACGAACGAGACTCGCGATTGGGATTTGCTCCAACGGATCGTGCGCACCGCGGCCGAAGCGGATGAGAAGCTCCTCGCTGCTCCACGGAATACAGTTCGTGCAGGCAAGGCATCTCGCAAACTACCGCAGCTCGACTTGACCGAGTTCACCGCCGAATTGCGTGACTTGTTGAGCAGCGAGACAATCCCCGGCCCGGCGGATCCGGGAGGCTGTGTGCGAGTCCTCGACGTGGAACAAGTTCGACACCTCAGCGTGCCGCATCTCTTCGTGGTCGGTTTGTCCGAGAGCAGTTTTCCACAGAAAGGGGCCGACGACTGCCTCTTCGGTGACGCCGAGCGACGCGAACTCGCCGCGCGCGGGCTGGCACTCCGGCATCGCGAGCAGCACCAGCAGGACGAGATGTTCCTGTTCTACAACCTCCTGACGAAAGCTCGGTCAAGGCTCACGCTGAGCTACCCGTCGGTCAACCGCAAAGGTCAAACGGTGTTTGCGAGTCCGTATGTCTCGGCGATCCGCGCGCTGTTCACGGACGCCGCCTTGCCGGTGTCGCATGAAGGACAGCTCGACCCGATTCCAGCGGTGGAGCGAGCGCTCACTGCCACAGACCTCCGGCTGGCCGCCATGACCGAAGCGCGCGCCGCTCGACCGGGTCTCTTCACGCATCTGCTCGCTCAACCCGAATGGCATTCCGTCGGAGAGAATCTGCTGGCGGCGGTCGATGTGAACGTGCAGCGGTTCCACACACGCGGCTTCACGAACCACGAAGGCCGGTTGCAGGTCGCTCAGAATTTGGAGTTACTCCGCAAACGATTCGGTGCCCAGCATCAATTCAGCGCGACGGAGTTGGAAGGCTACGCGACGTGTCCGTTCCGGTTCTGGCTCGGCAAAGTGCTGAAGCTTGATCCGATCCCGACGCCGGAAGAAGGAACCGACCACGCCGCGCGCGGCAGCCTCATTCACGATGTGCTGGCGCGACTGCTTACCGAGGGAATGGATTCCGACGCAGAGACACTCGCGGTGCGGTTTCGGCAGTTGGCCGAAGAGCAACTTGCCACACGTTTCCACGAGACTGATCTGCAACGCGCATTAACTCGAATCGAATCGGAATTGCTCGGCCTCTGGGGCGACGCCTTCGCGCAACAGCAGGTCGCCTATCAAGACAGACTCAGTTCCGCGTGGAGCGGCCTCCAACCCTCACTCGCCCCCGAAATTCCGTTTGGAAGTCTCCCCGACGCAGAGTTGTCGCCGAATGAAGAGCATCACGAACCGATCGTCTTCGGCGAGGAAGACCGAGCCGTGCGCGTGCGTGGCCGGATCGACCGCGTGGATGTCGGGACCGTCCTCGGGAAGACGGTCTTCAGTGTGATCGACTACAAAACCGGGAAGCCCCCCAAATCCAATGAGGCCGAACTCCAAACGGGCCGCGCAATCCAGCTCGCGTTGTATGCACTCGCGGTTCGTCGTCTCGGGCTGGCCGGTCCCGACGCGGAGCCATTCGCGATGGGCTACTGGCCGCTCAAAGAGACCGGCTTCAAACGGGGCTATCAGCGCGAAACCAAAGCGTTCGACGGCATCGATTCCGCCATCGTCGATTCGCTCGAGCAAAGCCTGAACGACCTGATCCCGAAGCTGGCGGAGGGCCTGCGTTCCGGCAAGTTCCTCGTCGAGAACGCCGACGAAGATTGCACCGGCCGTTGCCCCTACCATACAACCTGCCGCGTCAATCAACTCCGCCCGCTCGCAAAGTCGCTGCACAAGATTGGCGACATTCTGATGTAACCCTCGCGCGGTCAGGAATGAAGGGACTGTGTTTGAGTGAGCGGCAAGGCGCTAGCCGCCGGTTCTTTGCCAGAGCGGAACCGGCGGCTAGCGCCCTGCCGCTCACGGAGCCTCAATTCAGCCCATGCGAAGTATCACAACCGGTTGGGTGGCCGGGGTTGGAGCGTCTTCGCGAAACCCCGGGGCTTCCTTCGCAAAGCCTCAGTCCAGCCCCGGCCACCCCACCGCGTGAAGTATCACAACCGTGTGGGCAACGCCCCGCGCGCTGAAATGACGGAACGCTTGGACCTTGAGCTTTGGTGTTTGCCTCTTCATGCCTCTCAACTTGCTCATCGTCGGCCAGACGGAACGGGCGGAAGCCAAGCCGCTGGTGAAGTGGCTCTCCGCCGCGCTGCGACCTGCCGAACAACGTCAGTTCTCCGATTTGACACTCGCGTTGGATGCGGCCTCGCGCACGAATGCGATTCCCGACTTGATCGTCATCGTGCAGAGTCAACCCGACGAATTCGCGCCGACTGAGATCGCGCGTCTCCTCGCGTTCGCGCCACTTGCCCGAGTCGTCGTGGCCTACGGTGGGTGGTGTGAGTCGGATGGACGCAATCGCAGCTTCTGGCCACTCGCTGTGCGGGTCTCAATGCCCAACGCAGTTGCTCGCATCGAACGCGAATGGCAACTGCTGCACGCAGCAAGCGGGATCGAAACTCTGCCGCTTTCCGCCTCCCGCGAAGAAGTCTTCGCCCACGATCATCGCCCGCTCAAGCTGACCTCGTCGCCACAAAACGTACTCGTTGACTCGCCCGATCCGACTTATCGCCGCTTCCTCAACGAACTACTCGCCGCAACAGGACATACGGTCATCGTCAGTGATCGCACAGACTCGCACTCGCCGCCAACTGCCATCTTGTTTGATGCTGATCCGTGGAGCGACACGCGACTCGATCAAGTGCGAGATCTGCGCCAGCAGCATCCGTCGTCGAAGATCATCACACTGCTGAGTGCGTCGCACCCACAGCACGAGGCGGAACTGATCGCAGCCGGAGCGTTCGCCGTGAAGTCCAAGCAGGGCGATCAAGCGACGATCGTCGCTGGGATTTGAATCAGCGTCGTCTGGAATTTGCGACTCGCCAATCTCTCCGCTTGTATTGCCCTCTTGTGTCGTTTAACCGCGTGGGCAACGCCCCGCGCGTCGATGGGGAACCAGGCTTCAACGTCACCCGACGCGCGGGGCGTTGCCCACGCGGTTAAACGAGATCAACCCTGCAGTCTCAAATTGTCCGACCACTAGCCTGAATTGCGCACGGTTCGCACAAGGCACGACGCATTTCGTTTAACCGCAAGCCAAAGGCGAGCGCGGAGGCGTGACATCGTGCATCAACTCTGCTCCCCCTCCGCGCTCGCCTTTGGCTTGCGGTTAAACGAGTTATTCGTGTTGATGTCCAACTCCGTGCGCAATGCCGGTTAGAAGCAGGTTCAAAACCTGATTGACAAGTAGCCACGTTCGCCACACCGTGGGTTTTTGCAGGTCTTTCCACGTTCTGACGAAGGTGGCTACGGTTTTGAAACGACTTCTTGACTTCTTCCATCATCCGCTTCCCGTTGCATCATCCACTTCCCGCAGCTTTAAGTTCCCACAACTCTGTCGCATGAGGGCGGAAGAATTCGTCGCTGGCAGGCGAACAAGTTGAAGAAACCCAACAGTCCAGACAACCGGTTCATAAATTGGCAACAACGGGTAAATCCAACACGGTGCAATGGACACTCAATTGCTCGGCTCTTCCGGCTGTGTAGGCAAGCTGCTGCAAGTGATTATCCGAGCGACACGAATGGATTTCCCAAAAGCAGTCGCAGGGTTACGGGGCTACTATTTTTCGCCAGCCCCTCACCGACGACCACGCCCCACAGCGCCTCTTGTCGGATTTCGGGGCTTCGACTACCATCGCGCCGCCATGATCCAAGGCAGCCTAATCCCTGCAATCGCTGTCCGTTCTCAACTCCCCACGACCGGAACATCTCATGTTGCTTTCTCCATTGTCGCGAGCCAAGACCGCATTGACCGTTGGCTTGATGGCACTCGTCGCCACGACAATTTTTGCTCAACAAGCCTCATCAACAACGGCCGCGGACCAGGATACGGTGAAGTACGTGTCCAGCATGATCAGCAAGTTTCATATCAGCCAAAAGCCGTTGGACGACCGCATCTCCGCAATGCTGGTGCAGCGGTTCGTCAAAGAACTTGATCCTCAAAAATTGTACTTTGTGAAGTCCGACATCGACGGTTTTGCGAAGTATCGCGACCACTTGGACGACTATCTCAAGCAAGGCAAAGCGGACTTCGGTTACGAGGTTTTCGCCCTCTATTTGAAGCGACTTGATGAACGGTTGGCCGTGGCCCACAAGCTGATCGACGCCCCGCATGATTTCGCACTCGATGAGTCGATGGTGATCGACGGCGATCAGTTGGCGTGGTCGGCGGATGCGGCGGAGGCCAACGAACGCTGGCGCAAGCGAGTCAAATATGACCTCCTGACATTGCAGCTCGACAAGGTGTCAGCCGAAGACGGCCGGAAGCGGCTGCACAAGCGGTACGACACCGTGAAGCGGAGCGCTCACGACATGGAGGACAACGAAGTTCTGGAGATGTATCTCTCGTCGATGGCTCATTGTTTTGATCCTCACTCAAGTTACATGTCGAAGCAGTCCGTCGAGGACTTTGAGATTCAGATGCGACTGAGCCTGCAAGGAATCGGCGCGGCACTCCAAGCTGAAGATGGCGTGACTGTTGTGAAGCAGATTGTCGCGGGTGGAGCGGCCGAAAAAGATGGACGGCTCAAAGTGGGCGACAAGATCACCGCGGTTGGTCAAGAGGAAGGGGACTTCCAAGAAATTCTGGAAATGAAGCTGAATAAAGTCGTCCGTCTGATTCGCGGTGATGGCGGGACGAAGGTTCGGCTGCGCGTTCTGAAGGAAACAGGTGAGACCGTCGTTTATGAATTGACTCGCCAAACGATTGCCCTGACCGCACAAGAGGTCAAAGGAGAGATCATTCGAACCGGCGAGCGCGTTCCCGGCACGAAGGGCCGCGTGGGAGTCATCAATATTCCTTCGTTCTATCGAGACTTCGGCGGTGCTCAGCAGGGCAAAGACGACTTCAAGAGTACGGCCCGCGATGTGTTGAAAGTCTTGAATGACTTCCGGACCCAAGGTGGCGTCGATGCCATTGTTGTCGATCTTCGGATGAATGGCGGCGGTGCGTTGAGCGAGGCGATTGAAGTCTCGGGCCTGTTTATTGATCGCGGCCCCGTGGTCCAAGTGAAGGAACAGAACGGGCGGATCAAGAGCCACGATGACGAGGAGCCGGGTGTCGAGTACTCCGGTCCTTTGCTCGTGCTGTGCAACCGCCTGTCGGCGTCGGCGTCTGAAATCTTTGCGGCGGCGATCAAGGATTATGGTCGCGGGATTGTGATTGGCGATGTCACGACGCACGGCAAGGGAACCGTCCAAAATGTCATGCCCGTCAGCAGCCAGATGTTTCGGATGCTCAATGGAAGCAAGGACCGAGGCTCAGTCAAACTGACGATCAACCAGTTCTATCGCGTAAACGGCGATAGCACGCAGAATCGTGGCGTCGAGTCCGATGTTGTACTGCCATCCTTGATCGACCATATGGATTTGGGCGAGTCCTTCTTGGAAAATGCTCTCGCCTTCGATCACATCGCTCCCGCAAAATTCGCGTCTTACGCTTACAGCAGCCCGCAAGTTGTCGCGGCGTTGAAGGAAGCCAGCCAGAAACGCGTCGCCGTTGATCCGAAGTTCCAGCAGGTTGCCAAGGACATCGAACGCTATCTCGCCCGCAAGAACCGCAAGACGGTGTCGCTCAATGAAGAGGCCATGAAGCGGGAACGGGATGACGACAAAGCCGCCAAGGAAGTCGAAAAGGAAGAGGAAGAGAACGAAACGAAGTCCGACAAACCGGTCTTCGCCAAGACGGAGTACAACAACGAAGTCTTGCAGATCGCCCTCGATTACTTCTCACAATTGAAGGCCGCTAAAACCGCCGCTCGCTGAGCGACAGTTGAGCAAACACGAACTCAAGCCCGAGCCGCGTCAGTGGCTCGGGCTTGTTCGTTTCGAGACCTCACGTTGAAAACACACCTCACGTTGAAAACACATCCTGCCCCGATATCATCCCGCCCATGTCCATCATCGAAGTTCAAGACCTTGCCAAGCACTATCGCGTCTACCGCAAGCGGGCGGGCTGGAAGGCGTCGTTCAGCGGGTTGTTCAAACGCGAATACAACGTCGTCCAAGCCGTGAAGGGTGTCAGCTTCACCATCGAGCGGGGCGAGATGGTCGCGTTCCTTGGGCCGAACGGTGCGGGAAAGACAACGACACTGAAACTGCTCAGCGGGCTGATCTATCCGACGACGGGGACCGCCACCGTACTCGGCTATATCCCGTGGCAGCGAGACAACGCTTATCGCAAGCGGTTCTCACTGGTCATGGGACAGAAGAACCAGCTCTGGTGGGATCTCCCCGCGCAAGAGTCCTTCATTCTGCACCGCGAGATTTACGGGATCGAATCGACACAGTTTCAACGTCGTCTGGATGAGCTGACGGATCTGCTCGAGGTTCGCAAACTGGTCGGCCAGCCGGTGCGGGAACTTTCGCTCGGCGAGCGGATGCGGATGGAACTGATCGCGTCGCTGCTCCATTCGCCCGAGGTACTGCTGCTCGACGAACCGACCATCGGGCTGGATGTTGTCTCGCAGCGAAAGGTGCAAGGCTTCCTGCGGCACTACCAGCAGGAGCAACAGATGACGGTGCTGCTGACCAGTCATTACATGAAGGATGTCGAAGCCCTTTGTCGCCGCGCCATCATCATCAACGAGGGCGAGATCAAGCACGACGGCCCGCTGGACGAAATCCTCGACCGCTTTAGCAGCGTCAAACAGATTCAACTTCAGTTCGCCGGGGCCGAGCTTCCCGAAGACCTCGAACGCTACGGCAAGATCGTCGAACGCCTGCCTCCGCGCGTGAAGCTCGAAGTCCCCCGACAAGAAATCCCCAAAGTCCTCGCCGCCCTGCTCGACCGTTACACAATTGAAGATGTCGGCGTGCAGGAACGGCCGCTAGAAGATGTCATCGCCGAGTTGTTTGCACGGAAAGACGAGACTGTCTCGAAGGAATGAAGAACCCCTCACCCTAACCCGATCACCGAAGCGGTGGTGCCCGAGCCGGGGCGAGGGGACAAGGCTGGCTTGGCTTAACAGCCTGTTGAGAAATGTAACTTGGACGCCCTCGTCCGAGCGATTTCCAGTTGGAAGAGGACGGACGAGGGCGTCCATCCTACGATTTTCGTCAGGTCCCCATGTCCTCTTCCCTCCGCGTCAAATGGTGCATCCTGCGAACCTCGATTGAGGAGCGGCTCGTGTATCGGGCCGACTTCATGTTCGCGACGTTGGTCCGGTTCCTGCCGATCGTCACGCAGGTCTTTCTGTGGGGAGCGATCTATCAGGCGACGGGGCCGGGCGACACGAAGGTCATCAATGCGTACACGTATGGCGATATGGTGGCCTACTCGCTGCTGGTCATGGTGGGGCGAGCCTTTTCGTCGATGCCGGGGCTGACGACGGGGATTGCCCGCGATATTCGCGACGGTTCGATCAAGAAGTTTCTCATCCAGCCGATCGACTTGATCGACTATCTCTTCTGGCACCGGGTCGCTCACAAGCTGGTTTATTACGTGATGGCGTTCATCCCGTTCGCACTCGTCTTCTGGTTGTGTCGCGATTACTTCCGAGGCTGGCCCGACGCGATCACACTCGCGGGCTGGTGCGTTTCGCTGATACTCGCGTTTCTGATTGGCTTCCTGATCGAGAGCCTGATGGGCCTCGTCGCGTTCTGGTTCTTGGAGGTCAGTTCACTGGTCTTCGTCTACATGCTGGTCAGTTACTTCCTGTCGGGACATATGCTGCCGCTCGACTGGCTGCCGCCGTGGGTGGCGAACCTGACACTGCTGCTGCCGTTCAAATACCTCGCCTACGTCCCTGCGGCGATCATGCTGCACAAGTACGACCACGCCGCACTGGCCGTCGAATTGGGAACGGGCATCGTTTGGGTGTTGGTCCTGCTGTTCCTCAACAGGTTGGCTTTGTCGCGCGGGTTGAGGCGATATAGTGCGTATGGCGGGTGAACAGTTCGTAAACCATGAAAGGAGCGGTACGTCATGACGGCCTCAACAATGGAGCTAGGTGTCGTTGAACGGGTGATGGAGGAGGCATTGAGCCTTCCACGTCCCGAGCGAGCTGCTCTGGCCAGAGAGTTGATTTCGAGTCTCGAACCGGACGACGAGGCCACTTCGATCGAGGCCGAGTGGGTGGCGGTGGCGATGGAGCGGTCGAGAGCCTACGACGCTGGAGAGATAACAGGTTGCGATTGGCGAGAGTCCGTGGCCATCGTCCAAGCGGCTCTTGATACCCGTGCAGCGGGTGGAGAGTCGAAATGAATGTTGTCGTGCTGCATGTGGCTACTGAACAAGCTCGTGCTGCCGCTGTCTGGTACGACGAGCAAGAGCCGGGAGTCGGAGCAGAACTCTTGAGCGAATATCACTCCGTGTTGGAGAACATCGCACAGAATCCAGAGCGATATCCGTTCGCTGAGACGGTCGATGTCCGCTTCGGTATCCGTAGTGCTCGAATGCACCGGTTTCCGTACGCGATGTACTACGAAATCCGAGTAGATCATGTTCTCGTCTTGGCTGTCAGTCACGGAGTACAACGCCCGAACTACTGGTTCCGGCGTCGAAAACTCAATCCATAACCACCGATTCGCTTTACCAGTCAACGTTCGACACGGATGTCATGTCTTCACCGCCAACACCACCCGCTGCGATCGTTTCTGCCGACCAGATGTCGGGTGTGTACGGTCGCACGTTTTGGCTGGCCTATCTGGCGAACTCGGCTCTCCTGATGGGGAATGCGTTGACGTTTCGGTTTGCCGAGTTGGTGAACCATCTCGGCGGGACGGAGAGCGACACGGGGATCATCGTCGCGCTGGGAACGGCCGTCGCCGTGCTGCTGCGACTGAGTGTGTCGCATGTGCTGGACGATTACGGCACGCGACGGATGTGGCCGCTGTGCGCGATGCTGTTCGTCGTGGGCTGTGCTTCGTTCTTGGTGCCGGTTCATTTGTCGTGGGTCGTCTATCTGGCGCGCGTGGCGTACTTCGTCGGGCTGACGGGGATGTTTGCCTGCTCGATGACGCACATTCAAAACCACGTCCCATCCGAGCGTCGCACCGAGATCATCGGCAACCTGGGGAGCAGCGGGTTCGTCGGGATGATCGTCGGCTCGAACATCGGCGACATCGTGCTGAGGCTCGTGCCGGACAAGCGGACTCAGTTTGTGATCCTGTTCGGCGGCGCGGCGGTGATCGGACTGGTGTATCTCGTGTTGGTGATCCTACTGACGCGCGATCAGCAACATGAACGGCACACTGCATCGCCTCCGGCCTTTCGTCTACTGGTCCGTTTCTGGCCGGGAGCCGTCGTCTTGGCGGCAATGATCATGGGCCTGGGCGTCACGGCGACGCAGACGTTTCTCACGCGATTCGCCACATCGCAGCACATTGAGGGGATCGGAGCCTTCTTCTCGGGCTACGCGATCTCGGCGTTTGTGTTTCGGCTGCTGGTCTCGAACTGGAGCCGCACGATCGGCCGCCATTGGATGCTGGTGCGAGGGCTACTCGGACACGTCGCCGGTCACGCGCTGCTCGCCTTCGCAACCGAGTGGTGGCACTTCATCCCCGCCTCGATCGTCTGCGGCTTCGGCCACGCCCTGCTCTTCCCCGCCGTGGTCTCACTCGGTTCCGGAGCTTTCCCCAAAGAGTGCCGTGGCGCGGGAACGGCCATCATTCTCGGGTTCACCGACTTCGGCTCACTCCTCTTCGCACCGGTCCTCGGCTGGATCATCGTCCATCACGGCTTCACCGCGATGTACCTGACCTCGAGCGGCGCAGCGCTGGTCACGGCTCTGATCTACGCCGTCGTCGCGTGGCATCATCCGGATGAAGAGGCGACTGGCTCTACGGCGTGGACTCCTGACGTGAACAAACACGGGACTGATCGCGGCTATCAGCCTGTTGAGAAATGATTGTTGGGAGGGCGAGGCTCCTGCCGAGCCGCAAGAAACAAGAGGCTTTCCACTCGTGCTCGGCTCGGCGGGAGCCTCGCCCTCCCTTTTTCAACAGGCGGCTATGCCTGCTCGCTACTCAAGGAGCCGAAGTGAGAGTGGCGTAGTGACGTGCGTCTCGAGGTCAGATGGGGAGTTGTCATGGCACGCCGTACATGTTGGTCGATCGTGATGAATGGACTCAACCACGTTTTGAACCTTGGCTTGGAAAAACAAGGCGATGGCCCGACTGGCATCGCAAGCGTCCTTGCATCCTGCGAAGCGGACGACATACTTCGGCCCGGCTCTTCGGAGCATTTTAAAAGACTCTTTCAAGGACACAGACGATGAAGCGAGTTGGCGCGACGACACTCAAAGGAAACCCGGTTGATCTCAAGGGACGAGCCTTGGCGGTGGGAGACAACGCTCCCGAATTCAAGTTGCAAGACAACGGCCTCGCCGATGTGACGCTCGCCAGTAGCGCGGGTAAGACGCGAATCATTGCCACGATCCCGTCACTCGATACGCCGACCTGTCATGCTGAAACGAAGCGTTTCAATGACGAAGCCAAGAACCTCGCCAACACCGAAGTTTTGGTCGTCAGCATGGATCTCCCCTTCGGCGCGAAGCGCTGGTGCGGGACCGAAGGCGTGGAAACGGTGAAGACGCTCAGCGCACATCGCTGCACGGAATTTGGCTACGACTACGGAGTCCTCATCCACGGCGGCCCGCTCGACCGCTGCCTCTCGCGAGCCATCTTCGTCATCAACCCCGAAGGCAAGCTGACGTATGTCGAGTACGTCCCGGAAATCGCCAATCACCCGAACTACGACGCCGCCTTGGCCGCCGCCAAGGGTTGAGATTGGTTGTGCCGAAGTCCGGCTTTTCTGGAAGCCGGACTTCTCTCCGCAGCGTGTCGTCAGGAAGGAAGTCCGGCTAACAAAGCTAAGCCGGACTTCAGCCTTTCGGCACATCGAAGCCTGAAGCGCAAGCGAAGAAGCAGGGTCGAGACCTCCTTCGCGTGCGCTTCAGGCTTCAATTGTTATCACCTGTGAGAATTCAACATTCACGTCAAATTCAACAGCGGCCCATCCCCGCAGAAGTCGGGGTTGCCGAAGCGTTCGAGGCGGTGACCGAAGCCGTGGGCGAGCGACATCAGCAGCCGGTTGTGCGCCGTTTTCTTGTACTTCAGCGAGCGGCCCATCTGGAAATCGAGGCCGTTCCCCAACAGTACGAACGGGATGTTGTCGAGCGTGTGCGAGTTGCCCTTGCCTAGCTCATTCGTCCAGACGATCAGCGTGTTATCGAGCAGGCTCCCCTGCCCACCCGGTTCAGGTGTTTCAGACAGGCGCTGTGCGAGGTAGGCCATCTGTTCGGCGTACCACTTGTTGATCCGCGTGAGTTTGTCCTGAGACTTCTCATCGGTGTCCGGGTTGTGTGACAGCTCGTGATGTCCCTCATCGACTCCCAGCCAGCGCATCTTCGCCCCGCCGACCGAGTTCGTGTATTGCAGCGTTGCGACGCGGGCGAAGTCGTTTGCGAAGCTGTTCACCATCAGATCGATTTGCAGCTTGCTGAGGCGCGGCATGTTGTCGTTCTCTTCCTTGATGCCCGGCTCCAATTCGGGCATGGCGTGACCCATTGCCTCGACCGACGTGGCCTTCAATTCTTGTTCGAGTTCGCGGACGAAGGTCGTCTGTTCTTCGAGAAGCTGCCGGTCCTGAGCATTCACGGCAGACGCGACCTTTTTCAGATCGCCCTGCAATTCGTCGAGGATGCTCTTGAGATTCTCTTGGTCTTTCAGGCGACCGTAGAGCTTCGAGAACATCTGGTACGGATCGTCGATCGGCGCGATCGGTTTGTTGGCACCGGAGTACGACATGCGCGTCCAAGTATCAGCGCGATCAGGAACCATCACGCCGAACTCCAGCGATCCGAATCGCGTGCGTCGGCTGGCATCGGCCTGCAAGAAGTTCTTGATCTCTTGGTCGATCGAGATGCCGCTGGACCACCCGGCGGGCGTGTCCGATCCCCCCTGAATGTTGCCGGGAAAGAGTTCCGTCCCGGTTAGCAAACAACCGATGCCGCGCATGTGGCTGTCGCCGTCGCCGCGCACTTTGTCACAGACGCCGTGCAGCGTGAGCAACTTATTTTTGAACGGTTCCAGCGGTGAGAGGCTGTCCTTCAGCTTGAACTCTTCACCTTCCTCTTCAGGCCAGAACGTGTTTGGCACGACACCATTCGGGCTGAATAGGATGACCAACCGCTGCTTGCGAGCCGTTTGATTGGCAAAGCCGAGGCTGGGCAGATTCAACACAAACGGCAGCGCCGCCGCACTGAGTCCAAGGTCGCGGAGGAAGTCGCGTCGGGTGGAGTGGTTCATTGGAGAAATCCCATTCAAATGTCAGGTCAATCGATCTGTGGCGTGACTGCGCAGGAATTCGGCGATCGCAGACTTGTTGGTCCGGCCCTGTGCGATCTCCAAAACGAAGTTGGTCATCTCTTCATCCGTCACTTGGATGTTGAGGCCGTTGATTTTCAGAAACACGATTGCCGCCGCAGTCCCCACCCGTTTGTTGCCGTCCAAAAACGGATGGTTTTCCACGAGGTGAAACAGGTAGGCGGAAGCCATCTCAAATAATGTCGGGTGCAGCCACTGCCCGCCGAACGTCGCCTGCGGTTGAGCAATCGCAGACTCAAGCAACCCGTTATCGCGGACACCGAGTGCGCCACCGTACCGTTCGATTTGGTCTGCGTGTATGAGGAGAACCTCATCCTTGTCGAGAAAATGAGGACTGAACGGTGACACGATTCACTCCGCCAATTTTTTTAGAACATTTCCGAATTCGCGATTCGTCTCCTCCAGCGCCGCTTCAAATCGCTTCCGACGCGTGGATGAGTTCACCGGAGTGATCGTAAGCACCTGCCCATCGGTCGTGATCTCCAACGGCGTCTCCGGTTCGATGTTCAACAGGTCGATCATGGGCTGGTCGATGACGACGGCCCAACTGTTTTCGTGCTTGGTCAACTGACGGATCATGATCGTTCCTTTCGACAAGGCGGCGACACCACATGGCGGCAATGTACCAATGCCCTTCGGACATGTCATTGAGCCACGCGGCTTCATTCAGGAGTCATGGAATTGTTCGTGTGAGTCGGTTCGAGGCTGGAATCTCACCGTCGCGAATACGGCTCAGCGAGCGGAAACAGGGAGCGACTTAGAACCTGTCCAAAATCAACTCCGTGTTTTGTGGAGTCGGAAAACTAGCCCGACGCGCGAGCGAGGGCACGACGTTTGGTGAGTGCGAAGCCCTCGCTCGCGCGTCGGGCTAGTTTTGAAATGCGGACTAATACTTCGACAGGTTCTTGGGTTCGGCGGGTGTCAGCGTGCTGGTGGCGATGATCTCGACCAGCAGCTTGCGGATGTTGAAGTTCTCTTGGACAAAGGTCTGTCGCAGCGAGTCCTTGGCCTGCGAACCGTAGGCCCGGATCGGTTGCTTGATGAGGGCGTGAAAGAGTTGCTCGACGAAGGCGGCGTGAGTCTCCGGGCTGTTGGCCAGAAAGTTTGCCAAATCGCGCACACCGTTAAATTGGACAGTGTCGCCGTGACGAGTGCGGTAGGCACCGGACGCGACGATCGGTTTGCCAAGCTCTTCCTTTCGGAATCGGCCGACGGCATCGAAGTGTTCCAGCGTAAACCCGAGCGGGTTGATCATCGCGTGGCACGACTGACACGATTCCGGCTTGGTTTGCAGGGCGACACGGTCTCGCGTGCTGAGATCGGGACGCAATTCAGCGGCCAGCGGTGTGACGGCTTCCGGTGGCGGACGCAGCGTTCGGCCGAGCACGCTCCGCGCGATGAAGACACCACGATGAATGGGCGAACTGGTCGCCGTGTACGCGAAGCCCGCCATCAAGTACGGGTGCGAGAGGACTCCCGCCCGCTCCTGCGAGTCCAGCGACACAGACTGAAACGGTGCGTCTTCAGGAAGATCGACTCCGTAAAACTTCGCCAGTCGCCCGTTCAACGAGAGCGAATCGGCGAGGAGCAACTGTCGAAAATCGGCCGACTCACTCGACAAGACTTCATCGAGAAACAGTTCGAGTGACGTGCGCAGATCATTGGCAAGGGTCGCGTTGAATTCGGGAAACCGCTCGGTGTCCTTGGCCACGTCGGGGACGTGATCGACCTTCAGCCAACGCAGCAGGAAGTCGGAGAGCTTCGATTTCGTGCGCGGATCGGCGAGCATCCGTTCGGCGTGCGAGGCGACTTGTGCGCGCGTCGCCAGCTCTCCTTTGGCCGCGGCGTTGAGAAGTTGTTGGTCTGGCATTGAGTCCCACAAACCGAACGCGATGCGCGACGCCACGTCGTACGGGTTGTTGCGGCTCTCCACCGAACCGCCGACTTCGCGGTAAAGGAATCGCGGCGACTTGAGGACCAGCAGCACGACTCGTTTCACAGCGGCTTCGGGATCGGTCGCTGCTGCAAACTGACGATCAATGAACAGCAGCCGCGTGTCGTCATCGAGCGGCCGTCGGAACGCGCGTTCGGCGAAGCGGCGACAGAAGTCCTGCAACCGACCAACTCGATCCGCCGCGTCGCGCTTCGTGCCGGACAGCTCATCGAGATGAGTGACGACATACGTGGCGACTTCGATCGCCGCGTCGGTTGTGGCTTGGTCCCATTCTTTCGAGATCGAAGTCGCCTTCTCCCAACCGAGACTGCGGTCATCAGGCGGGAACGGTGTCGAGACCACGCACCACTGTGACGGCTTGCTCGTGGAAAGGTTTCGCGCGGGGATGACCTCCGTCACGCGATGTGGCCGCTGCCATTCGAGGAAGATCGACGCGGGAGCGGGCGGTTTTTCCTTTGCCTTCTTGTCATCGACCCCCTGTTTCGCCTTCGAGAACTCCAGCCGCAACGCATACGTTCGGCCGCCAATCAAGAAGATCGAACCGCGATGTTCGATGTCGCTGCCGGACTTCACGTAGGCATCGACCAGCGGTCGGTTGAGGTCGTTGATCCACAGCCGCGTCGCCTGATTCGTGCGCACCTGAAACTCGTACTCCCCCGTGTCCGGTGCGAAGACGGCCCCCTCCCATTTGATCGAGAACTCGTGCGGTTCGAGCTTCTCGGCGTCGGGACTTTTGTCTTGGAAGTCGAACGCAACAACAGAGTCGATCCGTTCGAGGGCCCGATCTTTTCCGTTGGCTCGTCGCGATTTGAAGTACTCGCCACGCAGGCCCACTTCCTTATCGAGTCGTCCCGTGCCGCGAAACGTTCCGATCAGATCGGCCACGACGTTGCGGTACTGCCTGACAGTCAAACGCGACAGCTCGATGCGGGCCGGTTTGTTGCGAGCCTGCGCCGTTGGCGAATAGAAGCTGTCGTGGATGAACTGCGAAACGAGACGAGCCTCTTCACCGACGCACGTTCCCGGCTGGTCCTCGGGCATCGTCTTGCTGACGTACTCAGTCAACTCGCCGACGGATCGGTCTCCTACCAGAGGCTGCGGATACTTGTCGTGGACTCCCTCGCCCTGAACTCCGTGACACACCGCACACTTCTGTTTGTAGACCTGCTCGCCCGTCGGCCCGTCGCTGGCCGAGACGGCTCGGGCGAACAGAACGAACACCAGCCAGAGAGCCAGAGACGCATTGAGGCACGGCGAGGCAAGAGCGGCACGCGACTTCGTGATCTGCATGATTTCGGTCTAACGAAAAGAGGTCCAGGAAGCTTGGTGTCTGGAAGTGGGTGTGAATGAGTCCCGTTTTGAAAACGACCAGAATCGTGAGCGGCAAGGCGCTAGCCGCCGGTGTGATGCGGTC
>JAYTGQ010000009.1:0-2984 GCA_043733345.1 Schlesneria sp.
TGAAGTTGCGCAGTTGCGTTTCGAAGTAGCTGAATTCGCAAGAATTCAGCCTTTTCGGCACCTGCGAAGCCCCTGAGTTCTTGCGAACTCAGCTACAAAGCGCGAGTGCGCAACTTCAAAATGCGTGAGCGAGGACGTTCAAATCAGCCGATCGACGTTCGTCAGCTCACTGAGCGGCTCGATCAACGTTCGTCCTCGCTCACGCTTCGGGTGGGTGTGATGGTCGTTCGCGCGTGGCCGTGCAATGCGGAAGGGCGACCGGTAAACTCCTGCCTCGCGTCGCCGGGGTCATGGGCCGAACAGGACTTTCCTCGGGCGCGAATACTGTTTTTGAGGTTTCGTGCGGGGCTGCTCGGATGTCGGCGAAAGAGACCACACCGGTCGAACTGTTGGGAATCTCCATTCGCGTCCTGATTGTGGACGACGATGAGGCTCACGCACAGGCCGTGGCGGAGAGCCTGCGCCGCGTGGGATACGACTGCACCGTGGCGAACTCCGGCGCGCGTGCCGCGACGCTCATTGAAAGCCAGACCTACGATGTTGTCGTCACCGACCTGATGATGGACGACTTGGACGGCCTCGAAATCCTGCGTAAATCAAAGGAAGAATTGCCTGACGCGGAAGTCATCCTGCTCACGGGACACGCTTCCATCAAGACCGCTGTCGCGGCGGGACAGCACGGCGTTCACACGTATCTCACCAAGCCGCTCGACATCACCGAGCTGCGCCATGCGGTGGAGAAGGCGTCCACGCGAGTCCGCTTGCTCCGCAAGAACGCGGAACTTAGCCAACGTCTTGACGAGAAGTTCGGTTACGAAGGAGTAATCGGCAACAGTCTCGCGATGCACCGCGTGATGGAGAAGTTCCGCAGCGTTGCCCCAACCGACAGCACTGTCTTGATCTTGGGCGAGAGCGGCACGGGAAAGGAACTCGCCGCGCGGGCGCTCCACCACAACAGCGACCGCAAGAACAAGCCGTTCGTCCCGCTCAACATCTCCGCCCTCCCCGAGAGCATCTTGGAGAGCGAACTGTTCGGCCACGAGGCGGGCGCTTTCACAGGGGCGGCTTCCAAGCGAATCGGCAAGTTCGAGTACGCCAACGGCGGAACGCTGTTTCTCGATGAAGTGGGCGAGATGCCGATGCAGACGCAGATCAAACTGCTCCGCGTCCTCGAAGATCGCAAGATCACGCGACTCGGCACGAATGAAGAAATCGAAGTGAACGTGCGGCTAGTCGCCGCCACGAATGCCGACCTGCAAGAGAATGTGAAGAAGGGTTCGTTCCGGAAGGACTTGTTCTACCGACTGTCCGTCGTCTCGATTGAACTTCCGCCTCTTTCCGAACGACGTAGCGACATCCCGCTGCTGATCGATCATTTCCTGAAACAACTTGCCGCGCGTTATCACCGACCGCTCCCAATCGTCTCGAAACAAGCACAGCAAGCGCTAATCGCCCACCCGTGGCCGGGCAACGTCCGCGAGTTGCGCAATGCCGTGGAAGGAATGGTGGTTCTCGACCGCGATGGTCGGCTCGATGTGGATGACCTTCCCGATGATGTCATTCCGCTCGGTCAGGACAGCGACGTGCCTGTCGAGGGAGGTGGCCCGCGCGGCGCGGACGCTCTCATTGGACGACCGTTCACCGAGATCGAAAAATACTACATCGAACGGGCATTGGAGCTGACCGAAGGCAAGCGCGAAGAGGCTGCCAAATTGCTGGCCATCGGCGAACGAACGCTCTATCGCAAGATCAAGGAATACGACATCAAGAGCTGAGCTGCAGGGGAGAGTGCAAAGTGAGAAGTGTAAAGTGCAAAGTGAAAGACAGGACAGTTTTTCCTGGATGCGGGAGTACCTAACATTTTGCACTTTGCACTGATCACTTCTCACTTTGCACTCCTTCTTCCCGCCTGATTCGTCGCCGCGGGGCAACCCTCTACATCTCAATGCAATTCACCTTGGAGCCATGCGTCGTGAAGTCTGGATCAGTCGTAGTGCCATCACCTCAATTCACGTTGGCAGAAACCGATCAATTTCTGCGAGATGGCTTTCTCGTGGCGAGAGGCTTGGTGAGCGAGGCCGATCTGCGGCAGATGCGGCTCACCACCGAGCGCGGTGTACGGGATGAGATCGCGCCCGTCGAGTACGAAGCGGACCTGCATTATCCCGGTTCGCCCGAGTCGCTCGATGCTGTTGGCGGGCGAACGATTCGCCGACTCAAGCAGGCGCACAGTCGCGACTTCTTGTTCACCGAATGGATGCTCCGCCCCGCGATCCTCGGGCGGCTGCAACAGTTACTGGGACCGAGCGTGGTCTGTCCGCTGGCGCACCACAATTGCATCATGACCAAGCAGCCGCAGTTCAGCAGCGCGACCGGCTGGCACCAGGACATTCGCTACTGGTCGTACGCGCGGCCGGAACTCGTCAACGTCTGGATCGCCCTCGGCGAAGAACGGCCACAGAACGGCTGTCTGCAAGTCATCCCCGGCTCGCACCGGCTGCCGCTCGAACAGTCGCGGTTCGACGACGACCTGTTCTTCCTCCCGGACCTTCCCGAAAATCAACCCTTGATGGCCGCGAAGCAGTTCGTCGAGATGGCACCGGGCGACGTGCTGTTCTTTCATTGCAAGACGCTGCACGCCGCGAGTCGCAACGTGACACACGAGACCAAGTGTTCGGTCGTGTTCACGTTTCGGGCGGGAGACAACCCGCCGCTCGCGAATTCACGCTCGGCAGCGCTCCCCGAGTTGCTGCTGACACCCGGTTTGTGAGCGACCATTCGACTCGATGTGGGCCAATTTGAGATTGAGGTGTGGACCTCGTTTAACCGCAATACCGTTCGTCTAAGCGCAAGCCACAGTCTCCTGCGACCTTGTGATTGGTAAGATCCCAAGGCAAACCAGGAGACGGTGGCGATGCGTGAGCAAGGAAGCTCGACGTTTTCTGTGGATGAGTCCGGGTGGTGTTTGGATCGATTGGCCGGAT
>JAYTGQ010000010.1:0-2983 GCA_043733345.1 Schlesneria sp.
GCGGCGTCAGCCCCCCGGTTCTTTCTATGAAGGGCTTACGCCCAAGAACCGGGGGGCTGACGCCGCCCCGCTCAGAAAGTCTCACTCACGCCCCGTGAAACGATCGAATCTCGCTGGCAGGAGTTCGTGTGACTTGGCGTCCCGCGCACTCTATCCGCCGTCTGGAGTCGTTGCATCCAAGGCGGCTCTCGCGGGAAAGGACTCGCCGTTGTCGAGGGCCTCTTGGCGGCGGATCAGACACGACGGCCCGGCGAGTTCGTAGTCGCGACAAATCTGCGGCCGCAGTTCGTAGTGACGGCACTGGCGCGTGGTGGTGTCGAACCACAGGCAGCGTTCGAGCGGCTCTTGTCCGCGCGTCAGACCCGAAAAATGAGAGTCGATCTCCTCGATCAACTCCTGCGGCAACCCGACCGGTCGAAACGGATGCGGCTCCCCAAACCCCGGCCGCGACGCATAGAGCAACACCGGCGAACCAATCCCCTCACAACAAAGACCGCAGCCATCGCAGGAGGTGGGAGGCAGGACCAGTAGTTCTGAAGTGGAGCCAATCATTCCAGCGTGACCCACTCGGAGGTATTGGGATCGCACCACTGGACGTTCAGGTCGGGGCGGAGTTTTCGCAACCGCTCGCATGCGGCACGCGTTACGCCCGTGCGATGGAGTCGAACGATGCACAAGGACTTCAATTGAGCGAGCGCTTCGATGAAGGGGTCATCCTGAAGCGGCACTTCCGAGAAATGCAAATATGTCAAGTTCGGTGCGCGCGTCAGCGCCGCCAAACCTGGTCCTACAATTCGAGCGTCGTAGATTTCGAGTACGGTCAACTTCGGCAGTGACGGCAGGCGGAGCAATCCGGCGTCCGTGATCGGAGCATGAATTTCTAGTCGAGCCAGCCGGGGCAACTGCGATAAGGGGCCGAAGCATTCCAACTCGGTCGAGACGTGAATCTGCAACCGTTCCAACTGCGTCAGTTGAGGCAACGGTCGTAACCCAAACGCATGTATTTGGAGCGAGACCAATTGAGGATGAGCGGGTAATCGAACGAACCCCGTATCCGTGAGCGGGGCATGAACTACAAGGTGTTCCAAACGAGAGAGCTTCGGCAGAATGTCCATCAACGCGGACTCGTGAGCGACCTGGATTTGCAGGTGTTGCAACTGCGGCAGTTCCAGCAACCATCTCAGCCCCGGTTCTGAGACGCGCGTTCCACGCAGACTCAGGGAAGACAGATTGGGGAAGCCCGCGAGTGCCTTCTTCATTCCTTCGTCCGTGACCTGCGTGTCCTGCAACGACAACGCCTTGAGGACGGGACGAGTGCCAAGTTCCAGCAACATCTCATCCGTGACGTTGCTCGCGTTCAATGTGATCGAGCTGATGTCGGTGAGGTGAGCTAGGCTTGCCAGATCACCGGGAGACAGCTTCCGCTGACTCTCTGTCTCGACTGCACCTGCGGCTATCGCTTCGGCGTATTGCTCTGGTGTGAGGCTCGCGTTGGAATCAAACAACTGTGCGACTCTGAACGACGTGATCGTATTTTCGTCGGGAGGACTTCCGGTGTCGAAGTGAATCTTCGACGAAATTGGTCGCAGGTCGCAAAGCGAATTCACCGGTAACACGATGCGCGTGTTCGACAGTGCGCGGTGCAGTTGCATCAGCCCGCGACTACTGATCTCACAGGAGGTCAGGTCGAGCACCTTCAGTTTCGTGAGTTGGCTAAGCGACTCGACGGCATCGTCCTGAATCGTGTGGCAACTGTTGAGCTTCAGCACTCGCAGCGACGGAAGCTGACGCAAGTGTTCCACCCCGACTGCTCCGATGGTGGTCTCGGACAGAATGAGTTCTTCGAGCTGCTGAAGCGGTTCCAACCGTCGCAAGTCGTCGTCTCGAAACCAGAGACAACCGGCCAAGTGCAGTTGTTGCAGCGCGGTGAATCGGGCGATGTCGTCGAGCGACTCTGGAACAAGATGCGTGCGGTTGAGGTTGAGCGACCGTAACTCCGACAGCGGAAGTAGTCGCCGCAGGGCCTCGCGCGTGATCGCCGAATTCTCAAAAGAGACGCTTTGAATGGATGAAACCTGAGCCAGCTTCGTCGCATCGGCATCGACAAATTGTGGCCCATTGAGCATCACGCGCACCAACAGCGTTTCGTCCCGCGCGAGTTGAACTTTCCCTCCGCGCTGCTGAATCTCGATTGCCAGAGACGGTCCGGTCGGAGGCCAAACGATGAGGCCGACGCCCAGCACCACACCTGCGGCCAATCCCCACGCGAGCAGTTTCCAGTTCATATGAACTCCCCTCAGACTCTCGGATCGGAGACCCTCAGGCGGCATCGCTCTCAGCAACGCGTTTGAGCATTTCCAAGTGTTGCGTCAGGCCGAGGCGTATGGCCCTGTCCATCAGCCAGCCGAACCATTTCATCAACCAGTGCGTGATGCGGCCTTCGAGGAAGCACTGCAAGTCGGTCGAGTCGCCTGGTCCGCGAGACAGTTCGTACCGGCATTCCACGAGCAGCAGCTTGTTGCCCGTCCGAACCGCGAAGCGGTCGGGCGGCTCGAACTCGGTGATGACTCCCTCATAGATGCTGATTGGCGTGCCGATGTGATTCGGCGGCGAGGTCGCGCTGCGGATGCGGTGACGGAACCGAGTCCCCACGACGCCGCCGTCGTCCGGCGTCGAGAGGGTCTCGGTCGATTCGAGGTTCTTCATCCAGCGTCGCACCTGCTGTGGTTCGGTCAGCAGTTGAAAGACCGCTTCGACTGGCGCGTTGATCTGTTGAGTCAGGGTCATCTGCATCAAGCGACTCCTCCCAGAGAACTTCCACCAAAGCTAGCCCGACGCGCGAGTTTTGAAGTTGCGCTGTTTCATGAAGCCTTTGCGAACACCCTGTGAGTGCCCGTCAGATTCATCGTGCTTTCATCCGTGCCCCGGCTTTGCCATCCGTGCTACAGGGATGCTCAAGAATTAGCACGGATGGCAAGGCCGG
>JAYTGQ010000011.1:0-8199 GCA_043733345.1 Schlesneria sp.
GCACGCGGTTGAAGCTGACACTAACCCGAAGCGTAAGCGAGGAGGCAACACCAGTCCTCGCTTACGCTTCGGGTTAGTGTGAAATGTGCCATCCTCACCGGTCAGTGGTATATCCGAGCTTTTCCATCGTGGAGCCAGCGATGCGATGGAAGCTGCGGATGTCGGCTTCGGGCCAGTCGGCTTTGTCGGGGAAGCCGAACGATTGAGAGTGGTTGTACTTTTGAGTCAGCCACTGCGGGTCGCCCTTGATCCCGAGGAACTCTTCCAACCGTTGCAGTTCGGCCCGGCCTCGTTCGGCTTCGCCGCTGAGGTCTTCGAGGCGTACGACGGTCCATTGATCTCGTGGAACGGATTGAAGGCGGGTGAGAGCCTTCTCATTTCGGCTTTGCCACATCCACGCCAGTTTTTCGACGGGACTCATCTGCGGCCATTCGGCAAACCACGGATCGCACTGTTCTGGTTGCAGGCCGAAGCCGCAGTGCTTGCCAGGGAGGTGGTAGCCGAATGTTTTGCAGACCGCGCGGGCGACTGACTTCACTCCGCCCGACCACGAATGGCCGTCGGGAATGTGATAGCCGCGCGTGATGCCGCTGCGGGCGAAGTCGCGTCCATCACGAACGCCCAGCACGATGCGGACGTTGGGGTCGATCTCGTGCAGCACGTCGAGGAAGTGAACGTAGGGGTTGCTCGAATCGCGGAAGCTCGCAAGATCGACCCCCTTCAAATGAGTCTGCATCATCGCGCGGCGCAACCGGATGTCGGCGAGCAAGTCGGACGGCGCGTTGTAATAGCCGGGCAAGGCGCGGAACTGACCGACCAAGCCTCGCACGTTGTACTCGTGGTGCGCGTGGAAGATTTTGGAATACAGCCCGGTTCCGCTCCGGCCACTCCCCGTAAACACGATCATCGGCGAATCCTTTCACCTGTCTCACACTGATTGATGTCTTACTCTTAATCCCGCTGCCGCCAGCCCCGTCAGACCGAGTGTAGTTTTCGACTCCAAGAGCGCACACCCCGGTTTCTCACCTCTGCCCCCTATGATGTCTCGCTGCGCTGGCAATCTGTCAGACACAAGCCAAAGCCGGACGGACGAGGGCGTCCATCCTACGAAGCCGCGTCGCTCGGTCGGTATTTGCGGATGAGCGGTTCGACGATCTCGGGCGGCACGAAGTCGCGCAGCTTTTCCATCGTGCTGCGTTGGCTGAGTTGAGCGATCTGTTTGATGAGGCTGCTGGAGATGTGGGTGTAACGTTCGCTGGCCATCAGGAAGACGGTGTCGATCTCGGGATCGAGTGCTCGGTTGGCGAGGGTCATCGTGAATTCGGTCTCGATGTCCGACAGAGTTCTCACGCCGCGCACCAACACGCGGGCACCGCACTGCCGGATGAACTCGACCGCCAGCCCCTCAAAGCAGCGGACCTGCACATTGGCAAATGGCTGGAGAACTTGAGTCGTCAGCTCCAACCGCTCTTCCGGTGAGAAGAGCGGCCGCTTGTCGGGGTTGATCCCGATGCCGACGGTCAGCGTGTCGAAGATCGTCGCCGCGCGACGGATGATGTCGAGGTGTCCGAGCGTCAGTGGATCGAAGCTGCCGACGTAGACGGCGTGATGAGAATTGAGAGGGGGCATGGTTGGGCAGGCTCCGTCATGGGGGAGAGTCTGGTCACTGGTCATTGCGGGGCGAAGTCTGCACGAACAGGCCCGAACATCCAAGGGAACTGATTCCGGCCCGACTGCTGTCACATTGGCAGAGGCTTGTCTGAAGAGTTGCCGTTTGCGACGAGCCGAGATAAGGCGGCTTCCGGATCCCCGACTAACTTCTTTGCTGGTTAGAGCAGCCTGTTGAAAATAGAAGCCTGAAGCGAGAGCGAAGGATTTCTAAGCCTAATTCGTCCGCATTTGCGGCATCCTTCGCTCGCGCTTCAGGCTTCTATACCCATTTTCAACAGGCTGTTAGTATCGTCGCCACACGGGAAATGGTTCGGTTCTGTGGCGGACGGCGGGTGAGGTTGGTTGAGTGCGACATGCGGGCCGGTGCCGGTATGTTGTTTGCGGTCGAGCGGCTTGTATTGTGAGCGGCGAGCGGAAAGGAAAACCCGTGCTGACGATTGAAGCCTGACGCGCAAGCGAAGGATTCTTTGTTGCCGGGCATCCTTCGCTTGCGCCTCAGGCTTCAATGAGCCGCGTCGGCAAATGCTTCGAGGAGTTGTGAGTCATGGCGATCTTTCGTTGGGGACAGGCTTGGGATCCCTTTCGCGATCTTGAGCGGGAAGTCGATCGGTTACTGGCCAGCGTCTCGCTGTCGTTTCAGGGGCTTCGATTCGGGCGGCAATACCCGCCCGTCAACGTCTATGAAGTCGATGACGAACTCCTGCTGACAGCCGAGCTACCGGGAACGCGCGCCGAGGACTTGGAAGTTCTCGTCGCCGATGGTGTGCTGACTCTCAAGGGGAAGCGGACTGGCGCGGAGGGCATCACCGACGATCACTACCGCCGACAAGAACGACCTCAGGGAAGTTGGCAGCGTTCGCTGACTCTGCCCACGCTGATTCAAGAAGACAAGCTGAGTGCCGAGTTCACCAACGGTGTCTTGAAGGTGCGGCTTCCCAAAGCACCGGCCTCCCTTCCCAGGCAGATTCAAGTCTCCGACGGCAACGCGGAATGATGTCTACCTCCGGCGGGTGAGGATGGCGCATTTCACACCAACCCGAAGCGTAAGCGAGGATGTGCGTTGCTTCCTCGCTTACGCTTCGGGTTGGTATCAGCTTCTCCCACATGCGGCATAACTCGCACCTTTAAGGCCCTGACCATGTCCAACGAGATCGTCAAAACAAGTTCTCCCGAACCGAACCGCAATGCGGAGCTGCCCGTTGATCCCGTCGTTTTCACGCCACCGATCGACATTTTTGAAACGCCTGATGGACTCGTCCTTCAGGCCGATCTGCCGGGAGTCACTCTCGAAACGTTGGAGCTGCAGGTTCAGGACAACAAGCTCACGCTGTTCGGCCGCGCGAACCATGTGTTGCCACCGAACGCCCGATTGATTCATCAAGAGTACGCCCTCGGCCATTTTTTGCGTTCGTTCATCCTCAGCGATGAAGTCGATCACGAGCGCGTGACCGCCAAGCTGAACCAGGGGGTCTTGGAAGTCTTCCTACCGCGCGTCCCCAAAGCAGAACCGCGACGCATTCAGGTCACGACCAGTTAATCCACAGTAGGGTGCGTGAAGTCTTCGGAACGCACCGATTTGCCTGAAGACGGTGCGTTCCGAAGACTCCAGCGAGGGCTTCGCCTCAGGCCGACGAAGGAAGGCGATTGCAAATTGATAATTGCTAATTTCTAAATGCAAATTGAAAGCGAACGTCTCGTTGCGAGTGTCCCCTCAATTAACAATTTGCAATTACCAATTAGCACTTTGCAATCTCTTCCAAAACTGGACTCAAAGAGTCGTGTTTGGAACCAGAAGGAGTCCACGCACCCTACTGCTGCGAGGCTCATACTCTAATCAGGAACCCGCCATGTCAGACAACTCCGCCGAAACGAATCGTCCTGTTGAGAACGCTCCACCACCATTGGACCGGATGCGTCACGAAATGGACCGCTGGATTGATGCGGCCAAATCGACGGGTGAGCGCGCGTTGGAAACACTGGGCCTGTTGGGGGCCTCGCGACCCACCGTCCCCGCCATTGACGTGATTGAATTGGCGGAAGAAGTCCTCGTACTGATCGACCTCCCCGGCGTTGTGGCCGAAGCGGTGGAGTTGTCTCTCACGGGCAACATGCTCACGGTGAAGGCGACTCGCGCGGGCCACGGTCTTCCCGAGGAAGCCTGTCCCCGCGTGCATCTCTCCGAACGGACGAGCCTGCGCTTCGAGCGAGCCATCCCGCTTCCCGCCGCCGTCAACGCCGATGCCATTCGTGCCGAGACCCGCGACGGACTGCTCACGGTCTCGCTCCTCAAAGCCGTGGTCGCCCCGAGTCGTTCCATCCCCGTCGCCCGCAGCGTGCCCGCAGCGAAGTAGCGATGGGTGTCCTTGGTGGGGCCTGTTCAAACACGTTGCTTGGCAAACGGCGCGGTCGATTTCTACGATAGGCCCGTCGGTTGAGACCAAACTGTCTCAACCGACGGGCCGCGTGAGGCCGTTCTTGTTTAATCTCACTCCTCATCGCACCGACCGTGTTGTGCGATGACTTTCCTACCGGGTTCGCTCATGGACACGATTCAGATCCCCTGCCCGAAATGTGGTTCCGAGTTGAAGCTGCGCGATCGCAGCTTGCTCGGTCGTCGCGGCAAGTGCCCCAAGTGTGCTCATGCCTTCGTGCTGGAAGAGCCTGACGAAGTGCAGCTCGAACTCGCCGAATCTGAGCCAGCCGCGACCGGCACTGCGGCGCGATGGATTCCCGATGAAGCGGCTCCGGCACCGGTGGTGCCCCGCTCACAAGCACCTCGTACTCTGTCGTCGCGAACTCAGGCTGTCGTCCCGCAGATGCCGATCGCGCCCGCTGCCAGCTTCGCGCTTCAAGGGCTGGAAGAACTCGCCGCGCCGGACGGAGCCGCCGCCAGATTGAAGACGCTCCAAAAACGAAACGCCAAGAATCGCAACATCGGCTTGGCAATCGGGGCCTTCGGACTCTTGGCTGTGGGCGGAGCGGCCTTCTATGCGATGAACAATCCTCCCGTGAAACCGGGCGCGGGTGAGCGCGCGGTCGCCGACAAAGACGGACGCGAAGCGGACGAGGTAAATGCGGCTCCCAATGGAGCCGCCAGCGGTGGCACGCTCGCCGGCAACGATCGGTTCGCCAGTGCGGGCAAGCCGACTAAAGGGAAGCCGATCGAGTTGCAGTTCATCCCGTTCGGGACTCAGGTCGCGATCAACATCCACCCCGCCGCGCTGTGGAAAGAGGAGAGCAAAGGAGAGGAAGTGCGGTTCTGTCTGACAGCCCCCGCCAAGTTTTTGGAGGCGACGCTGCAAGATCTCTTCAAGCGGAAGCCCGAGCAAATTGAAGAGGCGTTGATTTGCCTGATCCCCGGCGCACAGGGATCGAAACCCGAAGTGGCCGCTGTGATTCATCTGGTCGAAGAGGCGAAGAAGAGCCAGTTGCTCGAAGACTTTGGCGGCGCGCGCGTGGATGACTACGGCCACCCGGTCTATGTCACCGAGGAGCGGGCCTATCTCATCCAAGATCAAAAGACGATCGCCGTCGGCCCGAAGTCTCAGGCCAGCGAGATGGTGCAAGCGATCACCGGTCGCAACCCGGCTGCCGATGGCATCGACGAACTGCTGCCGCTCACCGATCGCGACCGGCACCTCACGTTCATCTTCGTGCCACGCACGTTGAGGCTGCACGCGAACTATTGGTTCGCGGGAGCGGATGGAAAACCTTGGGCGGTCGCTCCTTTCGCGCATCGCTTCTGCGATTGGCTCGGCGATGAAGTCGAGTCGGCAGTCTGGAGCTTCCACCTCGGTGAGAAAGTTTTCTACTCGGACATGCTGCTCCGCAACATGGCGGGTGTGACGGCCTCTCGCTTTTCACGCGATACCCAGAAGAAGCTTGACCAGCTTCCGCATGATCTCCTCGCGACCGTGCAGATGATGAACCCGCGTGAAATGGGCAAACGCAAGGTCATCGGCCGGCTCCCCGTCATGAGCGACGCCTTCACGATGGCGACGCAGATCAGCAACGGGCTGCGACACGTTCAACTCATCACGCCGCTTCCCGAACGAGCCGCTCCGAACCTCGCGCTCGGCACGCTGCTGGCGTGGGATGAATCGACGCGTACCGACTTCACGAAGAAGGCTCCCACCAAGCCCAGTCCGTCCGATGGCACCAAGCTGCCCGATCTGATCGCCGACCGGTTGAAGCTCAAGATTGATATCGACTTCCGCCGCACGCCGCTTCAAGAAGCGTTCGCGTATATCAGTGGTGAGATTAAAACGACGATCGATATCGACGGCGATGCGCTCAAGTTCGGCGGCTATACCAAGAACATGACGCAAGACATGAAGCTCGATGCACAGCCGGTCAAAACGGGCATCGCCAAGATTCTCGAAAAATATCAAGACCCGGTGCGGCCGGAAAAACATATGGTCATCGTCGTCGATGAAGCTAAGAAATTGATTCTCGTCACGACGCAGGCGTCTTGCACCAAGAACAAGCTCACGCCGTTCGATGTGAGCAAGTAACGCGTCGGATTAAGTCGGGTGCGTGGACACCTTCGAGTTCAAAATTTGACTCAAAGAGTCGTGTTTGAAACTCGAAGGAGTCCACGCACGCACCCTACCGTCCAATGCCTCCGTCCCTTGAGTCCCCTCCTCATGTCGTTCGGCCACTGCTCCTGTCCCGACTGCGGCACGACTCTGCGGATTCGCGATCGCTCGTTCGTCGGCCGGACAGTCCCGTGCCCGGAATGTCACACCGCGCTGGTGATCGAACTCGATTCCGACCGGCAGGTCGTCGCGCGGAAGCCCGTGATTGTCAGGGCCGCGACCAATCAGACTGCGGCTCCCACGAAAGCGTCCTCGTCGAGCCTCTCCGTCGTATCGAACTCGGATCGCGCCACGACGCATTCCTCACGCACCCAACAAAGCCGATGGAGCGAGTCGCTTCGGCGTGTGAGCAATTCACCGCTGGTGATGGCGTGGGCGTTGGCCATCGCGATGACGGTTCTCGTGTTCGTCGCGATGAGTCGCCCATCCGTCCGCTTTCGGTCTCCGAGCCAAACTCCGCCGGAACCGTCCCGCTCCCCGGAGCCCCTCAACGATCAGCCGCTTGTCCCCGGTGAATCTCCCTCGAAGCCGTCGAACCCTGTAGGTGATCCGAATGGTAATGCTCCGTTCGAAACGCCCTCGTCGAGTGAGCCTCTCCTTTCAATTGCAGCCGACGCCACGCGACCGGCCAACGCTCCCGAACTCAGTTCCGTAAATTCTGACAACGGGGACACAGGCCACAGGCCGCTCGTTGCAGTCCCGTCGCCAAACAGAGTCCCGCCCATCGCCGCACCGCCACCGAAGATCGACTTCGACGTGGCACTCCAGCAGCGATTTCCCTCATTCGAGCAGGCTCCTCCCGCCAGTCGCCGGGCGTTGATCGAGTTCATCGAAGAACTGCTCGGCGCACCGATCCGTTACAACGCGGCCGAGCTGGGCGAGCAGAACCTCAGCCAGCTCGTCACGATTCGGAAGCTGGAGAACCCGACCATCCGCGTGATTCTCAAAGCGGTCCTCGACCCCGCCGGTTGGGAGTTCGTGACGAATGACACCGCGCTACGCATCCAGCTCAAAGCCAATCCGCCGTCGAAGTAAAAGCGGGTTAAAAGCTTCTCCGAGAACCAGACCAACCCGCAGCGTGAGCGAGGGCATCGGTAAATCCAGGGTGAAATTGCCCTCGTGTACGCGGCGCGTCAGTCTGGAAATCGCCTCTGATTGAACACCACCCCGAACGGCCAAACACATGGACCTCGACGACACCATTTGCTACTGCTTCCACATCTCCAAGCGGAAGATCGTGAACTTCGTGCGGGTCCATCAACCGCGCCGCGCCAGCCAGATCAGCGAGTGCGGCGGAGCCGGAACCGGTTGCGGCTGGTGCGTGAACTATCTCAAACGCTACTTCGCCCAGACACAGGGTTCGTCGAGCGAAGCCCACCTGCCGCCGGTCCCTCCGTCCCTCACTGACGCCGACGCCCTCACCCCCACCGATTACGCGCAACAACGCGCCGCCTACATCAAAGCCGGTCACGGCAAACCCGCCGCCGGAGCCATCCCGCTCCCGGAATAGAACGTGACTCAGCAGCCCTGTTCGGTCCCCTCTGATCGCCTCATTCTCACTGTTCTCAATTCCGCCAAACGCGGCGCGGCTAACAGCCTGTTGAAAAAGGGAGGGCGAGGCTCCCGCCGAGCCGTGTGCGTGAGGAAAGTCGCTTTTTTCTCGCGGCTCGGCAGGAGCCTCGCCCTCCCGACAGCCGTTTTTCAACAGGCTGCTAAGGGGCTGGTTCATCCGAGGTTTTGGGGGGATCACAGATTGGAGCAAAAACAGAGGTCTGCCCGATTCTTCATCCTGAAGGGATGTCAGCCATTAGCCGGGGGTTGAGCGTCCGACACCCCATAGGCACCAACTTAAGGAAAGTTGTTCTGGTCGAAAAAGCGGGAAGCTCCTCAATCTGAACGGGTGATCTCACGACACGTTCTGGAAGAAGGA
>JAYTGQ010000012.1:0-19964 GCA_043733345.1 Schlesneria sp.
ACGCCCAAGAACCGGGGGGCTGACGCCGCCCCGCTCAGATGTCTCATCACGGACCACGCGAGGTCTAATGCGGGCGGGAGTATGTCACATGCCACATGCTCCCGCAACGCGTTGCCGGGCATCGACCGCGGCCAATGGATCGTTTGAAATGAGTCTGTGAGAGACGGCCCGTGCCTCCTTTGCGAGCTTTCCAAACCGCTCTTTCGCTGCTTGGTGCATTCTGATAACTGTTACAACCCGTCGAGGAATTCGTGGCGGCTGGCATGATCTTTCGCCAGCCAGTGTGGCCGCGAGACGGAAGGAGTCGATGCCAGCTTCTCTGCCCGAGGACTGGTCCAGCCAACGGAAGGCGACAGCGTGCGGTCTCGGCTGTGGTCATTAATCCTGAATGAGTTGCCGTTTCCGTTCCGACAGATCGGGATGGAGATCGCTCAGCTTTTGGGTTGGCTCGACCAGACCTCGGCCCGCGTGTGGGTCGGTCTACATCGCTCACCCGGTTGGTACTGCGTGACCGTGGCGGGATGTGTCACGCTGATGCTGACGGCTCTGCTCTTCTTCCCCTTCATCGCCAGTCACGACCCCACGCTGGGTGAGTTGGCCAACGAAGGGGTGTCGCAAGTGCGTGTCACCCGCGCGAGTCTCGAAAAGTCGGGCGACTGGGCGGCTCAGGATCGTTGGCGCGTCGCGCATTTGTTTGTCGATCATCGGCCTGCCCGCAAGCTGTCGCTCACACAACTCGACAGTAGGCTATTTGAAGAGCCGCCGCTGACTGATGTCTCGCAGAAGCCGCGCGGTCTAGCGGCCAGTCGTTCGACAGGACGTGATCGATCGCACCGGGAAACGTCTCAACGGACTGACTTTACTCAATCGGGATCAGCGCCAGTGGTCTCCGACTCTGTTCGACGTGAGCCGGATGTTCGATTGGAATTGGAGACCCCTTCGCTCGCGACGGAATCGCGGCGACTGGTCTATGGGCCGCTCATTCGAGAACCCGGGGCTGACTTCGATACCGCTCCTCGAACATCCCAATATCGACCACGGAATACGCGGCTGCAGGTTCAGGCGGAATGGACTGCCGGGACCGATTGCCGCGAAGAGTACGAACCGCGTCGTGCCCCGTTGGTGCGACGCGATCCTCCGGCAATTCGCCGTGAGATTCCAGTCCCTGAACCGCAGTGGGATGAGCCGCGAGTGGCTCCGATCGCGCGTGTCGAACGTCGCCCCGATCTCTCGTTTGAGATGTTGTTGCTGCGGGAGTTCCTACCCGGAACGAGCGAGTTCCCGCCCAAGTCGCGTTCTAAATCTGTAGCGGCCCGCAGCGAGTTCTCGAATTCTCTTGCTCACGCCGGATCGACCAGCCGTGCGAACCGCGCGACGCCTCATGGGGATCGCGCCGATCGCTGGGTTCGATCGACTTCCCGTGTCGAACACCAGCCTCGCCCCGAAGCCTATCTCTCGCGGCTCCCGTCTCATCCTGAGCGTGATTCGTCTGATGAGTTTCTCGATGCGAACGGGTTGTCCGACACCGACGAAGATGGAGCGGGTTTCCCCTCGTTCGCCGAAGTGGCTTTGCGACTCGAATTGGAAGTTCCCGGTAACGTGGTCGCCGGGCGAGTCCATTCGACATCGCTCCACATTCGCAATGAAGGTTCCACGCCCGTGTCGCGCGTACGGGTGCATGAGTCTCTGGCCGAGCTGCAAACGGTGACGGACGCCAATCCTGACGGTCACGTTCACGATGATTTGCTCGAACGCGATGTCGTCCGCCTGTTGGCGGGCCGCGATCAAAAGCTGACGATGCAGTGGTTGCCCAACGAAGAAGGCTCACAGGTCCATCGGGCTGTCGTGACGATGCACGCCGCTGTGGGTGCCACGAACAATGTCGTCGCTCCCGAGCCTGCCGTCGTGTCGGATCCACCGCGCATCGAACCCGAACCTCTCGTGGAACCGGAACCATTCGATCCTGAAGTGCTTCAACCGAGGAAGCCTCTTCCGCCCAATCCGATTCCAGTTGTTGAACCCGCACGAAACCCGGCGATCTCGTGCGAGGTGAAGCATGTGACTCGAACCACCGTGGACGAGATTGTCGAGTTGCAAATCGTGGTGAAGAACACGGGTGACACGCCGCTGCACGACGTTCGCATCGTGGTGGGAATACCCGCCGAGCTAAAGCATCGCCGAGGTGATGAGGTTGAGTACGAAGTGGGCAACTTGGCGCGACGCGGCTCGCACACTTGCGTCTTGCGATTGATGGCACAGTCGCCAGGCAACGCGATCAGCAACATCCAAGTCGTCACTCGAGAATTGGTCGAAGCCAATGCTCGATCGATAATCGCGGTTGCAGCAAACCCCGTCGCTCGCGCGACACCGCCCCTCCCTGAAGTCATTCCGCGCACGACTCCGAAGTCCACACCGAAACCGACGGCCAAGCCCGTGCCGTTTCCCACTTCGGGCGGTTGCTGCTGCCCCGGCTATCCAGTCGCTCTGCTTCAGCAGTGGTGATAAAGCTTGGCGAAGTGTGGAACGCTGAGGGGCTGTGCATTTTCTACTTCCGAGAGTTGTGGTCGATATTCAAGTAACCCGCAGCGTCAGCGAGGGCGATCTGAAATCGACATGTTCTTGGAGCGTCCTCCCTCGCTGACGCTGCGGGTTACTTCCGGAACTCTCGGAACTTGATCCTGCACAGCCCCTAAGGCGACCGGCAAGAGTTGTCTTGCCGTAAATTTAAGCCTGATGCGCAAGCGAAGGATCATTCTCCAAGCGTTCTTCGCTTGCGCGTCAGGCTTAAAGAGGGCGGTTTTTTCCTGCCGCGCGCCGAAAGTCTCGCATGGCCATGAGTGAGATGTTCGAGGCGAGCCGTGTGCCGTCAGGCCACGGGTTTCCTCAACGCGATCAAGAACCCGCGGCCTGACAGTAGGCGGCTCGCCAAAGCCGGTATTTTGTCGCGTCAGCCGCCACAAGTGTGACTGATCTGGACACTCTTTCGGGGATCAGTTACAGACCCGCCCGCTTTCGCCCCAGCAAGGCTCACTGCTGATTTGTTCGGTCCCACTCGACTCTCAACTCGCTCAACGGGATGGTTCGTACCGTGAGTTGCTCGCCGGCACAGCATCGGGTTCTTGGGTCGATCGCCAGCTTCACCGATTCAGCGACAGGAAGTCGCTCGCCCACAATCTCAGGCATGATGCCCACAATGAGAATGGATTCATGAAGTACACTCGACTGCTGTTTGCTCTGCCAATCTATGTTGTGCTCTATGCCGTGAGTCTCGCGGTGGCGTTTGCCCTGCGGTTCGATCTCCAGGTCACCGACGACGCTTGGGTCGAGTTCACGACGTGGTTGCCAATCGTGTTGACGGTCAAGATCAGCCTGTTCGCGGCGGCGCGCGAATGGCGGCGGCGACATCGTTACACATCGCTGTCGGATGTCGTCTACGTCGCGGCGGTCTCACTAGCGGCTTCGTCAATCATCTATCTATGGAGCGCGCTGGGAGTCATTGAGCCAAGTCTGCGTCGCTCGATCATTCTGATCGACTGCGTGACGGCAGTCGTCGCGACATCTGTGTTGCGATCGGCGATCCGGCTGGGGATCGAGCGGATCGACACGGCTGAACAACCCGAACAAAAACGGGCGTTGATCTACGGTGCCGAGAAGGCGTCAATCGGCATGTTGCGTTCGATTCGTGTGTCGGTCCCGGAGTTCAGAATCGTGGGGCTGATCGACACGGACGGTGCAACTGCCCGTTCACTGATTGGCGGTGTACCGGTAATTTCGATTCGCAAGGGAGTGGCCCGCATCGCTCAGCGGTATTCGGCGGGCTACCTGCTGATTCCGAGTACCGTGCCGGGAACAACGGTTCGAGATCTATGCCAACTGTGCGTCAAAGCGGGCCTCAAGGCGTATGTCATTCCCGCACTCAATGAGATCGTCGATGGTCGGGTCAAATTGACTGTGCGCGACGTGACCATTTCCGATCTGCTGCGTCGCGAACCGACGCAACTCGATATGGCCGGGATCGCGGGCTACATCACCGACCGTACGGTGCTTGTGACCGGAGCGGCGGGAAGCATCGGCTCCGAATTGTGTCGCCAAGTCATTGGGTTCAAGCCGACGAAATTGATTCTCGTCGATCACTCCGAGTTCGGGATGTTTCAGATCGAGCAAGAATTCGCCTCGCTCGACACATCTGGCATCGAATTGCATTGCGTGATTGCCGATGTCAACGATCAAGTGACCATGGGCCGCGTTCTCGGTCAGCACCTGCCTGAGTTGATGTTTCATGCCGCCGCCTACAAGCATGTACCGCTGATGGAGCACAACGCGCAGATCGCGATTCGCAACAATGTCCTCGGTACAAAATCGGCCGTCGATCTGGCCGATCGATTTGGAGTCGAGCGGTTCGTGATGATCTCCACCGACAAGGCCGTTCGTCCGACGAGCGTCATGGGATCGACGAAGCTGGTCGCAGAAAAATATCTGCAAGCAGTGGCCGCTCAGTCCAAGACACAGTTCATCACCGTGCGGTTTGGCAATGTCCTCAACTCGGCCGGGAGCGTCGTGCCGACGTTCCGTCGTCAGATTCTGGAAGGTGGCCCGCTGACGGTCACTCACCCCGACATGACTCGCTTTTTCATGACGATCCCTGAAGCGGTGCAGCTCGTGCTTCAAGCCGGTGCGGTCGGTGAATCGGGCCAAGTCCTGATCCTCGACATGGGCGAACCGGTCAAGATCGTCGATCTCGCGAAGGACATGATCTCACTGTGTGGGCTGCGTTATCCCGATGACATCGAGATCGCGTTTACGGGCCTCCGCCCCGGCGAAAAGATGTACGAGGAACTTTTCTACGGAAGCGAGAAGCACGCGAAGAAGGTCCACGACAAGATTTTCTGTGCAGAGCGAGAACCGATGCAGCCGGGCATCGTGAAGATGCACGTCGCACAGCTCGAAAAGGCGGTTCACGCGAGCCTGCTCGAAGCGCGACAGGTTTTGGCGGGAGTCGTGGCTCAGTACGTGTCCGCTGACGAAGTGACGACGGAAGAAGCGGCGACAGTTGATCGAAAGGCCGCGTGATGCGGGCTTCAACCGTTGAGTCGAGCCAGTGCGAGCGCACCGTGGACGACAACGCTTTCCCCCAGTTCTGCGGGGAGCAGTTGGTATGAGTTGGCAAGTGGCGGAAACGCGTACTGCTTGAGAGCCGCACGGAGCGGAGCGAAGAAGAACTCTTCGCCCACGAGTGACACGCCCCCGCCGACAACGATGACTTCGGGCGCGACGAGCGTCAGGACTTGCGCGAGTCCCCAACCGATGACTCGTGCTGCGGCCGCATATTCATCGCGTGCGAGTTGGTTTCCGGCGACGGCCGCTTCACCAATCTGCTTCGTTGCCAGTTGGTCAAGCTGGCCTCCGCAGCGTGCCAACAGATCGAGTACGTCGGGCGCGTTCGGTTCGTGCTCGAGTTGCCGCGCCGCTCGCTCTCGTGTGGCCTGTGCGAGGCCTGGCCCGGCCGCCAATGATTCAACGGTTTGAGAGGACGAGACCGCATCGAGACCCGGACGCAGATGACCGATCTCAGCCGCCGCTGGTCGATCCGTACCGTGAATCTTGCGGTCGATCACGAGGCCACCGCCGATCCCCGTACCGATCGTCGTGTAGAAGAGACTTCTCGCATTTTTTCCGCCGCCGAAGCACGCTTCCGCCAGCGCGGCCACGTCACAGTCGTTGCCCAGAAACGCGGGGACACCGAGCGTGTCCTGCGTCCAAGCGACGATCGGAAAGTTGTCCCAACCGCGGACTTGATGGCTCGTCTGTACGACACCGAGCGTTCCGAGGATCGGCCCGCCAAACCCGTAGCCGATTCGCTCGATGCGATGCGCCGCAACCAACTCGCGCCCGACGGTTCGGATCTGTTCGCGAATCCCTTCCCCGCCGCGCGCGATGTCCACCGTCCGTCGCTCGAACGCCACGAATTCGGAGCCATCGCCATGACCGACACCCAATTGCAACTTCGTCCCACCGATTTCGATGCCGAGAAACATGGGTTGAATTTCCAATGGTGTCGCAGAGGTGTCGAGTACGCACTTCGCGTCGCTGGTATCGCAGGCGGGTGAGGATGGCGCATTTCACACTAACCCGAAGCGTAAGCGAGGAAGAGCGTTCCAGTCCTCGCTTACGCTTCGGGTTAGTGTCAGCGAGGCATCGCCGCGTAAGACAACGCCCCACGGGTGATACGAAGAACGGATACCCCTCATTCCTGACTGCGGTACTCGTTGAAGTTGAGGTATTCCCAGTGTCGGTAGATCGTCGAGTGATTGACGAGTCGAGACTGCGGGCCGATGGCGACGACACGCCCTTCGTGCAGGACGACGACATCGTCCGAACGCTTCACCGTCGAGAGCCGTCCCGGCAAAAAAAATACGGTTCGATTAACGCAGATGCGGTCGTAGGCGTCGGCGAGCAGCGACTTCGTGTCCTCATCGAGGTTTTCGCGAGGCTCTTCAATGATGAGGACCGCCGGATTGCGCAGGACAGCGCGCGCCAAGGCCAGCCGGAATCGTTGACCTGCGTCGAGCGAGTCGCCATGTCCCGCCAAGACGGTCTCATAACCATTGAACAGCTTGACGATGAAGTTGTGCGCGTGAGAGGTCTTCGCCGCGTCGGTCGCTTGTTGCAGCGTATATTCCCCGTTTCCGCCGCGCAGGTTGTCGAGCACAGTTCCGGCGAGTGGCGGATCGTCGGCTCCGACGAAGACCGTTTCCGCACGCAGCGATTCGAGTGTTGCCCACGCGATGTCTTCGCCATCGAAGAGGACTCGTCCCGACTGTGGTTCGATGAATCTCGGCAACAATGAAACCAACGCGCGGGCTTCGAGCGGGTCGGCCGACACGAGCGAGTACGTTCGTCCGGCGGCGAGTTTCAGGTCGAGTCCATCCAACAGCAAGCGACCTCCGGTGGCTCGATACGTGATCGCGTCGAAATGAAGTGTGCTGCCCAGCGGCTGTACAAACTTGGCTCCCACAGCCTGACCGACGGCGGGAATCTGTTCGAGATACCGCTGGATGTTCTCGGCTGCGAGAGCCGCCACATGGCGCGGAGTCAGCCGGTTGAGGATCGCCTTCACAGACGGGATCGCAAATGCAATGGAGGCGACAAACATGCCGCCGGTTGCGGACATCAACTGCCCCTGAAAGTCGAACACTTTGCAGGCAAAAAGATAAAACAAGAAGCCGATGGTCAGGCCGCAGAACGCCACGACCAACGGCTTCGGATGGACGGCGGATTCCGTTGCCACGTCCTCTTGTTCGGCCAGTTCGTGGCACCGCTGCAAGTCGAATGAAAAGCGATCATGTTCGGACTGTTCGAGACCCAGTCCTCGCACCAGCTTGGCCGTGCGAAAGCCTTCCACAAGTACCCGCATCTCACCCATCGCACGGTCCGCCGCCAGCGAGCGCTTTTTCTCGGAATCACGGCGATCCGTATCGAGCAGGTACCAAACCACTCCCAGCAGCAACACGGTTTGAGCGGCAAGCATCGGCTGGATCGAGAAGACAATCAGCGCGAGGCAGGCCAGTTCGATGGGACACCGCGTCTCGCGCTCGATCCACGTTGCCAGTCCACGACGCACTTCTTCCGATTCACCCGAGAACAACTGTGACGCGAAGCATTGACCTGATCCGTCCAAGTCTTCAGGGCCGAGTCTCAAGACTTGGCGATGCAGATTTTTTCGAGGAACGAGAACCGCCTCCAACGCCGCACGCGAGCAATTGAGACGATGACGTGCGAGACACGCCGCGCGACCTGTCGCCAGCACGGTCCCCAACACAAGCACCACGATGGTTGCCAACACGTTCGAGCCGAGCCACTCGAATCGACGAAAGCACCACGCCAACGCTCCGCCCCACCAATGATTCCGCGAATGCCACACGGCTGGCAAGATGCCGGACTCGGTGTTGATGAAGTGAACCGAAGACTCTTCGCTGGCAATATTATTCGGAGTTTCAGCCCGTCGTTCCGCTCCCGCATCAGTCTTCGCGGTCTCGGTAGCCGCAGGCTTTTTGACATCGCCCGCGACCGGAAGCCCCGTCAATGCGACGAATCGCGGCAACTCATCGGGCGTCAAATCGACCGCCAAGCGACCTCGCTCGACGAGCAAACCCACAAACAGACCGATCGTCACCACGAGTGGCAACAACAACAACGTGGCCAACACCGACCAGAGCCAAGCCCATCGGGATCGACCTCGAAACAGATCGCGTTGCGTAAAGAATTTGTCGAGTGAACTGGGAACGCTGTTCGCCACGATGACCGCCGATGCGAAAGAGAGTGCTGGATCGGCATCCGTGCGCGAGCCGCCGAAAACGGCAGAGGCACCGCCAGCCATCGACATCCCCGCCACACGGGTTCACGCAGATTGCTGCCAACGTCTTGGCTTGCCTGACCGGCACGGTTCGCAGCTCGGCAAGGGCGCTAACGGATTGCCCCGTAGAACGGACGCCTCGTCCGTATGAGTCTGTCACAGAGGGCCGGACGGACGAGGCGTCCATCCTACACTCGTGACGCGCACTCTAGCTCCGGCCATTAGGCGAGGTCTCGTTCTTCAAACAAGATGAATGCCAGCAGGATCGCCGCCGCGCAGTAGCAGCCGCAGTAAAGGGCTGAGTAGGCCAGATAGTCGGGGGGAACCATGTCACCCGTCGCGACTGCCGCGCTGATGTTGAACAGGTCCAATCCGGGCAACACCGTCGCAATCAGGCGTGCCATGAACTGCACGAACTCCAAACGGATGACACCGGCTTGCACGAGGATTCCGGTCAGATGTCCCACGACGAAAATCGCAAAGCAGCTTGTGAGGTTCACCACCATGGGCAACCGCGTTGAGATCGCCACGCTCACCGCCGACATCACGGCGATTTCCAAAAACAAGAGGACCAGCCCCGGAATAACTTGTGTGACTTCCGCCAAGCGGACGGCGAACTCGGGCAGCTCTTTGCTTCCTTCTTTCGCGTCGTAAGCCACCTTGAAGTAGACGAGGTAAAGAAACAGCACCGTGATCGGCAGCATGTACCACAGCACGGCCTGAAGAATCCCGATGTACTTGCCAAGGACGAACTGGCGGCGTGTGATCGGCTTGGACAACAGCGTCATCGCCGTCTTGCCTTCAATTTCCTCAGCGACACTCGTGCTGGCCGTCCAGACCGCGATCAACAATCCCGAGATCAAGATCGTCGCCAGACCGCAGTCCTTCAACATCTTCACGTCGTCGCCGAGCGAGAAAAACGGCAGGACTGTGTTGACCATCAGGACCACCATCGCGAGGGCCATGCACAGCAAGAAGACGGGCTGGCGAACCGCTTCCTTCGTCGTGGCCCTGGCAATGATTCCAGCCTTCGTCGTGTAGGCGAATGTGATCAGTCCCACGAGCAGCAGCAGCCCGGCAATCACCACGAATGACCACTGTGCTGGCGTTCCTCGGACCACAATTTCGTCAGCCGCCAACAGCAACGGCATCCAGTTCAGAGCGAAAGACATGCAAACCTCGAAGCGGCAGGGGGTCATTCAGAGCAAGCCATCAATCACGAAGAAAACGCCGAACCGAACCGGATCGGGTGGCCAGCCTACGACACTTTTTCACTGTTCGTTGGACGAGTGGCTAGATTTCGGGCCGAACTGTATCGCGGGCGACATCCGAAGAAAACCGAATCGCAATTCGCAACTGCGGACAGGAGCAGCGTTCAAAAACGTGAGATCGTGCGACGCGCATGTTGAGTTCGATTCTGACATTTGGGCCAAATGTCCGGTGGCCTGGCAGCCTGTTGAAAAAGGGAATAGAAGCGCTGAAGCGCGAGCGAAGGATGTCGCAAAGGCGGACGAATTAGGCTCAGAAATCCTTCTATTTTCAACAGGCTCGGAAATCCTTCGCTCGCGCTTCAGGCTTCTATTTTCAACCGGCTGCGCGGTGTCCGGCTCACGCTTTGTCCGGGTCGAAGCCGCGCGCGAGTTCTTCTTCCCACTGATCGAGCAGGGGCCAATCGACGGCACACGTTCCAAAGTCGGCCATGTGCTGGTACTCGGTCAGCCGGTCGATCGTCTTTTGGAGTAGGGCACGGTCTCTCCGAAAGATGGGACCGTGGCTGGGGAGTAGCCATTTCACGTCACAATCGCGAATGCGTTCGAGCGACTTGATGAATGCGGGAAGATCCGAGCCGTGATGAGCGTCAATGTTACCGACACAACCGTCGCGGAAAATGTTGTCTCCTGAGAACAGCAAGTCGCCCAGTCGGAACGCGAGTTGGCTACCAGTGTGTCCGGGCGTATTCCAAACGCCCAGCGACAGCCCACCCAGTTTGAGTGAGTCCCCCTCGTTGATCGTTTGTTCGATGTTGATGATCGGCAGATCGATCGAGATATTCTGGGCCGCGATCTCAGCGTAGGTGAAGACGCGGTCCCCTTCTGCCAACAGGCGCTTGCATTCGGGATGCCCCACCGTCACCGCGTTCGGCAGAAGCTCCTTCGCACGCTTGAAGCCCTGAATGTGATCGACATCCGCATGAGTGGCCACGAGGTACTTGCAGTTTGCCAAGGCAAAGTCCATCTGCCGAATCATCTCGATGATCTCTTCGGCCGTGTCCTCAAAACCGATGTCGATCAGCAGCCATTCCCCCGCATCATGGACGAGGTAAACGGAGCAGCCCAGTCGCTGCCTCGCTTGGTAGTTCATTTCGATGACGTGCGGAAAAACTTCTCGACGGGGAAGCATGCGGAGACTCTCGAGTTGTTGCCGAAGTTGGCTTCGGAGAATGGAAAGCGGGACGTGACGATCGCAGTCGGCAGATTCTAGCGCCATCCCGACAGTGGAACAACCGACGGCAGCAGCCTTCGCTTGACGGGAGATTCGTTCGGCAGCGGTGTGTCGGCCACTTCGTTCGACAGCGCGAAGGTTGTGATCTGAAGGTCGTCGATGGCCAGTTCACCCAGTCCGTGCAGCGCGATCGTGACGGTCAGCTCGTGGCTCTCGGGAACGGCGCGAAGAATTTCAAACTGCTGCCATTCGCGAGAGGGTTTGATTTTCCAAGCCCCTGTTTTTCCCAGCAAACTATCGTGCAGAGTCGCTCCGTCGAGACTCCCGCTGACGGGCTGAGGCAGCTTGACCCAGCCGCTGATTCGCACAACCTGACCCGCATGCACCGAGATCGGCGGTGAGACGACTGTCACGGGGATTTTGCTCAGCAGAGCCGGCGACGGTTCCTTGCCAGCGGCGGCTGAATCGGCGCGCGCCACCAGCCGCAGGCTGTACTGACCTTGTTTTGGAGACGGATGGAGTTCGGCGACCGATTGCACACCAGGAATCTCACGTTGTTCATGACGCCAGCCCGAGGCAATCATCGTGTCGAAGTCTTCAAAGTCGCCGGACGGAAGTTTGTTCTCCGTGTTGCCTCCATGCAGCGACTGACCTCGCTGCGATGACTGCCCACGCATCAGTCGCCAGTGCGCGGGGAGGGTTTGAAACGTAAGGGCATATGGGCTGGCCACGGGTGACGGCAGCGACTTCACCGCGTGGTCCCAGTGCGCCCGCTGCAACATCCGCGTCAGTTGCATCGCGAGTGACGACTGCTGCCGCGCCGACGGAAACTGCTGCTGCCTCAACGCGGAAGCGGCCTGTTCCGAGTATTGCTGGGCTTCATTCAAGAGGTGCTTCGCGGCGGGCAAGCCCGCTCCCAGTTGTTGCAGTTGCTGATCGACCTGCCGCGTCCGCGCGAGCTTCAGTTGGCACAGTTCGACGCACGCGGCGGCACTCTTGTCTTGGATGGCCGCGATGCGTTGGTTGAACTGTTCGACGACATTTTGATCCGAGGTAATCAGGATCGCCGCCGTCTGGTCGAAACGTCGCAGCACGATCTTGATGCCCCCCGCCACGGTCTCGCGCGTCAGGTACTGCAACCGGCCGGTCGTCGTGATCTCCCACGCGGAAGCGGTCTCACCACCACCCGGCACGATGATCGTCGCGTTGTTCGCGGTCATCTGGCCGGGGACGTACTGCGCGCGGTCTTCGAGCCACATCGGCAAGAGCAGGGCTCCATATTCGGATCGGATCAGGGCGGCGGTCAGTTCCTTTGGACGCTGCTTGTCGAGTGCCGTTGACGCGGTCTTCTTCGGGGAGGCCGCCCCGCCGAAGAGTCCCTTCAAGGGTGTTGGCGTCGGCGCTGAAATACGCGCCTCGCTGCCTGCATCCACCGTGAACGGGATCATCTGCACAGACGTTCCCGTGGCCAGCCAAGGTTCGAGCAAACCCAACTCCAAGTTGAGCTGCGTCAGTGTCAACAAGCGTTCGCGCGCGGCAGGCCCTTCGCCATCCAGTGGCGTCGTCGTCCAGTAGCCCAAGCCGCGACAGCCGACGGACAACGCGGCGTAGACTTGGGCGCGAATCTGCTCCGGCTCCAACTGCGGCGTCGTTCCGGCGAGCGACGCGAGGCTCATCAATTCGGCCGTCGGTTCCGTTTGAATCCACGTCCAACACAACGCACCCGGCCACGCACGGTCGCGCTTCTGCGCGAGCGACTCGCGGTAGTCGAGCAGCGAGGTCTCACTGTTCATCGTGTGGCGGCTGATCCCGAGCAGATCGAGATGTCGCGAGCAAAGCCGTTCGTCGTCGGCCACATCGGCGGCGAGCGGACGCTTAAACGCGCGATCCGCGTCGCGCACCTGATTCGTCCAACTTTGCAGTCGCGGTCGATCATTGGCTGTCAGCCGTGCTCCCATCATCCAAAACAGCACCGAGGCACTTTGCGAATTGAACGGCAACAAGCTGGCATCTTCCGACTCGAGCGGCTCACCGGCAGAGTCCTTCGCGAACGGGGGCGTTGCGGTGATCCAAAGTCCCTGACGGCGCAGAGGCATCGTGACGGAAGTCTCTTCCGCATCGGGAACCCATGCCACGTTGAAGCCCGCCGCCGCGAGAATGTCCGGACGCTCGGCTTGATACCGCGCCATGCGCGGAAGAAACGGTCGTCCTTCGACACGCAGTCGATGCAGCCGAAACTCAACGGGAACGCTGGTCGCTTTTCCCAAGGTGTTGCCTGTTCCATTGGCTGTGACCGGAAAGTCGCCGTTCAAACTGTTGCCATTCAACGGAGACACATTGGAAGCGGCATTTTGCGAGCCGATCGGAGTGACCAAGCGATCCGTTCGCGGAGAGACTTCCGCCGGAACGATCGGCCCGAACTCCAAGTCATCGACCAACAATTGCATCGTTCCCGTAGTGAGCGTGCAGTCGAGGATCACGCGATCGACGTACATCGTTGCGGGATCAATCGCCATTCGCTTGCGCGCTCGCAGCAGGCGCAGTTTGTCGTTGACCGCCTTGTCTGACGCCTGGCATTTCAGTTGTTGCCATTCGCCCGGTCTGTTGTAAGCCTCGCCGGTAATGACATCACTGAGCGGCGCGCCGGTTTCGGGATCGGTCAGTCCCCGAAAGCCGACCTTCAGCGCCAACACCGCCCCCGCTTGATCCGAACGCACCCACAGGCTGGCGGTGAGTTCATCAAGGACTCGCGCGGCCGGAACGGGATGCTCGAACCGCAACGGTACGTTGTCGCGCAAGACCTTCAGCCGAAAGAACTCGGCCCCCACGCGGTGTCCGGCGTCGCGTCTCCGTTCGTGAACCAACAACTTCACGTCCGCCTCACGACACCGCGCCTGCCAACTGACGCCGGGACCATCGAAGTCGGATTCAAATTGCTCGGCGCGAACTCTCGTGGCACTGCACCAGTGCAGCAGCAGCGCAGCAATCAGGAGTCGCGGGAGAGACGCGCGTGAGCTGATCGTCCTGCGGGGACAGCAATCAGGACATCGAGTTTTCGGAGTGCGCATCCTGCGATCCCACGTCCCGTTCCACGCGACCGTTACAGACGGACTCGTGCAAAACAACTTCGCAAAAAACTCACGCCGTGAAAGACTGGACTGGAGTGCGATCTGTGACTCCTGTTGCCGAATTGCATCACGTCCGCACCGGCCAACTTTTGGCGTAAGTTCCGGATTCTAAGAGACTTCGCCAAAGCCGCCAAGACGAAGTGTGGCAGCGCGACCTCATGCCGTCGCGGACAGCACACTCAGGCATTACGCCGACACTCATTGACCTGAATGGAGTTGTGGCAAGCCATTGTGTCCGGTCCTATCCGCGTGCAGAATCATCGCCACCTGAGTCCCCTTTCAATGAGGAGTGAAGACCGTGAAACCGAAGACCCGATTTCCAGAAACCGACGAAGACGAAATCCCCCGCGAACTGGCGGAGCTAGGAAATCGGATCGCCGACGCCCCCGATTCGGTTCGTACAGACCTTGAGTTGTCCTACGAGCGCGTCGTCGATTCCGTCCGCCGCCGCCGCCGAATCCTGAGCTTGGTTCAGGAAGCGCTCTCGCAGTTGCGTCTCGACATCAAGTACCTGATGTTCGATTTGGAAGTGACACGCCAGGAACGCGACGAACTCAAGCAGCAGCGCGAAGATATTTAGCGGCCTGTTGAAAATAGAAGCCTGAAGCGCGAGCGAAGGATTTCCGAGCTGTTGAAAATAGAAGCCTGCAGCGCGAGCGAAGGATTTTCGAGCCGAATTCGACCGCATTTGCGACATCCTTCGCTCGCGCTGCAGGCTTCTATTCCCTTTTTCAACAGACATCCTTCGCTCTTTTTCAACCGGCTGTTAGGCCGGATGGCGCACCGTAAGCGTAGCGTCTGGCAGGAACTCTCTCGTTTCACCGCCAGCCAAAGGCGAGCGCGGAGGCGTGACACCGAGCATCAACTCTCTGTTCCCGCCGCGCTCGCCTTTGGCTGGCGGTGAAACGAGTTCACTGCGTTGACCTCTACATCCATGCGCAATGCGGGTTAGGCATCTCTGCCAGTTGAGTTGAATGTCCATCATCAGCCGCAGGGCGCTAGCCCCGGTTGCGGCGAATTTTAACCTCATTCGCCACAAGCGAATTTCAACCGGGGCTAGCGCCCTGCGGCTCATTCGCCACAAGAATCAACACGGATGGCAGAGAGATGCAATGTTGGCAGGCGACAATGCCTTCCTCGGCTCGGGCCACGTCCTTGATCTGAGCGAGCCGACGCTTACTTCAACGTCTCCAGATATGCGATCAGGTCGCGGAACTCGGTCGGCGTCAGTTGTTCGTGCAGCTTGTCCGGCATGGTCGAGGTCTTCATCGGCTGCCTCGTTTCGATCTCGTTGAACGGGACGAAGAACACCTTGCCCGTGTTGTCTCCCAAACGCAGGTCGCCGTTGACTTCCTCGCCGAGCAGCATCCCCGTCAGCACTTTTCCATTGGTCGTTTCGACGGCCCACGTCGTGAACTGCGGTGAGATTTCCTTGCTCGGTTCGAGAATCGACTCGGCCAGTTTCTGACGGTCCATCGTCCGGGCGATGACGGTCAGATCAGGACCAACCTGACCGCCTCGGCCGCCCACCGTGTGGCACTTGAAGCAGCCGACGCTATTCGTGTGAAAGAACGTGCGACGACCGGCTGCGGCATCGCCGAGGGGTTGAGGGTCGATGGTTGAGGGTTGAGGGACAGAGGGATCAGGAGCAGCGAGATCGGGGACGGGACGCTGAGTCACCGCGGGCTTCTCGGTGAATCGCTTGCCGAGTGCGAACGCGACTGCTTCTCTGAGTCTTGGGCGTAAGCCCTCCTCTGTCTCTCCGAGCGGGGGACGTGAGTCCCCCGGCTCTTCGATCTTCAACTCCATCGCGAGTTCCTTCAACGCCGCAACGACCTTCGCATCGTTCCCTGCTTGATCCGACTTCGCCATCACCGCACCGCGCAACGATCTCACGGCTTCCACTACGAGCGGATCGTTCTTGTCGCGCAGCAGCTTCACCAGCAGATCGCGCGTCGCATCGTTTAGCTTGGCGTGATGATCGACCGGAGCCAGCCCGGCCACGGCGTCGGCGCGCAGGTTCGCGTCGAGCGACTCATCCGCCGCGATGCTTCGCAGCAGTTGGTCCCGTTCGGGAATCGGCGAGTGCCCCAGCGTCCGCACGGCCTCGCGCCGCAGCCCCTCATCGGTCGAGGCCACCAGTTCACCGAGCAGCTTCCCGTCGAGTTCCTTCAGCGCGGGAGGCAACATCCGCAGCGCAATGGCTCGCAGCGAGGCCGATCGTTGGGCGTCCATGACGATGGGCAGAATGTGCTGCACCGGCGGAGCCTTCTCGAACTCAGCGGGCGGCACGCCATCGAGCATCGACAGCGACGCGAGGCACGCCATGAACAGGTCGCCCGTCATCGGCTCGGATGCCAGCACCTTCTCAACCTCGGGGCGAAGCTCTTTGAGGTTCTCTTCGCCAACCCACTGGACCGCGTGCCTTCGTATTGATGGAGCGGTGTTTCGCAACCCAATTGCCACGAGCGATTGATCCGTGGGGAACTTCGTTCTCGCCGCCAAGAGCATTGCGATTTGACGCAGTTCAATCTCTCTCTCGCGATTTTCGAGTTTTGATGGGACAGAATTCTCGGTTTCAACAATGAGTTGCTTCAATGATTCAGTCGTCGATGTGAGCAAGGCAATGTTCTTGGTTGCTTCCACCAGCTCGAACGGGTCCGACAAATCTACGTCATCAAAGTCCAAGTCAATCGCAATGTCAAAGGGCTCCATTCCAGCGGACCACCGTACCCACATCGCTTCAAACTGTCGTCGCGAACCTTGCCAGCGCTCTTGTCCAATCGTTTCGAGAGACTTTTTTCCGTCATCTGTCTTCGCAAGCAAACTTGCTGCAAGGCGTCTCATTTGAAGGACAGGCGAGTGCAGCGATTTCGTCAGTGTCTCAGACGATTGCTCCCGTTGCAGGGATTCCAAACTGGATGCCCTGCGCTTCGTCTCTTCCTTCGCCGAGACCCGCCAGACTCGTCCCTTGCCGTGCAGCTTGTAGTCCTTCAGCACCCAGTCGGTGACGTACAACGAACCGTCCGGGGCGAGGGCCAGGCCGACGGGGCGGAAGTTTTCGCCTCCCTTGATGACCGGTTGAGGCAGCGACTCGAACGACGCGCCGCGCGGCTTCAGCACGAACTTGTCGATCCGGTGATCGCCCCAACTGCCGACCAGCAGCGTGCCGAGGTAGTCGTCGGGAAAGCCGTCCGATTCATAGCAGACGATGCCCGACGGGGCCTCGCCCGTCCCCGAGACCATCGGCAGCGTGCCGGGAATCTCGCCGTTCCAGCTTGTGAACGGATGCGTCCCCTTGCGGCCGTTGCGGAACCGATAGCCGTAATCGCCGCCGGGAATGATGTGCAGCAACCGGCACGGCGGACGGCTGTCGGGATCGTTGTCGAGCGTGAACAGCCGGCCAAACGCATCGAAACAACTGGCGTGCGGATTCCAGAAGCCGGTCGCCCAGCGTTCGAGCTTCGACCCGTCGGGCCGACAGCGATAGACGTTGCCGCCTTCGCCTCCGCCCGACAGCGTGATGCCGTCGCTGCCGATGAGCTTGTAGTCCGCCCCCAGGTTCTCACCGAACCCGAAGAACATGTTGCCCAGGGCATCAAACGCGAACCCCGCCAGCCCGTTGTGCGGATAGTTCCCAGTCGTTTCGAGATGCACGAGCCGCTTCGCCTCATCGCACTTCAAGTCGCCATCGGTGTCGGTGCAGAGCAGGATCTCGCGGCGTGTGGCGATGAAGAGGGTTGATGGTCGAGGGTTGATGGTTGATGGAGAAGAGGGAGGAGAAGATTCCGCTGGCTTGGTCTCTTTCTGACCTTCAACCTTCAACCCTCGACCTTCAACCATCTCCAGCCACACCGGCTTCACCGCGATACTCATCGTGTGCGTCAGGCCATCCTTGAAGACCGTGATCTTGTCTGCCTTGTGGTCTCGCCCCTTGCCATCTGTGTCCGCGTCTTCCATCACGAGGACGCGGTCGGTCGGATGGCCTTTGTAGCCCTCGGGCGGAAAGTGCGTGTTGCTCTCGATGAGCCAAACTCGCCCGGCGTGATCGACATCAATTCCCGTCGGCGTCGCGAGCTGAGGGTTCTCGGCGAAGAGTTCGATCTTCAATCGCGGGTCGAGCGATCGGGGCGGCTCATCCTGTGCGCAACAGGGAGGTGTCGAGATCGAATTCAAAAGCAGAGTCGAGCCGACGGCAATCACAGTGAGTCGATGAGATCGAGAGGGTGTCATGTTGCCTATTCCGTGAGAAAGTTGTGGGCGGTTCGTGGCTCACGTACGCATTGTGGGGCAGGAGAACGTGACTGGCAACTCGCCCTGACGAACCTCGAATGGCCGGGCAGTCCGGTTGGGACTAAGCGTTGTCAGCTTGAAACTGAAGTAGCCAAACTCGTGAGAGGTCTGGCCTTTCTGAAGTCTCACGACTTCAGCGACCTAAAAACTGCGGGCTGACAAAGCCGAGTGTTGCCGTTGAAGTTCCTCACGAAATTGGGTTGTGAAGCCGCAGCCGACGAAACACAAACGGATCGGCGGATCTGAGGCAGATTCCAATCCTATATGCGAGGGGCACGGTTCGATGAGAACGCCGTGTCAAAAATGTGACTGCGACGTTCTTCAAACTTCTCGAAACTTCTGACTTCGATGCGTTGGCAACTGCCAATTCATGTTCTATGGTGTGCCGCACTTTCAGGCGGGCACGAGGCCCGCAATCTGCCGCTCCGATGTTACTCGTATGAAGGATTGTGCGATGCCGTTCGGTCTCTTGCGCTTGCTCGTGGGAGTGGGAAGTTTGTTGCTGTTGGCTCCGGCCACAGGATTTGCCGGGGAGGCCGATCTTAAGATTCCCGTGCTGCCCGTGATGGGCTTCGAGTGGACGCTGCTGATGGGCGGCATGGTGGTCTGCGTCGGCGGGCTGCTGTTCGGCTACTTGATGTACCGGCACCTCGAACAGCTCCCCGTCCATTCGTCGATGCGCGAAGTTTCCGAGCTGATCTATGCGACCTGCCAAACCTATCTGGTGACGCAGGGCAAGTTCATCCTGCTGCTGGAAGTGTTGATCGGCGCGGTGATGGTCTACTACTTCGGCGTGCTGGAAGGGAAACCGGCGCTCGATGTCGCCGTGATCCTGCTCTTCAGTCTGATCGGAATCGCGGGCAGTTATGGCGTGGCGTGGTTCGGGATTCGAGTCAACACGCTGGCGAACAGCCGCGCCGCGTTTGCGGTGCTACGCGGCTTGCCGTTCCCCGCGTCGGCCATTCCGCTGCAAGCGGGGATCGCGATCGGCATGTTGCTCATCAGCGTCGAATTGCTGCTGATGTTGGGCGTGTTGCTGTTCATGCCGAGTCACCTCGCTGGCCCGTGCTTCATCGGCTTCGCGATTGGTGAGTCCCTCGGAGCGTCCGTGTTGAGAATTGCGGGCGGCATCTTCACCAAGATCGCCGACATCGGCGCGGATCTCATGAAGATCGTCTTCAATCTCCCCGAGGATGATCCCCGCAATCCCGGCGTGATCGCCGACTGCACCGGGGACAACGCCGGCGATTCCGTCGGGCCGACCGCCGACGGTTTCGAGACCTACGGGGTAACGGGAGTCGCCCTCATCGCGTTCCTCGCCCTCGCCCTCGCGGCCTCACCCACCCTCTGCGCCACGCTCATCGTCTGGCTCTTCGCCATGCGCATCCTGATGATCGTCGCCTCGCTCGTCAGCTATTGGTTGAACGACGCCATCAGCCGGACAGTCTGGGGTGACGCGAAGAAATTCAACCTGGAGCACCCGCTCACAAATCTCGTGTGGATAACGTCGCTCATTTGCATCGGGGTCACCTACGCCGCCAGCTACCTGCTCCTCGCGAAACTTGAGGGCCACGCTGGCCTCTGGTTAGTACTGTCCACTATTATTTCACTCGGCACCCTCGCGGGTGCGCTGATCCCTGAGTTTACGAAAATCTTCACCTCCACGGAAAGCCGACACGTCAAGGAAGTCGTCACCTCCTCTGAGCAAGGGGGCGCGTCACTCAACATTCTCTCGGGCCTCGTCGCGG
>JAYTGQ010000013.1:0-2977 GCA_043733345.1 Schlesneria sp.
GACCTCGAGACCCTGCGCGACGAAACCGCCGCCTGGTCAACCGACGTGAACTCGACCCAACGCGGCATCGACTGGCAAATGAAAATCGACGACGCCCGCGGCAAGCTGACCTCCGTCTACCCGAAAATCAAGCTGTGACGCGGCACTAGGAGCGATTTCAAAACCAACCCGTAGCGTGAGTTTTGAAGTTGCGCTCTTTGGGTTTTCGGCCCCGACGGGGCGGAAATCCCCAACAGCGCAACTTCAAAAAGCGTGAGCGAGGAGGGGGGCTATCAACCGCCCTTGCTCACGCTGAGAGTTTGTCGCGAACGGGCGCATCGCGTAGGCGGTCGAGGCCCAGCAGAAACAGATCGCGCACCGCACGCAGTATCTCGCGCAGGTTGATCTTCGATTGGCCGACGATTCGGTCTTCAAACGTGATCGGCGTTTCGACCATGCGGCCGGCGACTCGCGCGCAACGGTAGAGCATCTCTTCTTGAAACGCATAGCCGCGCGAGCGGAAGCGGGCGAAGTCGATCTCGCGCAGCTTGGCGATCCGGTAGCAGCGGAAGGCTCCACTGCAATCGCGCGCCCGCAGTCCCAGCAGCACGCGCGAATAGACGTTGATCCCTTGACTCATCACATGCCGCTTCAGACTCCAGCCGACGATCTCGCCGCCGGGCACGTACCTCGAACCAATCGCCACGTCGGCCGACTGCATCGCACCGAAGACCGCTGTCAGATGACGCGGGTGGTGGCTGAAGTCGGCGTCCATGTTGAGCACGAAGTCGTAGCCGTGGTCGATCGCCCACTGAAACCCCGCCAGCGTCGCGGCACCGAGTCCCGCCTTCTGCGTGCGCAACAACAGCTTCACGCGCGTGTCGTCTTGACCCAGCGTTCGCACCACGTCGGCCGTCCCGTCGGGCGAACTGTCATCGACCACCAACACGTCCGCTTGAGGCAGCGCTGCCAAAATGAGCGGGATCAGTCGCGAGATGTTCTCACGCTCGTTGTAAGTACAAACCGTCACCACGAGCCGACTCGCTGGGAACTCTCGTTGCGACGGATCGGACGACATGCAGAACTCCAAGCGGGGTGAGAGACAGGCGGGATTCAAACCGGCTGCACGGCATTCAACGGGCTGTCAAGGAACCGAATCGACTGTGGGCGGGGTCGCCACGTCCGACAGTGCGGGGAGTGTCGGAGTCGATTCGTCCGGCACGGGAGCGGGCGGGAAATCGTCGCGGTCGGTCGGTGCCTGTCCCACTCCAGCGGCTGCCGGTTGAGGCTTCGGCAACGGCGGGAGATCGATCCCACCTGGCGCGGGCTGTGGTCCCGCAGACTTGGGCTGCTCCACGGGCGATGACAGGTAGGCCGCGATGTGATCGGTCGGTCGCTCGCCGAGATTCGCCATGCGTTGAGCCGCCTCGAAGACCTCGCGCCCGCGCGCGTCGTCCTCAAAGTGCAGCAGCACGCCGAGCAGGAACAGTCGATCCGGATCGCGGATGTCCTCGCGCAGCCAATCGGCCACTTTGTGCATCAACGATGTCCGTACGATTTGACTGTGCGGGCCGAAGACCGTCACCAACTTGGCTCCCGTTTGAGGCAGCGTCGGGTCGAGGAACACGCCCCGTTTGAACTCGCGCACCGCCGATCCATAGTGCTGCAGCGAGGCGAACACGCAGCCGAGTCGATAGTGAGCCTCAGCCCGATCCGGTGCGACATCCACCGCGGCGCGGTAGTCGATGTAAGCCTGCGCCCAGAGTTGCTTGCGCATCTTTTCGTCGCCGATGGACTGTCGTTCCAAACTCCGCAGTCTCGCACTGGTACTCGACTCGGCGACGGGGACTTGCGACGGATCGGCCTTCGTCGTGATCGGCTGAAGCGGACCCAGTCCATCGGCGAAATCGGGCTGAACGGGAATCGCTGCCGTGTTCCGTCGCACCGATCCGCCCCACGGACCCACGTTCGGCCGGAACGAACCGGGGTTGGTCAACGTGTCTAAGCCCGCGATGTAAGGACCGGGAGCGGTGACGCCAACCGGAGCCACGATCGCGACCGGAGCGAAGGGAAACGGAACGCCTCCATAACCGAAACGAGTCGGTCCCCAAGGTGCCGCGTGCTGGCATCCGCCATAAGGCGACGAGTACCCCGGCCATCCCGAAACCGAGTGCGTCCCACGAAACGTTCCCGTCGCGGTCTGGCCTCCATAACCATGCCACGGCTGACCGTAGCGCCGTTCATACTGATAGGCCGCCTGCGTCGGTCCATACGGCCGGCCGGAGTCTCCATAAACCGTCGGGTAGCTCGATTGAGCCTCCACACGCAAGTCGCCATTCGTGAGGCACGCCCCGCCAACAACCAAGATCAATACGCGGAACAGCATGGGTCGCTCCATTCGTTGTGTGAGTAAGTCGGTGTCGCGGCAGTGTTATACCGCAGGCTGGAGAAGCTGACACTCACCCATCGACGGTCCGTGCCGGAGTACGCCCCATTTGCACGAGGCCGCGGGGGCCTGAGGGCCAGGGCTGAAGAAGTTTTGATCTGGTCTCACCCACGGCTCACGCCGTGGGCTACGATCTGCCGCCCTCCGGGCTGAAAACCAAAACACGCGCGTTGTACTATTCACGTTTTGTTTCTTCGCCGGGCGCGCAGAATTTCGGCAGAGCGGATTAAACAAAATGATGACGTACAGAATCATCCAGCCGGGCGGGCGGTGTGCTTGCGGGCCTCTTCCATCATTCTGTGCTTCATCATTTTGCCATTCCAGTTCTCACTGCGTTGGGTTGCGGGTATCCCGCGCTGTGTTCTCCGGTGGAACCTGATTTCTGCCACGAACGTGGTCGAGACCAGCGACCTCCCCGAAACACCGGATGAGCCATGTTGACGTTTCCGACAGAAGTCGATTCCCACGCCGGTCGTAGCTGAATTCGCAAGAATTCAGACTCAAATGAACGAGCGTCTGAACTCTTGCGAGTTCAGCTACGACTTTTGTCGG
>JAYTGQ010000014.1:0-8177 GCA_043733345.1 Schlesneria sp.
TTCCAGAAGTACCTGAACCAAGCAGCGGTGACGTAGCGTTTGGAGAGAAGTCTCCAAGTGTTCTTTTTTTGGTTCTTGCCACTGTTGAGATTGAAGACCGCCTTGATGGTGGTGAGTGACAGGCTCCAGGACTGCGGCGGACGCGCATCGCCAACGGACGGGCGTGGTCTGGACCACGTTCGGCGCGGGCCTGGAAGCCCGCGCCGAACAGACGGTCTACAGAATTGACGAAGAGCCACTACTTCGGCATCGGCAGGACGATGAGAGCGTCCTCGGAGAACGAGGCTTCGCCGGTTTTGCCGTTGATGCGGTATTGGACCTTCAATTGCTTCGGACTGCCCGGCACCGGGTCTCCGCCGAAGTTCGCGTTGTAGCTGGCCGAGGCGAGCGTGATCAGCGGCAAGTCACCCGCTTGCTTCTGGAGTACCTCAGTCACGTCGCGCTGAGTGGCCCCGGAACCGTATTCCGCTTTGACGATCTCCAACTTCACCTTGTCCAGCCCCGCCGAGTTGAGCAGCTCCCTGACATCGACTCCCTTGGCTCCCAGCTTCTGGGCAGCAACTAACGTGGCTTGTGTCGCCTCTTCTTTCAGCTCGGCGACCTGCATGGTCTTGATGGCCAGCTTGAGTGTTTCCAAGCTGGGATGAAGCTTGACGACATCCAAGACCAGTTTTTGTTCGGCCGGTTGGCGTGAAGCGTCGAGTGCCTTCTGACACATTTCGGCACGTTGCGGATCGGGCATCGGGAACTTTCGGACGAGGCCGATGTAACCTCGCAACGCTCGGACCTGATACTTCTCTTCCGGGGCGGTCTTCGCCAAATCCAAGAGCACAGGCGCGGCATCCACGCTATTCCATTTGCCCAGCAGACGGCTGCCAACATCTTGGAGTTGGGCATCCTTGCTCTTGGCTGCCAAGCCAATCGTACTCAGCGCCTTAGTCCCACCGACATCGCCGAGGATCTCCAGCAGAATACTTTTCGATGCGGCAGGCGAACGATCCAAAGCCGTCGTGAGTTCGGCGGCACAGGCTTCGCGATCGGGCATCCGGATGCTGGCCGCTTTGAGTGCCAGTTGAGCGACGGGAGCATCCTCGGCGCGTTTCGGCGCGATGACCTGCGTGACCAACACGGAAAGATTCTTGAGAGTGACCGTCTCACCCAACGCGGTCAAAGCAGCACCGCGCACGGTCTTGTCGGAATGATCCATCGCCTTGAGCAACGCGGCCGTCGCTTCGATCCGTCGCTTGCCAACGAGTTCGATCAGCAGCGGATACTTTTTCCCTTCGGCCTTGGCCAGCAGGGCGACGATTTGAGCGTCCACTTTCGCACCGGGAAGATCGGCCAGCGTTCCCTTGGCGGCTTGCGCGAGATCGGCATCTGCGTCGATCGCCGCGTCGAGCAGCAACGGGAGGCACGACACATCGCCGACTCGCCCGAGTGCGCCGATGGCGGACAACCGCACCGGTTTCGGGCCGCTTCCGGCGGCTTCCAACACAGCGGCCAAGACGACCGTCTCTTTGCGGTCGGCCATCGCTTGGATGATCAGCGCGGCGCGATCCGGCGTTGCGCGAGTCATCTCTTTCGCGAGGGCCTGATCGACATCGCTGCCGGGAAACTCACGCGCTGTTCCGAGCGCGAGCTGGAACAGAGCCTTGTCTCTCGAACGAAATTGTTCGAGCAGGAGCGGCAGTCCCTCTTTTGGACTGCGGGCAAGAATCGCACCGCGCGTCCCTTCAATGATTCTCTGCTGGGGGACATCGGCCTTGCGGACCTCGTCATAGATCGCGACGGCTTCCGCCGACTGGCCTGCGGCGTGCAGCCGCTCGGCACAGAGGATGCAGCCTTCCGCCACGGCCGACCGCACATTGGCCGGAACACTCGCCAACGATTGTCTCAGCGACTTGGCTGCGGCGTCGTTGCCGATCCGTCCCAGAGCGACTGCGGCAGCCGATGCCACTTCGGCATCTTTGTCCTGCAATCGCGTGGCCAGAAGATCAACGGCGTTGGCATCGCGGCGCACACCGATCGAATTGATCGTCCCCACGAGCAAGTTGCCGTCCAGTGAATCGGTCGCCTTCCGCAGCGCTTCGTCAACCACCGCGCCTGGGATCGCTTCGAGAGCGATCCGCGCCCACGAGGCAAATTGTGCGTCTGACAACAGCTTGGCCAAATCGGGAACCGCCGCGTCGGAGCCGTGAATGGCGAGGTGCTTGCAGGCGATCGCCTTGTCGGCGGCCGGAGCCTCCGAGCGCAAGATCGCCAGCAGTTCCTGTTCTTTTTCAGAGGAGGATTTGATGTCGTCGGCCGCTCGGGCCGACGTGGCAACCACCGCCAGCATTGCCGCGAGGCAAACGGCGGCGCGAGTGAAATGAATGAACAGTCGAGTCGTAGGCATAGTTTCGGTCCTGAGCTTTAAGGACGTTGTGGAAGCGGAAAGGGTACGAGTGAGGGAGCAGTCTGGCCCCAAGGATGCGTTATTGACGATACGCCGCAAGGTTTGAAGAACTCGTTTAACCGCGTGGGCAACGCCCCGCGCGTCGTGCGGCGTGCGGCGAAACAAACTTCCACGTCGCTCGACGCGCGGGGCGTTGCCCACGCGGTTAAACGACGCCGAGAGACGTTCTTCACATGTGTCACAGCCGCCACGGTTCGCGCAGCGCTTCGGATCGGAAGCGGTTGGCCTGAACGTCGTCGATGAACTCGTTCGTTTTGTTGTCGTACTTCACGGTGCGACCCAGCGAGAGTGCGACGTTGGCGGCGTGGCAGGCGATGTGAGCGTTACAAGCCGCGTCGGCGTTCCCCTTGGGCAAGCCCCGCGTCTTCACGCAGTCGAGGAAGTCGCGCACATGGAAGGTCGCCGGATAGCCGCCGATTTCGGCAACCTCGCGTCCGGCGAGCAATTCGGGCGAACTCAACACCATCTTGCCGCTGTCGCCCGCTTCGACCCAGCCAGTCTCCCCCTCGAACCGCACGGGGCACGAGCCGAGTGGAATCCAGCCCTTCTCGCGGAAGATCAGTTCGCAACCGTTCTCGTAGCGTGCGACCAGCTCGCCGTCTTTCGGGGCGTTGTATTCGACCGGAGGCGGACAATCGCCGACCGCCCACTGGCAGAGATCGACGCAGTGTGAACCCCATTCGAGAACGCCGCCGCCGTTGAAGGCACCGATGAAGCCGCCGCCCTTTTCAAAATTGAAGCCGTCGAGCAACTTGGCATTGAACGGTCGCCACGCTGCGGGGCCGAGGTACATGTTCCAATCGACGACCTCTTTGTCGGGTTCGGTTTCGGGAATCAACCAGCCGCTCATCAGGGCCTGCATTCCCGCCGGATGAGCGTAGACCTTCTTGAGCTTGCCCAGTTTCCCGGTGCGAGCCAACTCGCAGGCAAACGCGAAGTGAGGCAAGTTTCGGCGTTGAGTTCCCGCCTGAAAGACGCGACCGGTACGACGCATCGTTTCGGCCAGGATCAGGCTTTGCGAAATGTTCTTCGTGACGGGCTTCTCACAGTACATGTCCTTGCCGGCCTTGGCCGCGTTCATCGCCATCGTCGCATGCCAGTTCGGGCCGGTGGCAATCAACACCGCATCGATGTCCTTGCGGTCGAGCAGTTCGCGAAAGTCGATATAGGTCGCGCAGTTCTCGTTGCCGTACTTCTCGTCGGCGATTTTCTTGACGGCAGTGCGACGCTTTTCCTTGATGTCGCAAACGGCGACGAACTGAACGTCCTTCTGTTCCAAGAAGCATCCGAGGTCATACGTCCCCCGGTTGCCGATGCCGATCCCGCCAATCACAACTCGCTCACTGGGAGCGACCGCGCCGTCCAGCCCCAAAGCCGAACTGGGGATGATCGTGGGAGCCAGCACTGCGGCTCCCGCCGTCGAAAGTGCGGCCTTCAAAAACTGACGCCGAGGAAGCTGCTTCGCCTTGTTTGACATGACTACTCTCCTGAACTGAATGATCGCATGACCGGCAGGAAACCACGCACACACCCGAGACACGTCCCCGGTGTGCGGGAAGAGTACCCCTGACTGCGGCGAGGTTCCACACACCACAGGGGCAATCGCCTTGTTCGGTCTGCGAAACTTGTAAGGTGGGACCAGTGGCGCTTCGCCGCGCCGGCCCACCATGAATTCTCGACGTTTCCCAATGGTGGGCCGGCGCTCGAACTGAGCTTGTCCCACCCTACGATGAAAAAGGCGATGGCCCTGCACACACCACGGTTCGGCGCGGGTCTCGCGACCGCGCACAACGCGACGGACAGGAGTGCCCGTCCTACAGGCCGAGCAGCAGCTTGAGGTACGAGCGGTGTTCGGGATGGGTGAGATTGAGCTCGCGGGCCAGTGCCAGAATCGCATCGCCTGCCGCGACTCGACCCGCCTCATCGGCCAGCAGTTCGATTTCGAGGAACGTGCCGAGCGGCGGGACTTCATCGAGAGCGATGTCATACGTGCGCTGTTGCCAGTCGAGCGTCAGCGGCGTGCGCGTCTTGCGGACTTCACTGACGAAGCGAAAGCCGAGCGCTTGCCAGACCTCGGCCATCTGACTCGCCGCGTCGGAACCGCCTGCAAACGCAACTTCAATCTCGCGCCGCGTTTTCGTGAGTGAATCGACTCTCGTTCCCTTGTACGTGACGCAGTTGATCTCACCCGCAGAGCGGATGCGGAACGCTTCGTCGGTCTGGCTGAAGTCGCGCGACGGGTGGTTGAAGTAGCGATCGACCTGCTCGACCGGCGCTGCGGCGACGGCCCCGAGGCTCATCAGCTTCGCCACGATCTCGCGCGGGCTAGCCAGTGGGAACTTGAGTTCGACTTCGTACTGCATCGGCGGCTTTCTTGATTTCGCGCTGTGAAGCGCTCTCGTTTCTATCTCGCGCGGCCAAGCGTGAGGCATTTCTGAGCGGGGCGGCGTCAGCCCCCCGGTTCTTCCAAAGCGGGCTGACGCCCAAGGACCGGGGGGCTGACGCCGCCCCGCTCGGATGTCTCATCACGGATCGCGCGAGGTACAACCGCGTGGGCCTCCTTGCCGCATCACACTTCCCGCTCTTCGCAGCGACCGTTTTCAATCAGGAGTCTGTCATGGCCCGTGTTGGAGTTCTCGCGTTCATTCAAGAGTCGAACACGTTCCTACCGGGGAAGACAACGTTCGAGCATTTTCGCCAAGACCTCATTCTGTCGGGAGAGGAGGTTCGGCAGCACTTCGCGGCGGCGCATCATGAAGTGCGCGGCTTCTTCGACGGACTGGCGTGCGCGGGGATTGAAGCCGTGCCGATCTTCGCGGCGCGGGCCTATCCGTTTGGAGCGATCGAGCCGACCGCGTTCGATCGTTTGATGCGGCTGATGCTCGACGAGTTGCAATACGCGGGGCGGTTGGATGGGCTGCTCGTGGCACCGCATGGAGCCACCGTGGCCGAGTCGTATCCGGACGCGGACGGACACTGGCTGACTCTCGTGCGACAGGCGGTCGGGCCGCAGTTGCCGATCATCGGAACGCTCGATCCGCACGCGAACCTGTCACCCCAAATGGTCGCCGCGACCGATGCCTTGGTTAGCTATCGCACCAACCCGCACATCGATCAAGAACAGCGCGGCCTCGAAGCGGCGGACCTGATGGCGCGAACGTTGCGCGGCGAAATCCGTCCAACTCAAGCCGCCTGCTTCCCGCCAATGGCCATCAACATTGAACGGCAATGCACGACGGAGCCGCCGCTGTCGGGAGTCGTCGCGCAGTTTGAAGCGGCTCGCGGTCAGCGTGGCGTGCTGGCGGCGAGCCTCATGTTGGGCTTCCCTTACGCCGATGTGGCCGAGATGGGTTCGGCGTCACTGGTCGTGACCAACAACGATCCAGCCTTGGCCCAAACGGTGGCCAGGCAACTCGGCGAGGCCCTGTGGTCGCAGCGTGCGGGACTGGCCGGCTCGTTCATCTCGGTTGAAGAATCGGTGGCCCGAGCAAGGTCACTGCCCGGTCCCGTCTGCCTGCTCGACATGGGCGACAACGTCGGCGGCGGTTCGCCCGGCAGTGGTACCTGGCTGGCGCACGAACTTCACCGACAAGGGGTCGGCCCGTCATTTGTTTGTCTCTACGATCCGACCTCCGTCATGCAGGCCGAAGCGTTGGGAGTCGGCTCACGCATCCGGTTGTCGGTGGGCGGACAAACTGACGATCAGCACGGCGCACCGTTCCACGCGATCTTCGTGGTGCAGTTCGTCGGGGACGGACAGTTCTCCGAGGACCAAGTCCGTCACGGAGGCATCACGCATTTCGATCAAGGACGCACCGTGATTGTGCAGACCGACGACGAACTTCTGACCGTGATGCTCACGTCACGCCGCGTTCCACCCTTCAGTTTGAAACAACTGACCTCGTTCGGCCTCGACCCGCAATCGTTCCACGTACTCGTCGTCAAAGGAGTGAACGCGCCGTTGGCCGCCTATCAACCGGTCTGCCCGAGCATCTTGCGAGTCAACACGCGCGGCGTGACCACTGCCGACATGACGCAACTCGACTACCGTCACCGCCGCCGCCCGATGTTTCCGTTTGAACGCGATGCGGCGCTGTGATGGTGCCCGTCTGAAGTCCGGCGAGAGGTCACTCGGTCCGGCGAGAGATCACTCGGTCATGAGTGAGCTGCTTCAGGCGGGCCGTGTGCCGTCAGGGGCTTTGCCAATCAAAAAATAGGGGTGGCACAGCCCACCCGACCTCTTGTGAACCGCCGTATGGGGTGGGCACAGCCGCCGTGAGTAGCCTGTTGAAGAACCGTAGGATGGACGCCCTCGTCCGTCATTTTCCAAGCAGGAATCACGGACGAGGGCGTCCAGACTACAGTTTCTGCGACAGTAATTGATGCGCCGATCCTAAGCGAATTGGGTTACGCCAGCCGATTTATCACCCGCCCTCGACGCAGAAAAACAGAGCCGGGCCGACTACAAATCCCCGTCCTGTTTATCCCCGTCCTGCTTGCGGACACCACTTCCGGAAAGACTTGTTGATGCCGACGAATCCCTCGTCCGTTGTGACCGGCGCGTTTCTCACCGCACCGTTTCTCACCGCCCAGTGGCGGCATCTGGTGATGCTGAACTACGAAGTCGATCCGGCCTTGCTGGCGCGCCGAGTGCCGCGCGGGACGGAACTCGATGTTTGGAACGGTCGCACGTTTGTGAGCCTCGTTGGCTTCCGGTTTCTCAATACGCGCGTCCTTGGGTGGCACATCCCCTTTCATACGAACTTCGACGAGGTCAATCTGCGGTTCTATGTGCGACACCGCTCGGGCGACGAATGGCGGCGCGGCGTGGTCTTCGTCAAAGAGATCGTGCCGCGCACAGCCATCGCCCTCGTTGCGCGGTGGGCCTACAACGAGCAGTACGTTGCGATGCCGATGCGGAGCGAGATCGAGCTGCCCTCTGATTCCAACGCCGCTCGCGGGTCGATGAGTTACTCGTGGAAGTGGGCAGGCCGCTGGAGCGAACTCAGGGCACAGGTTGAGGGCGAACCCAGTCCGCTCATCGCCGGTTCCGAAGCGGAGTTCATCACCGAACACTACTGGGGCTACGCCGCACAGCGCGATGGCTCAACGCTCGAATACCGTGTCGAACATCCTGCATGGCGCGTCTGGCCCGCCACCGCGAGCCACTTCGACGGCGACATGGCCACGCTCTACGGCCCCGAGTTTGTGAACGTCCTGTCGAACCGCCCCAGCTCCGTCTTCGTCGCCGACGGTTCCGAAATCATCGTCAGACAAGGCCGCCCGACGCGCATCGCGTGACGGAGCTATCCATGATTTCGACTTACACCTCACGCGGTCAGTGATGAGACCTCTGAGCGGGGCGGTGTCAGTCCCCGGTTCTTGGGCGTTAGCCCTCTTGGACTACTAACGTTTTGTTTCTTGCTGTCCTGCGCAAATTCTTCTGCTTCAAAGTGGCCTTCATCGCTCCGCGTGAAGTCAGCCGATCGCGAGTGCGGTGTGGATTGCCGAGACAACCGTTGAATCGCACTCGGCTTTCTTCACGCGGAGCGATGAAGGCGACTTGGGTTGCGGTCAACAGCCGCACTGGGAAGAACCGGGGGGCTGACGCCCAATGGCACTCGCTTTGTCATTCGCCGACTGAGCGGCAAGGCGCTAGCCGCCGGTTCTTTGCTTGGAAACTCAACTCCATCACACCGGCGGCTAGCGCCTTGCCGCTCAA
>JAYTGQ010000015.1:0-2969 GCA_043733345.1 Schlesneria sp.
CCCCCTGGCTCTTGGGCGTTAGCCCGTTTTCAAAGAGCCAGGGGGCTGACGCCACCCCGCTCAGAAATGTCTCACGCTTGGCCGCCAGGGGGCTGACGCCGCCCCGCTTAGAAGAGCAGCGGAAGAGGGCTGACGCCCAAGAATTGCGTCGCGGCTTCACGCTGCTGGAAGTGATGCTGTCGCTGACGCTGGCCATCATCTTGCTCGGTGCCATCTATGCGGCGATGGAACAATCGTGGCGACTGACGGCGAGCGGTCGTCATGAAATGGCGCGGTCTCAAGTGACACGAGCCTTGATCAAGAGGATCACTCAGGACGTGCGCGCCGTCATGTTCGTGCCCCCTCCGCCGAGCGACGGCGAGACCGATGGAACGGCCTCTACTTCGGGCACCTCCACCGCCAGTTCGACGGCAACGGGAACCGGCTCCACGGGGACGACAACCGGAACAACGGCGGGCACGACCGCTACGGACACGACGGAGACCGAGCCATCGGCGAAGAGCATTGGAATTCGCGGCGATGCCACGCGGATCGAGCTGCACATTTCCCGCGCGCGGCGCGATCTGAATTTCGCGGCGAATGTCGATGGCAATAATGTCAAAACTCGCACGAGTGACCTGCTGGCGGTGACGTACTCCCTCGCATTGAGTGGGAGCGGTGGCTCGGGACTGATCCGCAGCGAAGGTGATCGCCTGATTGTGCAGGCGATCGAAACGGACGGTGGCGACGCGCTCACGGCCTCGCGCTCACAGTCGCTCGCGCCGGAAGTGTCGTCCCTCGCGTTTCGCTACTTCGACGGAGCCGCTTGGCACACGATGTGGAACAGCACGGAGAACGGTTACTTGCCGCGGGCGATCGAAGTGTCGATCAGGTTCACGCCGGTCGGCACACGCGGCGGGCCACTCAACAATGTCCCGGTCAGTGCGTCGGTCGATCACTTTCGTACGGTGATCTTGGTCCCCGTCGCGGACCCATTCCCTCCGGAGTTGTTGCCATGAATCGGAACTGTCGGAAGACATCAATCACTCACAACGTGTCCAAACATGACGCTGTGTTTCGATCAACACGAACCCGAAGCGTGAGCGAGGAGGCGTGTCGCTCGACTCTCGTCCTCGCTCACGCTTCGGGTTCGTGTCATTCGGCGACCGGTTCTCGGGCCGAACCGCGACGCGCGGGGACCGTGTTACTCATCGTGCTGGTCGTGGTCGCGATGCTCACGCTGGCGGCCTACAACTTCACGCAGACGATGCTGACCGAGTTGGAAGCGACGACGATGTATGGCTCGGACGTGCAGGCGCGCGAGGCCGCCGATTCCGGCGTCGAGTACATCGCCACGATCCTCGCCAACCGGACGGACCCGGCTCTCGAAAACTTGATTCACAATCCGGGCGTATTTCTCGGCAAGACGGTTGCTGTCTCGGAACGGCTGCGCGGCAACGCCCGCTTCACGATCATCGCCCCCGTCGAACACAACGTCGCGGGGAACGCGATCCGTTACGGACTGATGGATGAGTCGGCCAAGCTCAATCTCAATCTGCTCGACCGGCTGAAGCTGGACGACGAGCAGGTCCACACGCTCCTGTTGAACATCCCCGGCATGACGATCGAGATTGCTGACGCGCTGCTCGATTGGATCGACGCCGACGACACCAAGCGACCCTACGGTGCCGAGTCCGAGATCTACGAAGCGCTCACTCCCCCGTACAAGGCCAAGAACGGGCCACTCGAAACGATCGACGAATTGCTGCTCGTTCAAGGTGTCACACCCGCGCTGCTCTACGGGGAAGATGCCAATCGCAACGGGCTGCTCGATCCCGGTGAGAACGACGGCGACAAGACGCCGCCGCTCGACAATGCCGACGGTGTGCTCGATCACGGTTGGGTCGCGTTCTTGTCGGCACACGGGCGCGAGGCCAACCGCCGGGCGGATGGCACCAAAAAGATCGACACCAACAACGGACTGCTGACCGAGCTGTATGACGCACTGGAAGATGAGTTCGGCAAAGACGCGGCCAAGTTCGTGATCGCCTACCGCATCAGCGGTCCCAAAGACTTGCCTCCCGAAGACACCAGCGGCACGTCGGTCGCTTCGAGTTCCACCAAAGCCGGTCGTGATGCGGCAACGAATAAGACCGTGCAGGATTTGACGAAGGCCATCGCGGAAGGAGCCTTCAAAGCGACGGGGAATGTGACGCGCGGCGGCATCGACATCTCGAAAGGGGGCCAGAACAAGGTCAACACGCTCTGGGATTTGATCGGCTCGCGCGCCGACGTGACCGTCGATGGAGCCAAGCAAACGCTGGAGAGTCCGTGGCCCGCCGACACCTCTTCCCTGCCGACGCTGCTGCCTCAACTGATGGACGCACTCGCGATCACCGGCGACGAATACCTCGAAGGCCGGATCAATCTCAATCAGGCGCGCCGCGAAATTTTAATCGGGCTTCCGGGCATGGACGAAGAGCTGACAGAGAAGATCATGATCTCACAGAAGCTCGACTCGAACGGCCAACCCGACCCCGAGGTCATTCAACGTCACAACACGGCGGGCTGGCTGTTCGTCGAAGGGTTGGTCGATATCTGGAAGATGCGCGCGTTGGACCCGTACCTCACCGCGCGCGGCGATGTCTATCGCGCACAAGTCTTCGGCTTCTTCGACGGCGGTGGGCCGGTGACACGCATCGAAGCGATGGTCGATGCCACGCAAGTTCCGCCGCGAATCATCTTTCAACGCGACCTGAACGCCCTCGGCCACGGTTATGCGCGCGGTCAGTTTTTGCCGCTGGCTCGTTGAGCGTTATCGGGAGGCGGGTGTCACCATATCGGCGAGCGGGGCTGACGCCCAATGGCACTCACTTTGAGCGGCAAGGCGCTAGCCGCCGGTGTGAGGGAGTTGAGTTTTCTTTGAGCGGCAAGGCGCTAGCCGCCGGTGTGAGGGAGTTGAGTTTTCAAGCAAAGAACCGGCGGCTAGC
>JAYTGQ010000016.1:0-8174 GCA_043733345.1 Schlesneria sp.
CGGGTCAAACATCCGCATTTGTTGAGGATCACGAATCCATCGCATCAAAGCCGCTCCGTCCCACAAAACCAGCCGTTTCCGCCGCGCCCGCAGTCTAGCGCCCACCCCCCGCCCAGAGCAGTCTCACCCGCCACTTCCCCCACAAAACAGGGAATCTTTCTCCTAATCCCCGCCAACGCAGACTTCGGGCGAACACGTCATTCATGAAAAGCTCCGGCGAAGTCGTCTTCAGCGTTCAACGGAACAACGCATCTGCCGCAGCGTTTGAAGCGGCGGTCTGTTCGGATGTCTCAACCACAATTTGACCATCCCAGGATTGCGGAAACACTCGTCCCTCGGGGACCAGACGCCGCAACTCTTCAGGTAGCGAATCGCGTTCAGGAAATAGCTTCTGTAATGCCATCCGAATGACCGCCTTTGCCTTTCCGACCTGCGCTGCAGACGGTTGATAGTGCATGTCCAATCGAGCTTCTTCCATCGACGCCCCCAGATAGATGCAGGACATGCAGCGTGAATCCGACGTGGAGATGATCGCGAAGCCGTACTCGGAGCCAGAGACGATCAGATGCAAGCCCCGCTCCCAACCCAGCACCGCGAATTTGTCCGCGGCGAAGTCGAACCAATCCGGAAAGAGGCCGACGATGATGCGCGCAAACGACGTCGGTACGTCTCGAGCACTGAGCGCGTCGATTAACCGCATCGCTCGGGAAGTCCCATTAACAGCACTGACCTCCGCGTCTGATCCCATCACTTCGCCCCTGACGCTTCCGCTGTGAAGCATTCCAAGAATTGCCTGATTCGTCGTCGATGATTCGCATGAACAGAAATCAGTCTGCAATGACCGCTTGGCTTTCACGGCCGCAGACCAGCTCCAATCATTCTTTGACCGGTGCCGATAGGGCCTCGCGTGGTGGTGCTACTACGCTTGGTGCGTCGCCAGCCTCCAGCACGACACGAAAGCCACGGTTGCGGGCGTGGCCGTCTTCCAAGCCGAAGCGTGTGGTCGACCGACCGTCTTCGGCGCGGAAGTGATAACAGCCGCCGCGCACGACATGCACTTTCCCCGACGAGGGTCCTTTGGGATCGGTCACGGTGGCGGCCTCGTAATCGCCGAGCCAGTCGGAGCACCATTCGCGCACGTTGCCATTCATGTCGAACAGGCCCCAGGCGTTTGGTGCCAGACTTCCCACGGGAAGAGGGCGTTTCGGATTCAACGGATTGCCTCCGACATTGGCGATCTTGAATACGTCCGCCGAGTCTTCGCCCGTGGGATAGCGTGCGGTCGTTCCGGTTCGGCAGGCGTATTCCCATTCGGCTTCGGTGGGCAATCGGTAGCGTCGATTCTCCTTCTTGCCGAGTCGCTCGCAAAACTCGTTGGCGTCGGTCCACAGGACGCTGTCGATGGGATGGTTTCGGTAGGTCTTGTTCACAACCGCCGCTTGACTGCGCGCCGATTGTGGTTCCGCGTCCCCTTCGGAAGTCCATTGGCTGGGGTTCGTGTCCATGATCGCGGAAAACTGTGCTTGAGTGACTTCATGCACTCCAAGGAAGAACGGCTTGGAGACTTTGACGCGATGTGCGGGCCGCTCGACATCCCGCGCGTCGGCATCGGACTCCGCAGCACCCATCAGGAATTCACCCGCTGGAACTTTGCGAAACTTCATGCCCAGTGAGTTGATCAGTTCGTCCCGCACGGCGGGTCGCGGGAGATTGTTCTGAGAAGGCCCCAGATTCCTTTGGCTCATGTTGGCGTTCGCGGAATTTGGCTTCGCGGGAGCAGGCCGGGCGGGTGTTGGGTTTGCGACGTCGTTGGGATCCCAGCTAATGCCGCATTCGGGGCGAGCTTTGCGGAAGGCTTCCACTCCGGCGGCGGTCACTTTGCTGCCGGTCAGCCAAATCTCGCCGAGCGTGGTCAGGCCGGACAATTGCTTCAAGCCGGCGTCGCTGATTTGAGTCTCCTGAAGCCAGAGGCCCTGGATCGCTTGGCACTCGACGAGCACGCCGCAAATCTCATCGGTGATCTGGCGATTCCCACTGAAGCCAAATCGAGTGAGCTGCTTGCGGAGGTGCGGCGCGGTCAGAAGTTTCTTTACGCCATCATTGGTGACGTGGTTACTCAAGTAGAGCACCTGCAAATCTCGAAACTTCAGAATGTCGTCGATGCCACGGTCAGTCATGTCCGTTGCCGCGAGATGGAGGTTATCGAGGTGCTCCAGAGCAATCAGCTTGGCGAGTCCGGCATCTGTCGTACGAGTGTTCTCTATGCTCAGAGTTCGAAGTTCGCGAAATGGCGAGATGAGGGGCATGCTCGCATCGGTGACTTTCGTGCCAGAGATTTGCAGCACGCGCAGTCCCGTCAGCACTCGCAGTTCTTCCAGACCATGATCCGTGAGTTGCGAGCCGAGCAGGCCCAACTGTTCCAGTTTCTTGAGCTGCTTCAAATGGACGACGCCTTCGTCCGTGATCGTCGGGCATTCGCCGACATCGAGTTCGACCAACTCGGTACACTCGCCGAGCAGCCGCAGATCGGCGTCCGTTGCACCGCTTTGACCGAGCCGAACATGCTTGAGGTGTGGCAATCGATTCCACTCCACGAGTGCCTCTTTCAATTTGCCTTGCACGCCGCCGTTGACACTGCTGACGTGGAACTCTTCCTCCGGCAAATCGTCCAACCGATCAACGCGACGCTCGACGTTGGCAACCACCACGTCAATACTCGCGCCCAGTTCGATCAACCGCTTTGCGATGTCACGTTCGACCTTCGCGGCGTCCTTGGATGTTGAGGCTTCCTTCACCGAGGCTTTCGAATGCTTCGGCAGCGCTGGGCCGACAGGAACTTGGGCTAGGCGCAAGCCGAGATAGTTGTCACGGGCCGACGGCAGGCTCGTGCCGCGGAACGATGCCCGGCAGTACCCGGAGTCGCCGTGCCAGCAACCGCCACGGTTCACCCGTTGTGAGGCTCCGTCCGCTCCCTTCTCAGCGTAGTCGCACCACTCCCAGACGTTGCCGTGCATGTCGTATAGTCCGAGTCGATTCGGCTCATACGAGCCCACCTTGCACGTCCGCTTCAGTCCCTTGTCGTCCTCGAAATTTGCCTGATCGGGCAACAACTGATTCGTCGGTTTGTCGAAGTAGAAGTCGTAAGCGCTATCGAACTTGTTCGACAGCGGACCTCCGCGACACGCATATTCCCATTCATCCGCTTTAGGCAAGCGATAGATCCAGCCCGCTTCCGGCACCCGCTTGTTTAGGCCCTCCACGAACAACTGCGCGTCGTCCCACGTCACTTGCTCTATCGGGAACCGTTTCAGGTCCGCGTCAGATATGTCCTTCACTGCGTTCTTGCCACCGCCAGTCCGAGAGAAACCGCTCGGCGTCAGCCCCGTCACCGCCTCCCATTCAGCCTGCGTCACTTCGTACACACCTAGGTAGAACTCCTCGGTCATCTCCACTTTCTTCTCGCCCTGTTGGCCGTTGCCTCCGCCGAGCCAGGCCGTGCCTTTGCCAACAAGGACGAACTCCATGCCGAGGCTGTTGGTGAACTTTCCGGGCAGCTTTTCCGGATCGCTGGTGGATGCCGACGGTGTGGTCGCTACCGCCTTGGGCATCGCAGGCGCCGTGAGCTTCAACGCTTGACGCACGGCATCGACGGGCAACGCCACTCGAAAGCCGATGCTGTGTAGGCGGTATGTTGGGACTCCGGCGAGACGATACGATGCACGACAGTCTCTCGCGTTGGTGTCCCAGCAACCGCCACGAATGGCACGCTTGAACCCGCCGATAGAGGGGCCACTTGGATCCGTCGCGGACTTTCCTTGAAACTGCGCGTAGTCGGTCGGTTTCCACCAGTCCTGCACCCACTCCCAGACATTACCGTGAATGTCGAAGAGGCCAAACGGATTGCCCTTCAGTTCTCCCACCGCATGCGTCCGGCCAACCGAAGTCGAACCCAACCAGCCAGCCTGAGGCAAATCCTCGTCCTTGGCACCGCTCCAGTACTTGGTCGTCGTCCCCGCGCGACAGGCGAACTCCCATTCCGCCTCCGTCGGCAAGCGGTAGCCGGTGCCATCCAGCGGTGCCACGGTCTCACCAGCCCGGAAATAGTGCGGCTTGAGTTGCTCCTGCTGGCATAGTTTCGCACAGAACTCGGCCGCGTCGTTCCAGTCCACTGTTTCGACCGGAAAGTTGTCCGTGTCAGTCCCGGTGACGGCGTCTTTCCCGGAACCCATCGGCGCGAAATAGGAGGGATTCTGACCCATCACCCGTTTGTATTGAGCCTGTGTCACTTCGTGGGCACCGAGGTAGATCGGTTGCGTCAGAACGACCTGATGCTGTGGGCCTTCGCTCGTCATGTGCTCCCGCAAGCCTGCGTCATCCGGTGAGACGAATTTGAGTGCCGCTTCAATTTCAGAAGGCGTGCTGCCCATTGTGAACTCGCCGGGCGGGATGAGGCGGAACTTCATGCCGAGGGTGTTGGTGTACTCGACCGGCACGCCGAGGTACTTGGCCCACGCCTCCTGATGTTGTTGGGCTTGCTCAGCGTTGAATGGCGCGATGGCTGGCTTGGGGGCATCCACCGGCCAACCGTGCCAGCCGGACTTTGCCACCAATGTTGCTACCAACTTCGCGCTGATTGTCTTCGTCCCCTTCGATTCGATTGAGAACTCCTCGGTGAACAACTCGAAGCCGTCTTTGGTGACCTTCAGCCGGTGCTTGCCGGGGTCGAGCGAGATGGTGATCGGCTTGGAGTCGCTCTGCCGTGTCACCTCGATCTGATTCTTGTCGCTCAGGACTTCCACGCTCGCGTCGAGTTCGTTGATCTCGACGATGATGGTGCCGTCGGGCGTCTTCAGCGTGAAGATGATCGCCGCCAGCAGCGCAGCCACGCCGCCGAAACCGACGGCCCACAGCCACGACCGAGTTCGCGGCGGCGGCGGCGCTGACGGCAGAAGTGGCAGCTCGCCAATGATCGTGCGGTCGGTCGCGGAATGTCCGCCGTCCGAATTCGCGTCGAGGAGTGCCGTGGCCGAATGGGATCCGGACTGCGCGACGTTGGTGCTCGTCATGGCATGTGGTTCGTGCGCTGCGGCTCCGTCGAAACGGATGCCTTCCAGCGCTCGCAGTACTTCGGTCATGGAGGCGTAACGGTCCTCGGGACGCTTGGCGACCATGCGCTGGTAGATGCGGTCCAACTCGGCGGGGACATCGCCCCGCGCGGTGACCAGCGAGGGAATCGGATCGTCACGATGAGCGAACAGCTTTTCGACTCGCCCCCGTCTGGCGTACAGCGGTTGCCCCGTCAGCAGGAAGTAGAGCGTACACCCCAGGCTGTAAATGTCGGCCCGTCCATCGACCCCCTTCGAGTCGCGGGCCTGCTCGGGCGACATGTAGTCGATCGTACCGAGCGCCTGCCCCGATTCCGTCAGTTCCGATTCGGCGGCAAGCTGAGCTTCCAACTGACACCGCGCCAGACCGAGATCGAGCACCTTCACCTGCTTGTCGCGGGTCCACATCAGATTCGACGGCTTGATGTCGCGATGGACCAGTCCATGATCGTGTGCGTGTTGCAGGGCGTCGGCGGCCTGCTCGATCACGGCGCAGGCTTCATCGACCGGCAGCGGTCCCCGCGCCTTGACGGTTTTGGCCAGATCGTCGCCGTCCACGAACTCCATCACGAGGAAATGCGTCCCTTCGACTTCACCGGCATCCATCGCCCGCACGATGTTGGGATGATCGAGCGCCCCGACCGATTCCATCTCGCGCTGAAACCGCGCCGTCAACGCGGCATCACTCGTCAGATGCTGGGGTAGCAGCTTGATCGACACGACCTTCTTGAGCTTCTGGTGTCGGGCCTTGTACACGGCCCCCATGCCGCCTTCGCCAATCTTTTCGAGCAGGCGATACGAACCGAGCATCCGCTCTTCGATCGGCTGCGCCGCGGTCCCCGGCGAAGCTACGCCGGGGGCGGTGCGCGAGACCTGCTCCCGCGAGACTTCCCTCAGCGGCGATTCCGAGTCGGTCGGCTGATCGGCCGCCTGTCCCGACACAGTGTTGTCCATCGCGGCGCATACCGCGAACAATCGTTCGAGTTGCTGCTGTCGTTGTGGAAACCGGCGGACGTATTCTTCCACCGACGGTCGCTCGCCGAACTCTTCTCGCAGTTGGAACTCGCTCAGGATCAACTCGAGGAACGCCTCATCGGCGAGCGGCGTGGAGTCCGACGCGGCGACGAGCGCCTCGACGGTGAGTGGCTCGCCTCGCTGCCAGCTCTCGCGCTGCCGCAATCGCAGTGACCAGAGGACATCGGTCGTTGAAGCCACCAGACGGTCGTCACTCATAGTTGGTCTCATCGAGTCCGAGTTCGTGGGCGACGCGATCGACAGCGCGCTTCATCTTCTTGCGGAGGGCTTCGGGGCTTCCGCCCAGATCCAGCGCGATCTCATCCCAACTCTGTCCGTTCGTTCGGCGTTCGACAATCTGCCGCTCGTCGGTCGCGAATCGCTCGCGGGCCTCGTGAGCCAATTCGCGTGCCGACACGATCTGGCTGGGAGTCTCATCGGCCGCTCATCGATCTGGACATCCGCCGTGCGGCCCATATCGCGTCGATCCGCGTTCTGACGCCGCGCGTGATCCGTCACCTTGTTCCGAACCATCGTCGCGAGCAGCTTGATCAACTGCTCGGGCGTGTCAATCTCAAACTGCCCCGCCGACGCGCGGACAAAGAAGTTGGCGAGGATCGACTGGCAGATGTCCATCGAGTCAAACACCCGCCGCATCCGCGGGTCGTTCAGCTTCACCCGGGCGATGATCCGCAACTCCGATTCGTACTGCTTGACCAGACTGGCCGCCGCGTCGGCATCGCCCGTGCGAACCTGCCGGATCATCGTTTGAAAGTGTTCGCTGTCGGTCATTTCGGCTTTCTGTCGTGCCAGTTGGCTGCTGCTTCCGTAGCGGTTCATACCCCAAGGGCTCCGCCACTCGCGTACGCATGACCCGCCGGAGAATTTCCGCAAGCTGGGTGACACACGCCGAATTCTTGTCCGATTCCCTGCCTGATTGCGTTTCTGCTCGCGTACGGCTTCTGTCGGAGCCACAACACAGTCAACACCCTCACGTAAGGAAGCAGCATGTCCGCTCAACACCGCTTTGACAACGACTGCTTTGTTCAACCCACGGCCATCGGCACAAGAGGCTCACCTTCAAGCCCCCCAATCAGTGCGAACAAGCCTCTCACTCCGTGTGATGCCCACTCGCGCTGCGCCATCGCGGCGGAACAATCCCACTCGCCGTTATCCGGTATTGTCGAGCCGCCGCACTTTGCATCAACTGCATTCGTCTCGCGGAAAGATCCATGGTGAGGTTGCGGCACCACAATACCGCGACCATCCACCACGTTGCCAAGCGAAAGGCAAATCCCTCGAACAAGCCCCTTCCAAACAGGAGATCCTGCATTGACAGCTTTCCCTCGTTCCATTGGCATGCTCATGCTCGCATGGATGCTTCTCGCTTTTCTCGGCATGTCTTCGCAGCAGGTATACGCTGACAACTCCAATCTCAACAAAGAGATCGACGAACTCGCGAAACAAGTCGTCAAGTTCCTTGAAGACAAAGGTGAGAATCAAGTCGCTATTGGGGAATGGACCGGATCGGCATCGCCCCCGTCTAGCTCAGGGCCGGCTATCAAGAAGGCGTTGATTGACGCCCTCGAACATCAAACGCTTACGATCGCTCCCAAAGGCAAGTTTACGATCAAGGGCGACTATGGCGCGACGACCGACAAAGAATCAGGGATGCTGGTCGTTAGGTTGAACGCTCGAATGCTCGATTCGCAATCGCAGGACGAGGTGTTCAAATTCTCCCCACGAGGAGTCAATGGAGAGAAGGAACTTGCCAAAGCCTTCGGCTTGACGGCTTCGTTGTCGCCGAATGACGACAAACAAGAACGAAACGACAAGTTGAAGAACAGCCTGAATGATCCATCCGTCCACATCGAAGGCCTGCAGGTAATGTCTGCTCCAAACTCGCCTTACCGGGTCGAGGTGCTCACAAAGTCCAGCCCCAGCGAAGCGGGTGAAGCGCGGCAGCCCAAAGAGTTGGATGGGCTGGCGTTCGTCGATATCAAGCGCAATGAGTTCTACGAGGCCCGGTTGATCAACGACTCGGAACACGATGCG
>JAYTGQ010000017.1:0-2963 GCA_043733345.1 Schlesneria sp.
CCTGTTGAAGAACGTAACTTGGACGCCCTCGTCCGAGTGATTTCGAGTTGAAAACGGACGGACGAGGGCGTCCATCCTACGTTTTTCAACGGGCTGCTAAACCAAGATCACCCGACAAACTGACGTTGTTGTTGGAAGGAACTTGCTCGAAATGCCCACAGTTGAACTCGCATCACCGATCATCAAGAACGCCGCTGTCACGGTTGCGCGACCGCTGCGCGTCTGTCATGTCAGCCTGACGCTGAAGACCGGCGGACTCGAACGCATCCTGACCGACATCGCGCGGCATCATGATCCTGTCGCGAGCGTTCCCGAATTTCTCGCCATTCGCGAAGTCGGACGGTTCGCGGAAGAGATTCGTCGCACCGGCTGCCCTGTCCATTTATTGCGACCGGCGGGCCGCATCGGCTTGGTTCGACAGATGGCGAAGCTGTTTCGAGCGGGTCGCTTTGATGTCGTTCACACGCACAACACGTACCCGCACTTGTACGCCAGCCTCGCCGCACGCTGGGCCGGTGTGCCAGTCGTCGTCAATACGCGACACGGCCAGCGCGCCGGTCACGGTTGGAAATCGCGCACGCAGTTTCGTTGGGCCAGTCATCTCGTCGATCGCATCGTCGCGGTGTCCGACGACGCTGCGAAGCTGTGCGTTCAGGCCGATGGTGTCGCGGCTCGCAAAGTGACTCGCATCTGGAACGGCATCGACCTCAGCGACTTCGCCTATACGGGACCGGTCTCCGCGCCGATCGCGATCTCCGTCGCACGCCTTTCCGCCGAGAAAGATTTTCCCACACTGCTCAAAGCGATCGCGATCGCCGTTCAGCAAGTTCCGGATCTCCAACTGAAGCTCGTCGGTGACGGGGCCGAGCGGGCGAAGCTGGAAGGACTGACACGCGAGCTGGGGATCACGAGCCGCGTCGAGTTCCTCGGGGAACGGACGGACGTGCCCGATCTGCTGACTCAAGCCGGCTTCTTCGTGTCGTCGTCACTCACGGAAGGAATCTCGCTCACGCTGCTCGAAGCGATGGCGGTCGGTCTCCCGGTCGTGGCCACGGCCGTGGGAGGCAACTCCGAAATTGTCGCCGATGGCGTGACGGGACAACTCGTCCCGCCCGCCGATCCCGCCGCACTGGCCACGGCCATCGTGTCTCTGTGCCGCAATCAAGCCGACTGGTTCAGACTCGGCCAAGCCGGTCGAGACCGCGTCGCCCAACATTTTGAAGTCCACAGAATGGTCTCGGATTACGAACAGCTTTACCGAGAGCTGCTGGAGAAGGGTCATTAGTCACTGGTCAAAACAAGCCCGACGCGCAAGCGAGGGCTTCATCGTCATCGAATATCCAGCCCTCGCTTGCGCGTCGGGCTAGTTTTCGAGGCAATCACAGAATTTGAAACTGCCTCACTACCCGCAACGATTCCCCGAGCCACATCATGTACGCCCAACTTTACCGTCACCTGCTGCTCCCCTTCTTCGATGGTGTCGTCAAAGGGCGCCAGACGATCTCGCACTGGCAACGCGCTGAAGAGACTCAGTGGTGGAGCCGTGCCCAGTTGGAAGAGTTCCAACTGAGATCACTCCGCGCCCTGATGCAGCACGCGGCGGCGACGTGTCCGTTTTACGGAGCCGATTGGCGCGAGCGTGGCCTCAGCCCGCAGCTCATCCGGTCGCTGGACGATCTGCGTGAGTGGCCGCTGATGACGCGCGAGACCATCCGTCGCAACCGCATCAACATGCGAACGACGAGTCCCGACATTCGACGCATGTCGAAGGCGACCGGCGGATCGAGTGGTGAGCCGTTGCAGTTCGATCTCGACAGCGGGAGCAACGATCGCCGCACGGCGATGATGTATCGCGGCTACGGCTGGGCGAACGGTGCTCCCGGCACGAAGCAGCTTTTCATTTGGGGTTCCGCCTTGGGCAGCGTGCCGCAATGGAAGCGGTTCAAAATGGACCTGCATCACGCCTTCGATCGGCATCTCATCTTGAGTTGCTTTGAGTTCACACCCGACAAAATGCGGCAGCACTTTGACCGGATGAACCGCTACCGCGCGGAAGTCATCGTCGCGTACACGAACCCGCTCTATGAGTTCGCCCGCTTTCTGAAACGCGAATCGCTGACACCTGTCTCACCCGGCTCGATCATCGTCGGGGCCGAAAAGCTCCACGACTTCCAGCGGTCACTGATTGAAGAGGTCTTCCGCGCGCCGGTCTTTGAAACGTATGGCTCGCGCGAGTTCATGCTGATCGGAGCCGAATGTGACAAGCACGCCGGATTGCATCTGAGCATGGAGAACTTGTTGGTCGAGATCCTCAACGAAGACGGTTCACCCACGCCGCCCGGTCAGGAAGGGAACGTCGTCATCACGGACCTCTTTAACTACGGCATGCCGTTCGTGCGGTACGTCAACGGCGACCGAGCCGTCGCCGGGTTTGAGACCTGTTCGTGTGGACGCGGCTTGCCGCTGCTGCGGAAAGTCGTCGGTCGGCAACTCGACACGCTGGAGACTCCCGACGGTCGCAAGATTCCCGGCGAGTTCTTTCCGCACCTCATCAAAGAGTTCCCGGCCATTCGCCGGTTCCAAGTCGTTCAAGAACGCGTCGAGCGGATCACGCTGAAGCTGGTTGTGGAAGGTGGTCTCACGCTGACCGAACGCGAACAGCTTTTGAGTGAGGTTCGCCGCTGCACCGGTATCGTCGTCGAAATCGAGCTGCAACTCGTCGATGACATCCCGCTGACCAAAGCGGGCAAACTGAAAGTAGTGGTGAATGCGGTGTGATTGCCTCCCGCGCGAGCGACGAACCCGCGCCACCCCACCGGGCTTGCCCCATTGGTCTCTACACAACTCCTGACGGATCGGCTTTCCAAGTGTCATTGTTTTGTTCCCCTCTTCATCCGTGCCCCGGCTTTGCCATCCGTGCTAAACGGGCTGTCTAGCACGCTCGAACTAGCACGGATGGCAAA
>JAYTGQ010000018.1:0-8157 GCA_043733345.1 Schlesneria sp.
TGAATCAACGCGCCCGGGTTCTGACAGGCGTCTTCAATCAGCGCGATCTTGTGAGCCTCCGCAAACTGTCGCACCTCGCGAATGGGCACCACGCCGCCATGTAGGTGCGACGCCACGATGGCCTTTGTGCGCGAGGTCACTGCCGCCGCCAACCGCGCCGGATCGAGTTGCCACGTCTGCGGATCGACATCGACCAAGACCGGGATCGCATAAAGACACAGCACATTTTGAAAGTTCGCCTTGAAGTCGTATCCCGCCAAGATTACTTCGTCGTCGGGACCGACCCCCACACCGCGCAGCGCCAGTTCGACTGCCGCCGTACCGCTGCTGCACAACAAGACGTGTTCGACCGAATGGTATTCGGCGAGTTGGCGACTCAACGCGGGAACCTGCTCCCCGTGGTAACGCCCCCAATCGCCTGACTCGATCAAACCCCGCAGCGCCGCATCCACCCGTTCATCACGCAGCGGCCATGTCGGCGGGCCATTCGCGCACGCAGGCGTGCCGCCCAAAATGGCGGGCCGGTCTGCGAATCGTTCCGTCGTCGAGTCACTCATAGTCACCGTCGTTGCTCTCTGTTCCGCGTCTACCGAAACACCAACCCGAAGCGTGAGCGAGGAGGATCACTCGACGACACCAACGCCTTCAATCAGCATGAAACGCCCATCCTCGTTCACGCTTCGGGTGGGTGTTGGTTGCCGTCCTTCATGCAGCCGGGTCTACTATGTGGCGGCTTTGTAGAGCGTGTCAAACGGCCCCTTCTGATGTGAGTTCAAGCATGGCAAAGACGGTCATCACCAAGACAGTTCGGTTCATTATGGTTGGTGGGTTCCTTGGAGCGGGCAAGACGACGACGCTCGCTCGGCTCGCTCGGCATTACATGGATCGCGGTTTGTCCGTCGGCATCGTGACGAACGATCAGGCCGCCGAGCTGGTCGATACGAAGTCGCTTCGTTCGCAGGGCTTTGATGTCGGCGAAGTGGCCGGAGCTTGCTTCTGCTGCCGGTTCAATGACCTGATCTCGACGATCGACAAGCTCGGGCTGGCTCAAGCGCCCGACATCATCCTCGCTGAGCCGGTCGGAAGCTGCACCGATCTCGTCGCGACGGTGATTCAGCCGCTCAAGCAGCTCTATCAGGCCCGGTTCGAAATCGCTCCTTACGCCGTGATCCTCAAGCCGAGCCAAGGCCGGAAGATTTTGAAGAACGAAGCGGGAACAGGCTTCTCCCCCAAGGCGGCCTACATTCTGCAAAAGCAGTTGGAGGAGGCTGATGTGATCCTCATCAATCGCATCGATGAGATGACTCCCGCCGAACTGACCGAGTTGCACACGCTGCTCGACAACGCCTATCCCAACACGCCCCGTTTGGCGGTCTCCGCGAAGAGCGGCCTCGGATTTGAAGCTTGCTTTGAGTTCCTCGATCAAACCGGCAACTTCGGTCGGCGCGTCCTCGACATCGACTACGACATCTACGCCGAGGGCGAAGCGGAACTCGGCTGGCTCAACAGCAGCATTCAGTTGTCGGCGGCGACCGAGTTTTCACTGGACGACTTCCTGCTCGATGTCGTTCGCGGCTTGAAGCAACGACTCGCCCCCGATGATTTGGAGGTGGCTCATCTCAAGGTGATCGGCCTCAGCGCTGCGGCGTTCGGCGTCGCGAACCTCGTCACCCGCGATCTCCCCCCCGAGCTGTCGCTCCCGTCGTTCGCTCAAACGCGCGAAGTCGATCTCGTGGTCAACGCCCGAGTCGCGTGTGACCCCGCGCTGCTCGGTGAACACGTGGTGGAGACCGTTCGCGAAGCCTGTGCCGCCCACGGCGTCACGTCCACGTTCGGTGACACCCAAATGTTCCGCCCCGGCCGCCCGCAGCCAACTCACCGCATGGAAGCGGCGGGAGCGGTGTAGACTGCTCCCCGATCGAAAGAAACAAGAAGAAAGGAACAAGAAGATGGGGGACAAGAAAATAAGAGGGAACGCATCAATTACTGACTCTTATCTTCTTGTCCCCCATCTTCTTGTTGAATTCATCCGCCTGCCTCTGTGATTTGAGATTCAATTTTGCGGGCCATTCCCGCGTGAGGATTTTCGCCAATGTATCTTCGCATGGCCAAGCGGCTGCTGCTCGAAACCGACAAGCGTCTGTTGTGGAAGCTCGCCTATAACTTTGGTTTCAAGGGGATGCTGTCCGTCCAGCGGTTCAAGCGGCGGATGAAGCGGGGCGAGTTCTTTCCGCCGTTCATCTACATCTCGGTCATCAACAGTTGCAACCTGCGATGCCAGGGCTGCTGGGTCGATGTGTCGGCGAAGCAGCAGACGATCGACCTCGACGCGATGAACCGGCTGCTCACGGAGGCCAAGGAGGCCGGCAACAGCTTCTTCGGCATCGTCGGGGGCGAGCCGTTCATGCACCCGCAGTTGCTGGAGATTCTCGCCGCGCATCCCGACTGCTACTTCCAGGTCTTCACGAACGGCCACTTCATCACCGACGAGGTCGCCGCCAGACTGCGAGAGCTTGGCAACGTGACGCCGCTCATCAGCGTCGAGGGGACCGAGATCATCAGCGACGAACGGCGCGGCCGCCCGGATGTCCTCTCCAAGACGATGGAGGGCCTGCAAAACTGCCTCAAGCACAAGGTGCTCACGGGCGTCTGCACGAGCGTTTGCCAGACGAACATCGACGATCTCGTCAACGAAGCCTGGCTGGACCGCCTCATTGAAATGGGCGTGATGTATTCGTGGTTCCACGTCTACCGCCCGATGGGCCCGAACCCGCAGCCGGAACTGTCGCTCAGTCGCGAGCAGCAACTGCGCATCCGCCGGTTCGTCGTCGATATGCGCGTCAAGAAACCGATCGGCATCATCGACGCCTACTACGACGGTGAGGGCAAGGCCCTCTGCCCCGCCGCGTCGGGGTTGACTCACCACATCAACCCGTGGGGAGGGATCGAGCCGTGCCCGATCATTCAGTTCGCCAAGGAATCGATCTACGACAAGCGGCACATCAAGGATGTCATCGGCCAGTCCGAGTTCCTGAAGGATTTCCGCCAGGTCGCGGCGTCCTCCACGCGAGGCTGCATCGTGCTCGAACGCCCCGACCTGCTGCATCAACTGGTGGTCAGCCATCAGGCGGGCGACCAAACCGCCCGCAAGACCGCGCTGGCCGAACTCACCGCCATGCAGTCACGCCCGTCGCAATACGGCCCCGGCCAGGAGATCCCCGAACGAAGCTGGGTGTATCGTTTGGCCAAGCGATTCTGGTTCAACGACTTCGGAGCCTACGAGGCCCTCGACGCAGCAGCCTCGCAGCAGCCTGTGCCGGTGATAAAGTGATTGTGAGAATTGATGGTTGGCAATCACCATCGAGGCAGAAACGTGTTATCCGCGATGCATCGTGGTTCCTGATTGTTATCCGGCGTGAGTGATCCAGCATGAAACTATCAGCATTGTTTGTCGTAACGACGTTTGCCTTTGCAAGCATTTCGGGCTGTTCAGACTCTGCTCCACCGAAGCCAGTACCGTCAGTACTTCGGCAACTTTCATCTCGTGATGAAACGAAGGACACCTTTACGATTGGCGACGCTTTTCCTGTGATCGAGTCCGTTGATCTTGACGGAAAAACGCGGACGCTCGACAAAAGCATGTTTGGCGCAAAATATACGCTTGTTATTTTTTGGTCGACATGGTGCGGGTTTTGTATGGCTGAATTGCCGCACGAAATCGAACTCTTCGAGAAGTATAAAGACAAAGGACTCAATGTTGTTGGCGTCAACGCAGACGCAACACTTGAAGTCGGGAGGAAGGCCGCCATCGACAATGGAACGCCATGGGTCAACCTTTACGAGGGCAAGAAAATGACGATTTCCAATCGACTTGGCGTTACCGGTTGGCCAGCACTTTTTTTGATTGATTCAAATGGAAAGATCATCGCAAGAGATCAGTCCTTGCGTTTCAGTACGATCCGCACGAATCCGGATGGCGAGCTACGTCCAACTAGTGGGCTCGACTGGACTCTCGAAAATTTGTTTGCGGACGGGACCGACGCCAGATAACAAGATGTTGGCGGGGCGTGTGGAGAGTGATCTTCAGCTGCACTTGGACATCGTAGCCCCGATCCACCGCATGCGCTCACAGTACCTAAGATCCCGCTCACGTCATTTTCTCGGCCACATTCAATCAAGGGAGAACATCATGCACCGTAACCATCTTCTGCCTCTGGTCGCAACATTGATTGTGTTCGTTGGTGCGAACATCGTCTTCGCGGAGCCAACCAAGTCTATCGAACCCACAGAGGTACAGCTTCAGGCGGCGATCAAAGCTTTTGAAGAGTTGGGTGGACGTTTTGAAAAACATGTCGACTCGAAGACGATGCAAAGCAGTTACAAAGGCCGTTTGACGAAACGGGGTAACTCCCGAGCGGTCGGTGACGACGAGTTAACAAAAATCCCCAACCTTCCGTTTTCCTTTTGGTTGGACCTAAGTTTCACCAAGGTGACGGACGCGGGGCTGAAGAAACTCGCCACACTCGAAAACCTATCAGGGCTTTTCCTCAGTGATACCCAAGTGACAGATGCGGGGCTGACGACGCTGGCCGCCATTGAGAATCTGTCCGTTCTTAATCTCAACAACACCAAAGTGACGGATGAAGGGCTGAAGGAACTCGCCGCCATAATAAACCTGACGGTGATTAACCTCAGTGGCACCAAGGTGACAGATGCGGGCATGGCTGAACTCGCGAAATGCGAACAACTATCGACGCTTGCCCTCAGAAATACCGAAGTCTCTGACGCGGGACTGAAGGAACTCATCAAACTTCAGAAACTCTCGATGCTTGTCATCGGACACACCCGAGTGACGCGCGCTGGGAAGAGCGAACTCAAGCTCGCTCTGTCCCAATGTCAAATCGTCAATTGAGGCGGCGGGGTGGCCGGGGTTGGAGCCGCTTTGGGCGAAACCCCGGTTGGAGGTGAGGTGTCGATCACAGGATTGATCAATGGTCCTCAAGCAAACGCCACTCAACTCCTCATCACCGGGGCTTCCCGTTGGTCCAGCCCCGGCCACCCCAATCGTCTCGGCGTCCGGCTGTTCGTGGGGCAGGGTGGCCCTGCTCAGTCGGTTCGCGGTCTCAAAGATGTGCCACTGCTGGTCGGCTTTGGGACAAGCAGTGCCGATGGAGGATCGGCTCACCACTCGCACTGCTTGTCCCAAAGCCGACAAGCTGTGGCACGTCCCATTTGATAGATTGATCAACCAGAGCAACCCAGCCGCTTCGGAGAACTGACCATGCTCGCGCCACGAGAAACGATTGTTCGTGAGGCCTTGAAACTGTCCGAAGGAGAACGTGCCAAGGTCGTTCAGGAACTGCTCGACAGCCTCAGCCCCGAAGTGGGCGAGGTGCTCGACGACCGTTGGGCGGAAGAGTTGGATCGTCGTTTCGCCGATTGGGAAGCGGACCCTTCCACTGGTGTGCCGTGGTCCGAACTGAAGTCTCAGCGGTAGGACGATCATGCCTGCAGAAGTGATCTTCGACCGCATGGCCAGTCGCGAGTACCTGAAAGCTCGCCGTTGGTACGCCGCGCGGGCGGCGAGGTGGCAGGGTCAGGAGCGAAGCGGATGGTCCTGAGAGCTTGAGCGTGCCCGCCGTTCCGGGGCCTTCCCGTTGGTCAGACCCCGCCACCCCGCCGGTGCCAGCGATCAAGTGATCGTGACCGACCGTGTTGCGGCCAGAGCAGACACAAGTCTCGCTTAAACCGTACAATCGAGCCATTCGCCTCGCAGCAGGTGCGTTTTCTCGCAGTTTGCGCGGGTTTCTTGCGGAACCCTGCCGATGATGGCTATGTTTTGCGGGAGAGGAACAATGCCATGTTGATCGAATTTCGGGTTGAAAATCACAGGTCGTTGCGTGACGAGCAGTCTTTGACGATGGTAACGGGTGGTCGCGTTGGTGACGAAGCTGACTCGCGCCCGCGTACCGTGAGTGGCCATTCGGAAAGCCTGCTCCCGGTTGTTGCGCTGTATGGGGCGAACGCCAGCGGAAAAACCAATGTCCTAAATGCCCTTGTCTTCATGCGCGAAGCGGTTCTTTTTTCTTTCAACCTTTGGCCACCCGACCAAGGAGTCCCTCGTAACCAATTTGCTTGGGGTTCAAAACGAGATGCTCCGTCGCTATTTGAAGTAACGGTACTTATCGATTCAGTTCGTCATCAATACGGCTTTGTGGTGTCTGATGACTCCATTTCGGAAGAGTGGCTCTTTGCGTGGCCGAATGGGAAAAAACAAACTTGGTTTACGCGCGCAGGCAGCGTGTACAGCTTCGGGGACAACCTCAAAGGCGACAACAAAGTCGTCGAAGGCATTACAAGGTCGAACGCGTTGTTTCTTTCGACGGCAGTGCAATTTAAGCATCCACAGCTTCAAGCAATCTTCTCTTGGTTTCGAGCAATGCGACCGATCAACGTCGGTGAGGCTTATTCAGTAATGCACACCGAACTAGCAATTGCTCGCATGTTCGAGTCGACTGGACAGCAGTCCCTTTTTGATGACGAGACGATGGAAGAACCCCTTTCAGAACGATTCCTCGCTCTCTTACGGAATGCGGATTTGGGAATCGTGGGGTTGAGAGTCGAAAAGAGTGAGCCGACCGAAAAGTCTCGCCGCCCGGTTCGCGTGCGTTTCCATTTGAAGCACCAGAGCGATGCCGATGACGCATGGTTGCCGTTGGAGCAAGAGTCCAAAGGAACGCGGACACTGTTCCGATTCGCCGTTCCGATCTTGGAAGTCATCCGCGCTGGCGGCGTTCTGTTGTGCGACGAACTTGAAGCCAGTCTGCATCCCTCGCTGGCGCAGCAAATCGTTCTGCAGTTCAACGATCCCAAGACGAATCCTCACAATGCGCAGCTCATCTTCACGACTCACGATACCAACCTGCTGGGAACGACACTCGGCGAACCCGCACTGCGACGCGATCAAGTGTGGCTGACGGAGAAAGATGATCAGGGAGCCACCGTGCTTTATCCGCTGACCGACTACAAGCCCCGCAAGGCGGAGAATCTGGAACGCGGTTACATTCAGGGGCGTTATGGAGCCATTCCGTTTCTCGGTGATTTCACGATCGCGGCGGAGTGATTGAAGATGGCAAGTCATCGTTGGAACCGTGATCGAAAACCAAGTCGTCGGCAGCCATTTCGTGACCCGAAGCCAACGATTCTGATCGTGTGTGAAGGCTCCGTCACCGAACCCGAGTATTTCGACGGCTTTTGGCACGACTGCCACAATCCGCGAGTCAAGGTCCATGTTCCTAAAGACCACGGAGTTCCAAAAACTCTTGTGGGGATCGCAAAAGATCTCAAGAACGAAGCATCGACACGGGCCAAGCAGCAAGGCGATGAGTTTCTGGAATTTGATTCCGTCTGGTGCGTTTACGACGTGGATGACCATCCCCATCTTCACGAGGCAAGGGAAATGGCCGACGCCAACGGAATTGAACTGGCAATCTCGAATCCGAGCTTTGAGTTGTGGTTGCTGTTGCACTTCAGAGACAGCCCCGGCATGCAGAATCGCGACGACCTTGGAATGATGCTCAAACAGTTCGATCCTGATTACGACAAGCACGTCACCTACGAGAAATACTCGGCGGGGTATGAGGACGCTGTTGAACGAGCAAGGCGATTGGACCAGTCCGCTGAGAATCGAGCTGAAGCCGGGGTCAACCCAACCACGGGAGTTTACAAACTCACTTCCCTTATTCGTGGCGATTGACGTCCGGCGGGGTGGCCGGGGTTGGAGCCGCTTTGGGCGAAACCCCGGTCGTTGTTGAGTTTCGTGCCAGACCAGTGCAGGGTCGGGTCTGATCCGATCGTCACCGTTCGAGTCAAATCGGCCCGTCAACACCGGACTTCAACACGAGGTTATCATGGAAGCCATCGAACCGGTCCAATCGCCGTCTGTCCCCGCCGAGTACTGCGGGCGTTGGATCGCCAGGAATCACGAGCGGACGCGGATCGTCGCGAGTGGCATAACTCTGACCGAGGCCCGTGCCGCGGCGAGTCACGCGGGCGAGTCACGACCCTTCTTAACCAAGGCTCCCGAGGCCCACGTTCGATTCGTCGGCGGACTGCGATGAAGTTTCCGTACTAAGCGTGGTGGCCCTGCTCGACCAG
>JAYTGQ010000019.1:0-2962 GCA_043733345.1 Schlesneria sp.
CTTTCGTCCAACTCGACCGCTTGCGGCGTTTGCCGGTCGCTTCGGTCTCATCCTCATCCACGGGGACGGCTTCCCGGCCGAACTCGGCGAGCGGTCGCAACCGCGCCACTTGCAGCAGTTTGAGCAGTTCGGCTTCCGTCATTGCCCGCCGTTGCCGTCGCCGGTCGCTCTTTTCGTCGGCCTTGGCCAATCGTGCGAGGGGATTCGTGGCGAGTCGCCGGTTTGCCACGGCCCAGTTACAGAATCCCGTCAGGGCTTCCGCGTAGGCGTTGCGAGTGCTGGCCGACATCCCTTCCGACTTGCGAGCCGTCAGCCAGCGTTCGACGGGATGCAAACTGATGTCGCCGAGTCGGTCGAACTGGCAATCCCTTGTCAGGCGGTTCGCTGCCCGTTCGATTTCCGTGAGGTACTTCGCGGACACGTCCTTGGTTCCCAACGTGAGCAGGTACGCGGCGAAGTGATCGGCGAACGGCTCGCACAGATGATCGGCGGTCGCGGCTTCCCCCACCGAGATGACTTCGCTTTTGACCAGTTCGGCCCGCCGTTCCAGTTTGCCGAGAACCGAACGAGCGGCATCCTCATCGCGGCAACCGGTCGAGACTTCGCAGACGTAGCCCGAGCCGTCCCGAAACTTGGCGAGGTAGGTTCCCGCTTCGTCGAGGATGCGCGGCGAACCGTCCTTCGCTGTCGTCACTTTGGCCGTGCGCGTCTTGCCCTTCGCAGGCTTCCATCGGGCGAACGACTGGCCGTTCTTCGTGAACAGTTCCGCCCCCTTCGGCAGCGGTCGCGTCACGGTTTTCTTGTAGACGGTTCCCATCGTCGTTTCCTTTGAGCAGTCGCTTTGCCATGTGTCACAAGTCAAACAGGATGCGCAGCCGGTCTTCAACCTCATCCAGCGTCGCGGCGGAGACTGTGCCCCAGCGTTGCACCATCCGGTCATGCGAGACTGACCGAACCGCTTCGCACATGATGAAGCTCTTGGTCTTCGTGCCCTCCTCGGGCGGTTGCAGGGGGACATGCCACGGGATGCCCTTGTCCTTGCTGGTGATCGGCACAACGACGACCAGATCGGCGGGACTCTTGTTGAAGCCGTTTGTCGAGATGACCAACGCCGGACGTTTGCCCGGCTGTTCCCGTCCCCGTGTCGGGTCGAGGTCCACCAACCACACTTCGCCGCGCAGCGGAGTTGTCATCGTCATTCCTTTTCGAGTCCGTCCTTGAGCGTCTTGTCCCACGCCTTGCGTTCTGCCTGTTCGGCGGCCCACGCTTTCTTGTCGCTCCGCAGTTCGCCATACGCCCGCGATGCCTGTTCCAAGAACCGCTCTCGGCGAAGCGATTCAATCGCCTGTTCCAGGACGGTGGGCATCGACTCCCCCAACTCTTCAGCCAGTGTCTTTAGTTTCCGGTGGCTTTCCGGGTTGATGCGAACGGTGGCAGACATGCTCTCGCTCCGTGAAGGAATCCAGTCGTGACGACAAAAGTGAACGTCGCCGAGTATACATCGGCGTATTCACTTCGCCACACACAATCCGAACAACGGAACGGTCGGTCAATCTTCTGTCTTTGCGTCACCCCTCAAAGCGTGACGCCTTATGGTCCCTTATGGGATAGGTGAAGTGGGCTTCACCTGTAATTGCTGGGAAACTTCACCCGACAAGGTGAAGTCAGCTTCACCCGTTGGCGGTCGGTTTTCCGAGCGGTTGCACCCGGTAAACCGACACTCCGCGATTCATGCCGCCCCGATGGATTCGCGACACAAGCCCCCGCTTGACGAGTCCCGCCACCGCAGCCCGCTTGCTCGCTCCAATCCGCCGAGCAATGTCCGTCAACGCCGTTCGCACGGTTCCGTTCTTCGTGTCCCGCCACAGAACGAGCCACGTCAGGGCTTCGGCCCGTGACAGGTCCGTCATCGAACAATCGACAAACGCATTGAGTTCGCCGAAGCGGTTTGATGTTGCCGCCGTTCGCTTCGGCTTCCCACTTCGCTTGCTGTTCGCGGTCGATGCCTGTCGAGGTCGCGGCGGTTCCATCGGCGGCAGAACCGAGCAACCCGGCAGAACAGGCGGGCGTCCGTTGGTCCCGTGGTTCATCGGCCCGCCCCCCACTCGTCGCCCGCATCGTCATCGGCGGCAGCCGTTCGGCCCCACAGATCGGCGATGGCAGCTTGCAGCTTGCCCCGTGGTTCGCGCTTCGTGGTCGATGTCGATTCGCCCTCGCCGAGCGGCGTGAAGGCTTGATGCGGCTTGTCGAACTGCAACCGCAAGTCGCGGCATTCGCCGTTGCGGCTTTTGAGATGCCTCAGAATCACTTCATCGTCGTCCGCATCGTCCGGCGTCAGGATGAAGGCATCGTCGGCCCCGAACTCCAGTTCGCTCGATTCGCGAAACGAGGCGAGGTTCAACCCGTCGCCCGAGTAGCTCGACCGGCCCGACTTGTCCTTGGTGCGACCGACGGCCGACAACACGATGACAGCGACGCCCGCATCGGCGAACGCCCGCAGATGACTCATCGTCGCATCGACCGAGCCGCGTTTGGCGCCATGCTCGCCCGGCGGTTGAATCCGTTGGCTGTAGTCCAGCACGATCAACCCCGCGTCGAACTCGTCGGCCACGGCGGCGATGTTGGCCAGGTCAAATGGCGGACGCACAAACGCCAATCGGTCCGCCAGTTCGTCGAGCGTGTTCAGCCCCGCGTCGATTCTCTCGCCGTGTTCTTCGGTGAGAGGCTATCCGAGAAGTCGGAGGTGGCACATTCCGTAGGGTGGGCAGTGCCACCCCTTTCAAGGTCTTTGGTTCGTGCTACAACCCGCGTGTTGACAGGGATTTGTCACCAATTGGGAGGGCACAGGGATGTTGCCGGGTGGGGTGTTGGACAAGTTTATCGAGCGGTGTCCGGCGGCGGTGATGGTGCGGGCGACCGTCGGCTGTTTTGTTTCACAGTGCGGTTGTTGCGGCCCGAGCGG
>JAYTGQ010000020.1:0-43077 GCA_043733345.1 Schlesneria sp.
GGGCCATGTCGTGCCGGACAATCGCGTGATCGATGCCACGGAAGCCACGGTGAACATCGCAGACACGGTGGCACCGCTTTCCGCGCCGCTCGGCACGAAAGTGACATGTTCACGGCCATCCTTGGCGCTCTGCTGGGTGAAGACTGGACGACGCCAAAGATCGAAGAACTGCGGATCACACCGGATCACTGCCTCTTGGCCCGGCCTGCGTGTGAGGCGAGTTTCAAGGTTTTTCTTGGGGCCGAAGCCGACGGGTTATCCGTCGATTGTGAGAGAGTCCGCGGGATCGCGCAGCTTTGTCTCGCCAGCATCCTCACTCGGGAAGGAGGTCGGTGAAGGCAACTCAGGTAATGGCGTCGAGACCGGCTGACCGTCGATGCCAAGGAGTTCAATGCCGTCCTCGTGGAGCAGGCGGCCGGTGCGATACAGCAGATCGCGGAGGGCCTTGTTGTATTCGGCGACGCTGCGGTGGTAGGCGATCTGGGCTTGGGTCAGGCTGATTTCGGCGCGCAGCAGCGGGTCGATGCCCGTGCGTCCGGCATCGTGGTATTCGGACGAAGCCGCTTCGACGCGGCGGTTCGCGGCGAGGTAGCGGCGCTTGTTTGTCTGGGCCGATCGCAGCCAGCGCTGCAGCGTTTGAAAGACCGCGTGCAGTTCGTGGGCGATCTCGTCCTCCTGAGCCGCGAGGACCGTGCGGGCTTTGAGGATCCGCAGTTCCAGTTGCCGCACCTGCGCCCGTTCGGAACGCATCCAGAGCGGAATCGAGTATTCAACTCCCAAGTCCCAGCTCGTCTGATGGCCGCGAACCAACGCGCCATACGCGCTGTGAAAGCCCTCGCTCGTCACGCCATCGGCAGTGTGACCGGCAATGAGTTGATCGCCGAAACCGTTGAGCCGATAGCCCGCCACGACATCGAGTCGCGGATGAGCGAGATTGCGCGCGGCGGTCAGTTGCAGTTCTAAACTTTGAATGTTCGTCTTCTGCCGCCGCAGGTCGAGCCGGTTGACATACGCCTGGAACAGACACGCCGCCCGATCGTGAGCCACTTCGGTTTCGAGCGGGATGTCACTGGGAAAGAGCACCCGCCCGTCATCGATTGGTAGCCCGAGCAATCGCCGCAGCCGCGATTCGGTCTGGAAGAACGTCGAGAGCGCCAAGTCCTGCCGCGCGACGGCCTCGTGGTAGGTGTCCTCGGCCTGAGCCTCCTCCGCGCCGCCGATCAACTCGGCCTGAAACTTGGCTTGGACTTCGTCCCACAGTTTTCGGGACGATTCGGCCGTGCTCTGCTCGGCGAGGTACTCCTGCCACGTCTGATGGAGATCCCAGTACAGGTCTCCAATCTCGCGCACCAAGTTCTGCACGTTCTCCTCGAAGTCGATCTCCGAGAGGTGGCTGTTGATGCGCGCGATCACGATCCCCTGGTTCACGTAGCTGAAGCCCCGCGCCCGCTGCGACGACGGCCCCGCAATCGCGTTGAACTCGCGACCGGCTCCCGACCAGAGTGGCTGGCGAAATTCGGTCCCCAGAATTCCGGTGTAGGCCGAGGGGAAGAGACGGTTCGTTTGGTTGCTCGCCGAGTAGTTCCAGTTGTGATTGACCGCCAATGTCCCGCCCGTGAGGAATTGTTGTTCCAGCCGTGACTGAAACTGTGCGTTCTCATCCACGAGGACACTCGTTCCCGGCGGAAGCCCTCCCGACAACAACGAATTGTTTTGGGCATTCTCATCGCGTCCCCACTGCATGTTGGTGACGAGACGCGGATCGAAATCCGCCAACGCCGCATGAATGCCTCGCGTTCCCAACAGCACGCCGTTGTTCTGAATCTCCACGTCGAAGAGGGAGGGCACGCTGTCGGGGTTCGCCAGCAACGGATTCCCCGGTGACAGGAACTGCGCGTTCTGGCGGATGATGTCGTTGTTCTGCAACCCGAACTGAATCGCCTCCGCGAGTGAGAGCGGCCACCGCTCCTCCGGCTTCGGCTCCACGAGCGGCCGCGTCTCACCGAGACTCGGTGGCAGGGTGACTTGCGCCGAATCGGCATCGGGATACTCGATCCGCTCGGCCGCCCGGCGATAATAATCGACCACGAGGTTCTCTACCCGAGGTTCTCGCGAGTGCCACGCCGCACAACCACAAATCGTTACGGCGATCAGCGGCATCCAAGCCACTGACCTCACCGCGCGCACCACCCCCTTGAGGCAGACCCTGCCCGTCAGCCAGCGCACTCTGTCTGCGACAGCACGCACGATGTTGGGCGCTCACCTTGGAGTGGAAAGTGGGGAGAGAAAAAAGCTTCCAAACCGCTTTGAAATTGGGGGAACAACCGCAGAACCCCGATGTACCAGAGCACGGCAACATGGTCCATCTGGCTCCACCCGCACTCACGGTAAAAGAACGCAGAATGAAGTGCAGGGTGGCATTTGCCGTGATCCGGGTCACCATCTCCGGCAGGAAATGCGGGATCGTCTGCCACGGAAGACTGCTTTGACCGGACTGCCCAGAGTCGGACTGTCTCCTTCGGAACTGGCTCGAATTAACTTCCCAATCAGCCGCAGGGCGCTAGCCCCGGTTTGGATGCCCCAAAAACCGAGGCTAGCGCCCTGCGGCTGATAGCAGCCTGCTTCACTTCTTCTTCGGGAAGTTGTTTCGAGCCAGTTCCTTAATTACCGCAGAGGCTGAGGCGGAAGACCCGATCATCGTCGCCGAGAAGCAGGCTCGACTCGTGTGGCGGGCGGCAGTAGTCTCGCGGGCATGTGCAATGCCTGCTGAGTTGGGTAACGCAGTTGCATTGCGCGTTGTTGTGGTTACCTGCCCGATTCTCTGCTCTCTGCTTTCCACCGAAGCGGAGTTCTCTGCGAAGAAAAGCTTGATCCATGCGAATGCTCTTTGTCTGTTTCTCGACACTGCTGACGTGTGGAGTTGTGGTCCCGGTGGCTCCAGCGGCGGAAACGCCCAATGTGACCACTGGGCCAAAGCGGGTGCGGTTGCCCGAGTGTCGGATCGTGCTGATTCGGCAGGTGACGTTGGCCTGCGATCGGTCGGGAGTGGTCAGATCGGTCGAGATTCATGAGGGGGATGCGGTTCCAGCCCAGCAGCAAGTGGTGTTGATCGCGGACGAAGTTGCCAGGGCGAATCTCGCCGTGGCCGAGAAGAAGGCTTCCAACGATGTGGACGTGCGATTCAACCAGAAGGCGCGCGACGTGGCCGAAATCGAGTATCAAAAGAATGTCGAGGCCAATGACAAGGCGGCGGCGAAGTCGAAGGGGGAGGGAAAGCAAACCGTGGTCGCGGTGTCGCTGCTGGAGATCGAGAAGTTGAAGCTTGCGGCCCAGAAGGCATCACTGTCGATCGAGCAGGCCGAGAACGAACTCGCGCTCAACAAGTTGACGGCGGAGCAGGTCCGAGCGGAACTGGCCACCCATGCGGTGATCGCCCCGTTCGCGGGAGTCGTGACGCGGGTCTACAAACATCCGGGCGAAGCGGTGCGCCAGGGAGACCCGATTCTGGAGTTGGTCAACGTTGATCGCGTGCGCATCGAAGGGCGTGTGGCTCTCCCCGATGTGCGCGCGATCAAGCTGAAGCATAAGGTGCGTGTGAAGCTCAACGACCCCGACTTCGATCTGCCGGAAGAGTCCGAGGAGTTTGAGGGCCGGGTGACGTTCGTCGATGTCACTGTCGATCCCGTGACGCGCGAGACCCGCGTGTGGGCGGAGGTCGAGAACCGCGACAACATCCTCCGCGCTGGATTGATGGCGGAGATGGTGATCGAAATCGCTGAGTAGCTGTTGGGTTAATTCTACTGTGACGTTTTCGTCTCGACCGATCACAAGGAAAGACAGTTTTGCCTGATCCGTGCCCCGGCCTTGCCATCCGTGCTACGAAACGTGATCCCAAAACCGAGCCGGAGACTCGTGAATCAGTGGCCTTCACGGTAGCACGGATGGCAAAGACGGAGCACGGATGAAGCAGAAACATCACAGTAGAATTAAAGCTAACCGCAAAAAGCTCTCGCATGTCCCTCGCACTCCCTTCCGAACAGACTCCCTCGTCGCAACGCCCCGTACCGTTGCGCGGGCGGGGTGATCTGATCGTGAAGCGGGTGGAGTTTCGCGGGGTCGCGCACTTCATGGTCAAGGATGCGGTGGGCCTCACGTACCACCTGCTGCGGTGCGATCAGTTTCGCGTGTGGCAGATGCTCGACGGGCAGCGGCATCTGGAGTCGATCCGCGACGCATTGATCCGCGAATTCCCCGCACTCAGTCCCACGCTGACCGATGTGCAGCAGTTGGTGGCCGACCTGCATCAGAAAGGCCTCGCGTATGGTGTTCGTCCGGGGCAGGCGATGGCGCGGATCGAACAACGTCGGAAGAAAAGGCGACAACAGATTTGGAGCGTCTGCACCAACATCCTGTCGTTGCGACTGCCGGGCTGGGATCCGGACGCGTTGCTGGCGCGAATGCTGCCGTGGACGCGGTGGATGTTTCACCCCGCGACCGCGTTACTCGCGAGTCTCTTCGTGCTGGCCTCGTGGGCGTTGTTGGCGACGCAGTTTCTGACGTTTCAGAGTCGGTTGCCTGCGTTCAACCAGTTCTTTGGCTGGCCCAACCTGATCTTTCTGTGGCTGACGCTGGCCGGGGCGAAGATCATTCACGAGTTCGGTCACGGCCTGTCGTGCAAGATGTTCGGCAGCGAGTGTCACGAGATGGGTGTGATGTTGCTCGTTGGAACTCCGTGTCTGTATTGCGACGTGTCGGATTCTTGGATGCTCAAGAACAAATGGAAACGCATTCTGATCGGCGCGGCGGGGATGATGATTGAAATCGTCCTCTCGGCGGCGGCGATCTTCGTCTGGTGGCTCACGTCGCCAGGGCTGCTGCATTACCTCTGCTTGAACCTGTTTTTTGTGACCGCCGCCACGACCGTGATCTTCAACGCGAACCCGCTCATGCGACTCGACGGCTACTACATGCTGAGCGACTTCCTCGAAATTCCGAACCTGCGTCAGAAGGCGGACAAACTGTTTCAAGAGACGGTGGCGCGAGTCTGTCTCGGCGTTGAGCCTCGGCCCGATCCGTTCATGCCGCAGACCGGTCGCCACTGGTTCGCACTGTTCGCGGTGGCTTCCACGATCTACGGCTGGGTCGTGCTGTTCGGCATCCTGATGTTCCTCTATACGGTCTTAAAGCCGTATGGTTTGCAGAGCGTTGGTCAAACTCTGGCGGCCGTGTCGGTGTGCGGTGTGGTGTGGAGATTGGGAATGAAGTCGTATCAACTGTTCGCGGCACCGCGACAACATCCGATCAAGAAGTGGCGTGTGGCGTTCAGTGCGACGGTCTTGCTGGCCGTGATCGCGGCGTTGGGAACGGTTCCGGTTCCGTGGTTCGGTTCGGCGGCGTTCGTGATCGAACCGCACGGCGTGCGGCATGTGCTGACCAAGATACCCGGTGAATTGGTGGCACTCCATGTGAAGCCCGGCGATCACGTTTCGGCGGGGGAACTCCTCGCCGAACTGTTTGATCCCAAACTGGACGACCGCTCTCGGCAACTGCTCGTGGCGCGTGAGGTCCAACGCAAGGCGATCCACCTCGCCAAAGTGACCGACGATCCGGGCAGTCGTGCGATGGCCGAGCAGAGCCTGAGTTCCGTCAACGAGCAACTGGCCGAGTTGGTCGAGCAACGGAAGCATCTGCAAATTGTCGCCCCCTGCGCGGGGACCATCGTCGCGCCGCCGAGACTCCCCGCGCCGAAGCTGGAACAACTCCGCATGCGGCTGGTCGGTTGGACCGGCACGCCGCTGGATGCGAAGAACGCCGGTGGCATCTTCGACGAACGAACGCATCTGCTCAGCATCGCCCCCAACGACACGATGCAGGCGCTCCTCTATCTCGATCAGGCCGACCGCCACGATGTGACGCTCGGAATGCCGGTCGGCTTGAAGTTCGATCACCTGCCCGGTCGCGTCTTTCGCGGAACGATCTCACAGATCGCGACGGCTCAGTCCGACTTCGCCCCCGAATCGCTGTCGGTGAAACATGGCGGATCACTCGCCACCGTGACCGATCGTGAGGGGAAGGAACAACTCGAAGACGCCGCTTATCAGGCGACGGTTCTCCTCAACGCATCGCCCGATCTGCTCAAGCCCAACCTGCGCGGCAACGCCCGTTTCATTGCCGCGAAACGCTCCGTGTTCGCTTGGACGTGGAGATACATCCGTCGGACGTTCCACTTCCGGATGTGATGCGCGATGGAAGCCCAATGGCACTGATTTACCAACCCGCAGCGTGAGCGAGGACGAGCGATGATAAGAGGCGTTTCCCTGTGTTTCCCTCGCTTACACTTCGGGTTACTAAGGAACTGGCACGCAATAACTTCCCGTGAGCGGCAAGACGCTAGCCGCCGGTGAGTTAAAACTACCGGCGGCTAGCGCCTTGCCGCTCACAGAATCACTGCGTCAAACCGGGAAGTTATTGCGAGCCAGTTACTAAGCTGAAGTCAGTGCCATTGGGCGGAAGCCAGCGGGCAACCGACAACTGACAACTGAGACCACTCCCCTTTTCTCCATTCACCTTTCAAGCCACACCATGCCCGACGAAGCTCAACTCCAAATTGGCACCGAGTTCTTGAAGCTCGCGGTCCATGAGCTTCACGCTCTCGGCGGCGGCATTTGGCTGGCAGAGTCGAACCAACTGGTGGCTATCGCCGGTGACAACTTGGATTGCCTCGGCCTTGCCGAGTTTGAATCGGTGCGAGCGCTGCTGGCCGCAGGAATGTCTGAGGCTCTCAAAGCCGGACGCCCTTTGGCCATAGCGACTTCGTCTCTGGCCGATGTTCCTCGGGATCGCCAAGTCACGCTGTTGCTCAGCCCCTTTCGGGCTGGCGACAAACAGGGCGTGATTCTCATCGCTCAGCAATCGGAGTTGCCGTCCCAGCAGCGTGACGGCCAGTTGCAATATCTGGCTCAACGAGGAGTTGAGTTGGGCCAACGATTGCGAGCCGCAGCGTTCGCTCCACAGGCTCCGGCTCCTCACCCGCCACTGGTCTCTCTGAACGGAGCGGAGCCTCAACAGCCGGTTTCGCGCCCGGTTGATGCGCGGGCCTTATTGAGTTTCATCCACCAACTGCAACGGTCGCTGGATGTGAATGAAGTGGCTGGCGTCGCCGTCAACGACGGGCGGCTGTTGTTGGGCGTTGATCGAGTCAGTTTGGTGCTGCGTCGCGGGCGGAAGAGCGTGGTGACGGCGGTGAGCGGGCAGGAGTCGGTTCACCCGCGTGGAAATCTGATCCGCACGATGCGAGCCTTGGCCGGACAGGTCATCGCGGCCGGTGAGCCGCTGCGCTACGACGGTGCGTTCGACAACCTGCCGCCGCAACTCGAACAGCCGCTCGCGGAGTTCGTACAGGAAGGCGGGGCGCGCTTTCTTCTCTTGGTACCGCTGCTCGAACCCGAACGACTCATCAAACCCGAAGAGACTTCGGCCCACGCGAAGCCGGTGCGCGAACCGCGCCGCCCGCTGGGGGCACTGGTCATTGAGCAAATGCAAAGCAGCGAACCGTCGCCTCAACTGCTGAGTACTCTCGATCCGGCCGTCGATCACATTGCGGCGGCGGTCTTCAACGCCAAGACGCACAGCGCGATCTTTCTGCTGCCGCTGTGGCGATCCCTTGGCCGGTTTGTGGAGTGGCTGCGTGGCCGACGCTTGGCTTTCGCGGCGGCGGGCCTCACGCTGCTGATCGCCTTCAATGCGGCATTGGTCCTCGTGCCGTGGCCTTATCGTGTGGATGCCACAGGAAAATTGATGCCCGTTGTGCAGCGTGAGGTTTTCGCACCGTGGGACGGTCAAGTGGTTGAGCTGCTCGTGCAGGGGGGCGAGCGCGTCGAGGCGGGACAAGTCCTCTTGCAGCTTCGCAACGACGAACTGTCTGCGGAATTGGTCACGGTCGAGAACCAACTGCATGAAAAACGCAAGCTGGTCTCGTCGCTCATCGCGCAACGGGACGATGTCGCGCAGAAAGGGAACCGCGATGAGGAACTCAAGCTGCAAGGCAAGGCGGTGGAAACCAAGGTCGAAGTGGAAGGGGCAGCCCAACAGGCGACCGTACTCAAGGATCGCCTCGCCCGGTTGACGGTGCGCGCACCGCTGGCCGGTGTGGTGACGACGTTTCAAGCCCAGCAACTGCTGCTCAACCGACCCGTCAAACGGGGTGACTTGTTGCTGCAAGTGATGGATGAAACCGGTGACTGGCAACTCGAACTGGAAGTGGCCGAGCATCGACTCGGACGCATTCTAGTCGAGCAGCAACGGCTGGTTGCCGGTCGCGCGGATATGAAAGAGGAGAGCCTGAATCCAGAGCAAGCCTCCACGAACGAACGTTCTTCTGCTCCAACCCTCAACCCTCGACATTCCACCCTCAACCCGCCCTTCCAACAGCTACCGATCGAGTACCGACTGCTCACACAACCCGAGGCGAGTTACTTCGCCAACTTGAACTCGCTGGCCACGCGCACCGTCACCGCCGAAGCACAAGGGAGTGTGATCGAAGCCCGCGCCACGCTCGACAAGTCCCGACTCCCGATCCGAGCCATCGGGGCCGAAGTCCGCGCCCGCATCGGCTGCGGCACCTCCTGCCTCGGCGATGTCCTCTTCGGCGACGTGATCGAATTTGTCCAAAAATATCTGTGGTGGTGAGGGGCCAAGTAATGAGTCCTGAGCAATCGGGAAATACGGTTTCACCCTGCATACCAACCCGAAGCGTAAGCGAGGACGATTCCAAGCTGGTCCTCAAGGTTCGCGTCTACGCATTGTCCGGTCGTCATGACTTCGCCCTCGCTTACGCTTCGGGTTAGTGTTGAACCCGTCTCTTCCCTCACCAAGCCCTCTCCTCATGCCCCTCCTCAACCACTTCTGGCACTGGATCAAGTCGGGCGGACGGCCGATGGCGTCGCGCGTCGCGCGCTGGCGAGGTCTGGCGGCGCGAGTCATCACGCTGTCCGAGTCGCTGGCCCACCTGAGCGACGACGCCCTGCGGACTCAATCGAACGCAGTCCGCTGGCGAGCGAAGTCGGGAACGCCGCTGCCGATGCTCCTCCCCGAGGCGTATGCGCTGGTGCGTGAGGCGGCGCGGCGGGTACTCGGCCAGCAACACTATCCCGTGCAGATCATGGGCGGCATCGGCCTGTTTGAAGGGGGCCTGGCCGAAATGCAGACGGGTGAGGGGAAGACGCTGACCGCCACCCTCCCCACATTCCTCCGCGCGTTGCCGGGACGCGGCTGTCATGTCGTCACCGTCAACGACTATCTCGCCGAACGCGACTGCACACTCATGGGCCCCATCTACGAACGGCTCGGGCTGACGGTCGGTTGCGTGTTGTCAGAAAGCGAACCGGAACAGCGGCGGCACGCGTATGGGCAGGACATCACGTACGCCACCAGCCGTGAGATCGGCTTCGACTTCCTGCGTGATCGTTTGAAAGTCGGCTCGAAACTGGATGAGCCGCCCCGTCCGCCGCTCCTCGCACGCGCCGCTCCCGATCCGCAGGGACCGGTCCAGCGCGGCCACTACTTTGCCCTCGTCGATGAAGCCGACAGCGTGCTGATCGATGACGCCGGAACGCCGCTGATTATTGGCCTCAACCTCAAGAATTCGGACGCCACGACGGCACTCTTGAAGTGGAGTGGCGAGGTCTCGCGGCAGTTGAAACCGAGTCACGATTATCAGTTCGATCCCGCGCAGCGGAGCATCGAATTGACCAATCGGGGAACTTATAAGATCGTTCTCGCCAACAAGCCGCCGCTCTTGAGCGGCTTTGATACGGAGAAGCTTTACACCTACGTCGAGCAGGCGCTCCGTGCTCAGGTCACGTTCCAACGTGGCCGCGATTACGTCGTCAATGCGGATGATGAGATCGCCATCGTCGATGAAGGAACCGGTCGCACGCTCGACGGGCGCAAGTGGCAGGCGGGACTCCACCAGGCAGTCGAATCGAAGGAGAACGTCCCGATTACCGATGAGACCGGCGAAGCGGCTCGCGTCACGGTCCAAACTTTCTTTCGCCGGTACGAGCATCTCGCGGGAATGACCGGCACGGGCCTGCCCGCGCGGCGCGAGTTCCAAAGAACCTACCACTTGGGGACGACCGTCATCCCGACGCATCGCCCCTGCATCCGACACGCCCTGCCGCCGCGAGTCTTCACCACGCAGGCCACCAAACGAGCCGCACTGATCCCCGAGATCGAACGCCTGCACCACACGGGACGAGCCATCCTGATCGGCACTCCCTCCGTGTCTGCCTCGGAAACATTGGGGCAGAGCCTGAAAGAGCTTGGCATCGGCTGCCAGATTCTCAACGCGCTGTTTCATGAGCAGGAAGCCGCGATCGTCGCCGAGGCTGGGCAGCCGGGACGAGTCACCATCGCGACGAACATGGCCGGACGAGGCACCGATATCCACCTGCACCCCGAGGTGCGAGCCAACGGCGGACTGCACGTCATCGCCACCGAAATGCACTCGACCCGCCGCATCGACCGCCAACTGGTCGGACGTGCCGCCCGACAAGGCGACCCCGGCTCATTCCAGTTCTGGCTTTCCCTCGAAGACGAGTTGTTCCGCTGTCTCAAACCGGCCCAACTCAAACGCCTCCAAGCCCAAGCCCGCCCCCACGCGCAAGGCGAACTCCCCCGCCGTTGGCTCCGCACCTTCCACCACACCCAACGCACCCTCGAAGCCCGTGACCTAAAACACCGCCAACAACAACTCCAACAAGAAAAGTCCCGCACCAAAATGTGCCTCTCCCTCGGCCTCGACCCCTACCTCGAACTCGCCGAATCGTAGGAGAACGAAACCGTCCGTCAGAACCTCCCAACGACCGTCCGTCAGGGCCTCCCAATGACCGTCGGCCCGGCGACAAAGTCCGCGATGAGTGCCACTGCCGTCAGCTTTCAGGCAAGCAGCGCAGGTGAAGACTTGCCCCTCCCTGTGTACCGCTTCTCCAAAGACTCCCAAGCGTGGCACTCCCCCTCGGAACATACAAATCAAGCCGGGCTTACCCTACGTTTTTCAACAGGCTGCTAATCCCCGAGACATCTCGCAAGCAACTGCGATCAGACCGCTATTTTTCGACACCTCATTCACCGGTACCAAGCACGCCATGCCCGCCTCAGACATCGTTATTCGTGGTGCCCGCGAACATAACTTGCGGGACGTTTCCGTCACGCTGCCGCGCAACAAACTGATCGTGATGACGGGGGTCAGCGGCTCGGGAAAGAGTTCGCTGGCATTCGACACGCTCTACGCCGAGGGACAGCGGCGGTACGTCGAGTCGCTCTCGTCGTATGCCCGCCAGTTTTTGGGGCAGATGCCGAAGCCGGAGGTCGATTCGATCACGGGCCTCGCGCCGTCGATCTCGATCCAGCAGAAGTCGAGCGGTCGCAACCCGCGCTCCACCGTCGGCACGATTACCGAGATTTACGACTACCTGCGCGTCCTCTTCGCCCGCGTCGGCACGCCAAGCTGCCATCAATGCGGCAAACCGATCACGGCTCAAACGCGCGAACACATTCTCGACAGCGTGCTCCGTCTGCCCGACGGCACGAAGTTCCAAGTCCTCGCGCCGCTGATCCAACGCCAGAAGGGTGAGTACAAAGACCTGTTCGAAGACCTGCTGAAACGCGGCTTCCTGCGCGCGAGGGTCGATGGCAAGAGCGTCCAACTGACGGACGACCTCAAGCTCGACAAGCAGATGAAGCACACGATCGACGTGGTGATCGACCGCCTCGTCGCCGGCAAGACGCCCCGCGCGCGGGTCGCCGAGGCGATTGAGGCGGCGCTGAATCTGGCGAAGGGTCGATTGGTCATCTCCCGCGAGCCAAGCGATGACGTGCGCCAGCACGGAGTTTCCGATGACGTGCGTCAGCACGGAGTGGTCCCCTCGCCCCCGTCTTCGAGGGAGAGGGCTAGGGTGAGGGGGCCGAGTGGAGAGAACGCTCCCTCACTTCAAGCCGACTCTGCTCTTGCATCGCCTCGTGGTGAGGGGGGCAGCAAGAAGAAGACGCGCGCATCGAAGGCGTCCACACCATCGAAAGCCCCCCTCACCCTAACCCTCTCCCCCGAAGACGGGGGAGAGGAGGCAGGAGAAGAAGACTCCATCAACACTGCATTGCCTTCCGACTCTTCTCCGTCCCTCAACCCTCAGCCCTCCACCCTCGACCAGCTCTACTCCTGCGACTACGCCTGCATCGACTGCGGCATCAGTTACGAGCAACCGTCGCCGCAACTGTTCAGCTTCAACAGTCCGCAGGGGATGTGTCCCGACTGCACCGGGCTGGGGATTCGGTTCGACTTCAAGATCGACCGCTTGGTCCCCGACGATTCGCTGTCGATCGCCAAGGGAGCCATCACCGTTCTCGGCAAACTCAGTTCGATCGGCAAGTGGCGGAAGAGCATTCTCAAGGGAGTCGGCCGCGCGATTGAGATCGAACTCGGGCTGACCGAGGACTCGTTCTTCAAAACCAAATGGTCCGCATTGCCCGACGCCGCGAAGCAGCTCTTTTTGTATGGCCTCGGTCAGAAGAACATCACGTTTGCGTTCAGACACGGCGGCGGAGTCTGGAAGAAAGGGGGCACGTATGCCGGGTTCATCCCCGAACTGCTCGACGAGTACCGCAAGTCGCGCAACCCGATGCGCCGGATGCAGCTCGAAAAGTACATGTGCGAGGCGGGCTGTTCGACCTGCGGCGGCAGTCGGCTGAACAAGCAGGCGGGGAGTTATCGAATTGCGTCTCTTGCTCCCCTCGCCCCGGCTCTGCGGGGAGAGGGGCTGGGGGTGAGGGGATTCTCTTCACCCGACAGCGCGGGCGACACAAAAGCAAAACCCAAGAAGAAGACCCCTCACCCTAACCCTCTCCCCGCAGAGCCGGGGCGAGGGGACAAGGCAAAAGACGCTCCGCGCTCCGCACTCTCCCTTCCCGAGGTCTGCCAACTGAGCACCCTTGATGCGTGGGAGTTCTTCGGGGAACTCGAACTGTCCGAGACGGGGCAGTTCATTGCGATCGAGGTCTTGAAGGAGATTCGTGGTCGGCTCGGGTTCCTGCTGCGGTGCGGGCTGGACTACCTGACGCTCGACCGGACCGCGCCAACGCTCTCTGGTGGAGAAAGTCAGCGGATCAAACTGGCCGGACAGATCGGCTGCGGCCTGGTGGGAGTCGTCTACATCCTTGATGAACCGAGCATCGGGCTGCATCCGCGCGACAACGTGATGCTGCTCGACAGCCTCAAGGATCTGCGGGACCAGGGAAACACCGTCATCGTCGTCGAGCATGACGACGAGACGATGAGGGCCGCCGATCACATCGTTGACTTCGGCCCGGGTCCGGGCGTGCGCGGCGGCGAGATCGTCGTCGAAGGCTCGGTCGCCGACGTGATGAAGTCGGAACGAAGCCTCACTGGCGCGTTCCTGTCCGGCCGTCGCACCATCGCGATTCCGCAGCAGCGTCGCGCGGGGAACGGTCACGCCATCGAGATTCACGGCGCGACGCATCACAACCTGCGCGATGTCAGCGCCAGCTTCCCACTCGGCAAGTTCATCTGCGTCACGGGAGTGAGCGGCTCAGGAAAAAGTTCGCTGGTGAACGACATCCTGTGGGAAGTCCTCAACCGCGACGTGAACGGCGGCTCGGGCAACCCCGGCCAGCACACGAAGCTCACCGGGCTGGAGCACATCGACAAGGTAATCGACATCGACCAAAGCCCGATCGGCCGCACACCCCGCTCGAACCCGGCGACCTACGTGAAGCTGGCCGATCTGATTCGCGACCTCTACACGCAGCTTCCCGAGTCCAAGGTGCGCGGCTTCAAACCGGGACGCTTCTCGTTCAACGTGCCGGGCGGGCGGTGCGAGGCGTGCGAGGGGAACGGCTCGAACAAACTGGAGATGGATTTCCTCGCCGACATCTGGGTGACGTGCCCCGTCTGTCAGGGGAAGCGGTTCAACAAGGAGACGCTCGAAGTTCGCTTCAAGGGAAAGAACATCACGGATGTGCTGAACATGGACGTGCAGCAGGCCCTCGATCATTTCGAGAACCATCCGAAACTGAAGCGGTCGATCCAGACGCTGCACGACGTGGGCCTCGACTACCTCAAGCTGGGACAGCCGTCGCCGACGCTCTCCGGCGGTGAGGCCCAGCGCGTGAAGCTCGCCAAGGAACTGAGCAAGCGTTCCACCGGCAAGACCGTCTACATCCTCGACGAGCCGACGACCGGACTGCACTTCGTGGACATCGAGCATCTACTGCGGGTGCTGCATGGCTTCGTCGATGCGGGCAACACGGTGATCGTCGTGGAACACAACCTCGACGTGATCAAGACGGCCGACTGGGTGATCGACCTCGGGCCGGAAGGAGGCTCCGGCGGCGGCCGCATCCTCGCAGCGGGAACTCCTGAGGAGATCGTCGCGTGCGAGGAGTCGTACACGGGACGGGCGTTGCAAGGGGTTGAGGGTCTAGGGTGGAGGGTTGATGGTAAGAAGTCGAAGAAGACGCGCGGCCGGGACTCTTCTCTGACCCTCAACCCTCAACCTTCAACCATCAACCCTCCTCGCTGGCAAACCTCGCGTGTGCTGAAGGACTCCACCGACGGAGCCGACACGTCGATCGTGGTCCGCGGCGCATCGCAGCACAACCTTCAGCATCTCAATCTGACGATCCCGCGCGACATGATGAGCGTCTTCTGCGGGCCGAGCGGCTCCGGCAAGAGTTCGCTCGCGATGGACACGCTCTACGCCGAGGGGCAGCGTCGCTACGTCGAGTCTCTCTCGTCGTATGCCCGCCAGTTTCTCGGCCAGATGCCCAAGCCGAGGGTCGAGCACATCCACGGCCTGCAACCGTCGATCGCCATCGAACAGAAGACGGTCGGCAACACGCCCCGCTCCACGGTCGGAACGGTCACGGAAATCTACGACTACCTGCGCATCCTCTTCGCGAGACTAGGGACTCAACACTGCCCCGACTGCGGCGTGCCCGTTCAGTCGCAAACGACGGACGATGTGATCGACCGCCTGATGGAACACGCGGCGGGCACGCGCCTGCTGGTCCTCGCACCGCAGGAGGTCACGGTCGGACAGCAGTACGAAAAACTGTGGGAACGCCTGCGCGAACAGGGCTACCGCCGAGTCCGCATCAACGGCGTGACTCACACGCTGGACGAGGTTCCCGAGATTGACCGCAAACGCAAGCACGCGGTGGAAATCGTGGTGGATCGCGTGACGATCCGGCACGACGAGGGAGAAGGAACGAGAGGCAGCATTCTTGTCCCCTCTCCCCCGTCTTCGGGGGAGAGGGCTAGGGTGAGGGGGCCGAGCGGTGAGGACGCTCCGTTGGACTCAAGCGACTCTACTCTTCCTCCGGCCGAGGAGTCCGGAAAGAAGAAATCGTCGTCTCGCGCATCGAAGGTTGTCACGACCTCGAAAGCCCCCCTCACCCTAACCCTCTCCCCCGAAGACGGAGGCGAGGGGACAGGAGGGAAGACTTCGCAGTCGTCTTCACCCGCAGCCCTCAACCCTCGACCCTCAACCACCCGCTCGCGTCTCGCCGAATCCGTCGAACTGGCCTTCGATCTCGGCAAGGGCGTGATCCGAGTCGCCGTCGTCGATGACGAGCGCGACGAGAAGAAATGGAAGGTCCAGCCGTTCAGCTTGTTCCGTTCGTGCGAACAGTGTGGCCGCAGTTTTGAAGAACTGGCTCCGCACAACTTCTCATTCAACAGTCCGCTCGGCTGGTGTGAGACGTGCGAGGGGATCGGGACTCAGCAGGGGACGAATCTCGGCGCACTCGTCTCGGACCAGACGCGATCGCTGTCACAAGGGGCCGTCACCGCGTGGCCCGACCCGGCGAAGTCGCCTCTGTTCAGAAGGATGCTGACCGCGATGGCGAAGGAGTGCGACATCCCGCTCGACGTGCCGTTCTCGCAGCTTGAGCCGAGTCAGCAGCGAGCCGTGTTGTTCGGGACGGGGGACGTGTGGATTGAGCTCGTGGGGCAGGTTTGTAACCTGCCCGTCACGGGTTCCAAGTCGTCCACCGAATCAATTCGTTCGGGGAAGGCGAAAGGAAAAGCGGGGGACGGGCAGGTTACAAACCTGCCCCACATTCGCTTTCAATACAAGGGCCTCTACCCGGCCATCGAACAGGCGGCGAGCCTGTCCTACGACTACCGCATGAAACTGTACGGCCTGATCGGCGACTGTCCCTGTTCCGCATGCAGCGGCAGCCGCGTGCGACCCGATGCGGCGGCGGTGAAGTTGGGTGGGAAGACGATCAAGCAGTTCTGCGACCTGCCGCTCAACGAGGCCCTTTCATTTTTGCACGGTCTCACGCTGACGAAGTCTCAGCAAAAAATCGCGGGCGACCTGTTGGATGAGGCGACCGGCCGGTTGTCGTTCCTCGTCGATGTCGGCCTGCATTATCTGACGCTGGCTCGCACGCTACCGACGCTGTCGGGCGGCGAAACGCAGCGCATCCGCCTGGCCGGTCAGATCGGCCGCGCGTTGACCGGTGTCTTGTACGTGCTGGACGAACCGACTATCGGGCTGCATCCGAGCGACAACGGGCGGCTGCTCAAGGCCCTGGTGAAATTGAGAGACCTCGGCAACACAATCATCATGGTCGAGCATGACCGCGAGGTCTTGCAGGCCGCCGACCGCCTCTACGACTTTGGTCCCGGAGCCGGTCGCTTTGGCGGCACGATCACCGCGCAGGGGACTCCGCGCGAGATGTCGAAAAGCGAACTGTCGCTGACGGGCAAGTACCTGTCGGGGCGCGAGGAAATTGTGATTCCGGCCGTTCGTCGAATGGCATCTCTTCACCATGACGTGCGCCAGCACGGAGTGGTCCCCTCGCCCCCGTCTGCGGGGGAGAGGGCTAGGGTGAGAGGGCCGAGCGGCGAGAACGCTCCCCCACTTCAAGCCGCCGCTTCGCTACTCGCTTCCGCTCCAAAGGTCGCAACCAAGAAATCGTCGCGCTCATCGAAGGCTGCCACACCCGTCGAAGACCCCCTCACCCTAACCCTCTCCCCCGAAGACGGGGGCGAGGAGACAAGAGGTGGCCGCTCCACTTCTGCCCCTCAACCCTCAAGCTTCAACCCTCAACCCCCTCAGTGGCTCGAACTGCTCGGTGCCCGGCAGCACAACCTGCGGAACGTCGATCTGCGGATTCCGCTCGGGACGTTCACATGCATCACCGGAGTGAGCGGCAGCGGCAAGAGTTCACTCATCGAGGACACGCTGGCTCGCGCGGTGGCGAGGAAGCTGCATCGGGCCTCCACGCAACCGGGGCCGTATGACGAACTGCTCGGCCTGCAATACCTGAGCAAGCTGATCGTGGTCGATCAGCAGCCGCTCGGCACCACGCCCGCCTCGAACCCGGCGACGTACACGGGCGTGTTCGAGCACATTCGCGAACTGTTTGCCCGGATGCCCGAAGCCAAGGTGCGCGGGTACAGCTCAACGCGGTTCAGCTTCAATCGCGTGGGTGGCCGCTGCGAAGCGTGCGAGGGTAACGGGCAGAAGCTGATCGAGATGCACTTCCTGCCCGACGTGTGGGTCGAGTGCGATGTCTGTCGCGGTCAGCGGTACAACGCCGAGACTCTGGCCGTGCAGTATCGCGGCAAGAGCATCGCCGACGTACTCGCCATGTCGATCGGCCAGGCTCTCGAACTGTTCGACAACCTGCCGAAGATCCGCGGGCCGTTGAGTGTCCTCGCCGCGATCGGACTCGATTACCTGACGCTCGGCCAGCCCGCGCCAACGCTCTCGGGGGGTGAGGCCCAGCGGGTGAAATTGGCCGCCGAACTCGCGCGGCCGTCGATGGGAAAGACGCTCTATCTCCTTGATGAACCGACGACGGGTCTCCACTTCGATGACATCCGCAAGCTACTAAAAATCCTCAACAGTCTGGTCGATGCGGGGAACACGGTCGTCGTTATCGAACACAACCTCGACGTGATCAAGACGGCCGACTGGATCATCGACCTCGGCCCGCAAGCGGGCAGCGAGGGAGGCTGGATTGTCGCGGAAGGCACCCCGGAAGACGTGGCCGCCTACGCCGAGTCCTACGTGCGTCGGCACGGTCTTTCTGATGACGTGCGCCAGCACGGAGTCGTCCCCTCTCCCCCGTCTTCGGTGGAGAGGGCTATGGTGAGGGGGCCGAGTGGCGAAAACGCGTCCGATTCTTCCCGCGACTCTTCTCTTCCTCCCTCCCCTCGGCGGGGCGGGCCGGGGAGGGGGGCCGATGCGCGTGGAGACGTGGCTAGTCCATCATCCCCCCTCCCTAACCCTCCCCACCAAGGGGAAGGAACAGGAAAGAAGAAGGCGCGCGCTGTCGAAGCCGTCACCCGCATCGAAGACCCCCTCACCCTAACCCTCTCCCCCGAAGACGGGGGAGAGGGGACAAGAGAAGACGCCGAGTCGCCGACTTCTTTTTCTGACCCTCAACCCTCAACCCTCAACACTCAACTCCGCTGCCTCACCGGCGAAATTCTCGCCCGCGTGCTGGCCGAGGGGCGGCGCGGTGAGCGTGAGTCGTTCGATGCCGATGCGGCGCGGAAGAAGCAGGCGGGCGATCTCGACCCATCGAAGATCGGGGCTGAGGCGCGGATGCCGTGGGAGGTCGATGGACGCAAGTGGCACACGGTCGATGGGCTGGCGAACAACGGCAAACCTCGACGCTGGAGCGGAGAGATGCTGGCTCGCGTGATCGATCAACTCGAAGCATCAGAAGACTTCGCGCCGACGAACTGGGCCGACCGCAGCACGATCGAAGTGACGGGTAAAGTCAAAACGAACGGCTGGTTCCTGCACGCACACACGGGCGATGAATGGCTGCTGTCGCTGAAGTTCCGCGTCGGCAGAAAGACGTTTAGTGAAGAAACGCTGTCGCAGGAACTCGGCTTGAAGGACGTGAACGATCTCGACGAGATCCCCGTCTACAACCGCCAGCCCCGCGTCCGCATCCGCCCCGCGACGAACGGGCCGTTTGAAGACGTGACCGTCGTGCTGCTCAAGCCGTCTGACATGGAGACGCCTGCGTTCGAGACGTTCTTCGCGACAGCAAAAAAGTCGTTCCTCGACGCAACGAATCCAAAGGCGCTCGATCTGGAAGACCTCACGCCGTGGAAGAAGCTCGGCCGCAAGTGGCATCTGATGCGCAAGGGCTTCTTGCAGGGCCAGATCGAATGGGACGCGACCGTGCTGGAAGAACTGGCCTCGCTACTGGACGAACTCTTACCGGATGCCAAGGTCGATTGGACGCAGAAGGTCGTCGTCAATTACTCGCGCAACAAGCTGCCGGTGGCGAACATCGTCACCAAACGACCGGCTGGAGTGGACTTCAGCCTCTACGTCCCCAGTGGCTCAGTCCAACTCGGCCAAGTCGCCAGCTTCGGCATCGGGCAGGAAGTCGCCCCGTTCAAGAACGGCCTCGACGCCGTGCAGCTTCGATTCACGAAGGTCGAACAGGTCAAAGTGGCTGCTCTGAAGAAGTTTCTCAGCGGGTGCCTGCAATGACATTGCGCCGCTGAGCGCAGGCCAGCGACCACTCGCCTTGAGCCGGCGAGGACGCCTTCGATGTGGGTGCTCGTGATCGCTACTTCTTTGGCTTCTCGGCCAGGGGCACCTTTGCTTCTTTGAGTACGCTGTCAAACACGGCTTGCGGAGAGGCCGTGATCAGGAAGCCTTTTTCCCTTTGATCACCGACATAGGCATGCACCTGTAGGCACTCAAAGCAGATGACGAAATCGGCCGTCTTGCCGCCGTGGATCACACGGATACCGTGGCGCGGGGTGAAACAGGACGCGGCGATGCCCTCGTTTTCCTCGACGCCCTTTTTGAAGGCAGCGATGAGTTTCTTGCGGGTCTCTGCATTCTTCACGGTCGTCTTGCCGAGCATTTCCCATTCATGAAAGGCGTCTTTGGGAATCTCATCTTTGGGCAATATCGGGCTGAGGGACAGCAACTCAAACTGCCCCGCCTGCTCCAGAATGGCCTGAAGATCATCCGGAATTTCGTTTCTTGGTTCTGCGGCTCGTGAAGAACAGCCAGCCAAGATCAGCGTCAACAGTGCGAGTATCGCCGAATGATTCTTGCACATTGCGGGGCCTTTTTTGTGTCAGGACTCCATGAACCGTAGTGCCGTAGGGTGTATGAAGCGGAGCGGAACACACCCGCTTCGTGGCATCCTCCGAAGTCAGGTACGTTCCGCGTTGCTGCACGGCACTCTACTTGATCTTCTGAGCAGATTTACTTCTTCTCCAGCTTGGCGGCCTGTTCTTTGGTGGTGGCGAGTTCGCCCTTGGTGTCGCCGTCGATCTTGGTGGTCTTGATCGCGGCTTCGAGGTGTTCAATGGCGAGGACCGGTTCGCCCGTGTCGAGGAAGACGTGGCCCAAGGCTCGATGCCAGAAGTGCAGGAGCAGGTCGCCTCGCTTTTCGGGACCGGCTTCGGCCCCGGAGTACACGCCGGACATGCTTGCCTCGACTGGCGCGTGGGTCCACAATCCCGCCTCGTTCTGTGGGCTTGGATTTGTCGCGAGGTGGCCGATGTGGAACTGTGGTCGAATGAGTTGCGTTCGTTGGATCGGTGCGTGGTCTGTCGTGGCAATGGTTGTTGTCGCGGATGACGCGGCGAGGGTGCTGGGTCAGGTGGCCGAACAGCCTCGATCCGCGGTGTCGTTTCAGCAGCAGGTGCGACCGCTGTTGTCGAACACCTGCTTCCGCTGTCACGGTCCCGATGAGCACGAGCGGCAGGCGGGGTTAAGACTCGATCAGCGCGAGTCGGCGGTGTCGAAGTTGGAGTCCGGTCTCGTCGCCATCTCGCCGGGAAAGATTGACGCGAGTGAGATCGTGCGTCGGATCAATTCGACTGACCCCGAAGTGATGATGCCGCCGCCGTCGCTCAACAAACCGCTGAGTGCTGCGGACAAGAAGCTGCTGACGGCGTGGATCGAACAGGGGGCCGAGTACCGCGAACACTGGTCGTTTGTCGCGCCGACTCGACCCACGCGTCCGGTTGTAAAGCACGCGAGTTGGCCGAAGAACGAGATCGACCATTTCATCTTGTCGAAGCTGGAACGCGAGGGCCTGGCGCCGTCGCCCGCAGCGGACAGGGTCACGCTCATCCGGCGAGTGACTCTCGACCTGACCGGCCTCCCGCCGACTTTGGCTGAGGTCGATGCGTTCGTCGCCGACACGAGTCCGCAGGCTTACGAGATCGTCGTGGATCGTTTGCTCCAGTCACGGCGGTTCGGTGAGCGGATGGCCGTCGATTGGCTCGACGCGGCGCGCTTCGCCGACACGCATGGGTTTCATATCGACTCGGGCCGCGACATGACGCGCTGGCGCGACTGGGTGATTGAAGCCTACAACTCGAACCTGCCGTTCGATCAATTCACGATCCAGCAACTGGCGGGAGACCTGTTGCCCGAGGCCGCCTCGCCAGAACAAACAATCTCGCAGCGGATCGCCAGCGGGTTCAACCGCAACCACATGATTAACTTTGAAGGGGGAGCGATTCCCGCCGAGTACCACAACGCCTACATCGTCGATCGCGTCAGTACGACCTCGACCGTGTGGCTCGGCTTGTCGGTCGCGTGTGCCCAATGCCACGACCACAAGTACGACCCGATCACGCAGCGCGACTTCTATTCGCTCTACGCGTTCTTCCATAACGTGCCAGAGAACGGACTCGATGGCTCGAAGGGGAACGCGGCTCCGTTGTTGAAGACGCCGTCGGTCGAACAGCAGGCCAAGTTGAATGAACTCCGTGCGGGGATCGCGTCGCTGGAGAAGCAGCTCGCCGCGACGGGGCCGGAACTGGTCGAAGCACAGCGGTTGTGGGAGACGGCTGCGAAGTCGGAACAACCCGTCGCTTGGACGACGCTCAAGCCCGAGTCACTGCACGCGGCGGGCGGTTCGACGTTGAAGATGCTTGAGGTAGGCACGATCACCGCGACCGAAGCGAACCCCGCGACGGAGACGTACACCATCGTGGCTCCGGTCGAAGGTACGATTACGGCGGTGAGACTCGAAGTCCTGCCCGACGATTCGCTGGCGGGCAAGGGGCCGGGGCGGAGCATCAACGGCAACTTCGTGATGACGAGCGTCACGGTTGGACTTGGCCCGAGCGATGACCGACGGAAGCCGCGTCCGCAGAAGATCGAACGAGCCTCGGCCGACTTCAGCCAAGAGACGTATCCGATCGCGCACGCCATCGACGCCAATGACCGAACCGGCTGGGCCATTCATCCTGAAGTCGGCCAGCCGCACCACGCGATCTTCGAGTTGTCCGAGCCGATCCGGTTGAGAGGCGAACCCGCGCCGCTGACGATCACGCTGGCTTTCAACTCGACGTTCGCTCAGCACCAGCCGGGCCGCTTCCGCCTGTCGATCACGTCGGCCGCCAATCCGCACGACAAGCCGTCGCTGCCAGCCAACATCACGTCGATCCTCAACGCGACCGACCGCACAGAAGCTCAACAACAAGAGCTGGCCAAATACTTCCGCGAAGAAGTGCAGGGAAAAAAGCTCAGCGAAACGATTGCGGCTCGCAAGAAGGACGTGGATGAGTTCGAGCGGACGATCCCGACCACGATGGTCATGCAGGAGATGGCCACTCCGCGCGACACCTTCATCCTGCTGCGCGGCCAGTACGACAAGCAGGGTGACAAAGTGACCGCCGCCACGCTGTCGTTCCTGCCGCCGCTCGCCGAAGGACTTCCCGCGAATCGGCTCGGCTTGGCGAAGTGGCTCGTGGACGAACGGCATCCGCTGACGAGCCGCGTCATCGTCAATCGTTACTGGCAAATGTTGTTCGGACTGGGCCTCGTCAAGACGAGCGAAGACTTCGGTTCCCAAGGGGAGCAGCCGAGCCATCCGGAGTTGCTCGATTGGCTGGCGGTGGAATTTCGGGGCGAGACGAGAGCGGAGAGTCGCGAGACAAGAGCCAATCCCAGCACCGGCGTGTCTCCTTCCCCACCTTCTGGCTCTCGACTCTCGTCTCTCGACTCTCGACTCCCTTGGGATACCAAGCACCTCATCCGCCTGCTCGTGACCTCGGCCACGTACTGCCAGGCGTCTCGCGTGACACCCGATCTGCGCGGGCGCGATCCCGAGAATCGCTGGCTCGCGCGGGGTAGTCGCTTCCGACTGCAAGCCGAGTTCGTGCGCGATCAAGCGCTCGCGATCAGCGGGTTGCTCGACCCGCGCATCGGTGGCGCGAGTGTCTCGCCGTACCAGCCCGTTGGGATTTGGGAGGAACTGGCATCGCGACAGGACGGCTACCAATGGACGGCTCAGTCGTACAAGCAGAGCACCGGCGCGGACCTCTATCGCCGCACGATGTACACGTTCTGGAAACGAACCGCGCCGCCGCCCACGCTCGCCACGTTCGATGCCCCCGATCGTGAGACCTGCACCGTCCGTCGTGCCCGCACCAACACGCCGCTCCAAGCGCTGATCCTGCTCAACGATCCGACCTACGTCGAAGCCTCTCGCAAGTTCGCCGAGCGCATCCTGCAAGAGGGCGGCTCGTCGCTGGATGAACGTCTGACGTTCGCCTTCCGCCACGTCGTCGCGCGCAAACCGTCACCGCGCGAGAGGACATTGCTCAAACAACTCGTGACGGAACAACTGGCCGACTACGCCACACGCGGTGACAAAGCCGAGGCTCTGCTGAAAGTCGGTGAGTTCCCGCGCGAAGCAAAACTCAACCCGAGCGAACTGGCCGCGTGGACCATCGTCGCCAGCACGCTGCTCAATTTGGATGAGTCGCTGACTCGAAACTGACGACGCCTGGAGATGAAACGAAGCGGGGCCGCGCGAATTGAGGGGAGCGCGAATGAAGACCAAGGTGATGGCTCACCCGGATGATTCACCACGGAAAACACGGAAATGCACGGAAGGGAAGCAGGGTCAGAAGTTGCAATGAATGAATCGCATCGCACACAGCAGGCACTTTGTGAACGGGCTTTGTCCGGCACCTCTTTCCCTTCCGTGAGCTTCCGTACTACTCACGTTTTGTTTCTTTGTCTGGCGCGCGGAATTTCGGTAGAGCGGATTAGGCAAAATGATGAAGCACAGAATCATCAAGTCGGTCGGTCGGACTGCTGGCGGGCCTCTTCCATCATTCTGTGCTTCATCATTTTGCCATTCCGGTTCTCGCTGTCTTGGGTTACGGGTGTCCCGTGCTGGGAGTTTGCGTGGTTCCTCATGAATCATCCGGGCTAAGAAGAGCGTTCCTCTGTCTTCATTCGCGCTCCCCTCAATTCGCGCGGCAGCCCCTCTTGATCTCCCGTTCTCCAGCCCGACTCCCGTTGATCGAGACTCCTCTTTTTTGGTGATGCGACCAATGCCACTTCCCGCTGAACCTCATTCGTCCCACCACGCCATCACTCCAGAGGGACCGGCGACTGCGATGCGTTGGCGCGGCGTGTTTCAAGTTCTGCGTCCGTTCCTCGCGCTGGTCACGGTGATGCTGCTGTTCTGCCTCGCCGACCAAGCGATCAACGGTGACAAGGCCACTTTCCACACGGCGCGCAGCATGAGAACGGTCGCGGCGCAGACGGCCACGGTGGCGGTCGCCGCCCTCGGGATGACGGTCATCATCATCGCGGGGGGGATTGACTTGTCGGTTGGAATGGCCATCGCGCTCTGTGCAACCGTGCTGGCGTGGAGCCTGAAGGAAGATGTCGCGCTGCTGTTGGTTCACGGCGACAACGTGGCTGGGGCGACGCAACGGTTGAAGTTGGCTCAAACAGAGTTGGGGCGTTCGCCAGCAGGCGTTGATTTGCAGAGCGTGGTCGAACGTCGAACAGGCCATCTCGAACGAGTGCAGTTGGCGTCGAAGACTTGGACACCGTGGACGCCGTGGCTGGCGCTGCTGTTGACGCTCGGCTGCGGCTCGATGTGCGGACTGTTGAACGGAGCGCTCGTGAGTTACCTCGGTCTGGTGCCATTCATCGTCACCCTCGGCACGATGCAGGTGTATCTGGGGATCGCAAAGAAGGTCGCGGCGGAGACGACCGTGCGGCCCGACACGGCCACGCAAGTTCCCGCGTGGTTTGGCGACCTGCTCAGCGTGCGACCTCAAGCGTTGTGGCTCGGATTGCCGAGCGGCGTGTGGTTCACGCTCGTACTCGCCGTGCTGCTCGCCGCCGTGCTGCATTACACGGTCTTCGGCCGGTACGTGTTCGCCCTCGGCTCAAACGAAGCGACCGCGCGACTGTGCGGCATCAACGTCCGATGGAACAAGATCGCGGTCTATGCGCTCAGCGGCCTGTTTGTTGGGATCGCAGGTCTGTTCCAGTTCTCACGCCTGACCGTCGGCAATCCGACTTCGGGAGCCGGGCTGGAACTGAAAGTGATCGCATCGGTCGTCATCGGCGGCGGCAGTTTGAACGGCGGGCGAGGCTCCGTCCTCGGAACACTCACCGGCGCACTCATCATGTCGGTCATCACCAGCGGCTGCACAGCGCTCGGCCTGACCAACCCGATCCAAGACCTGATCCTCGGCATCATCATCATCGCCGCCGTGACGCTCGACCAGTTGCGACAGCGCAAACAAGCGGGTTAGCAGCCTGTTGAAGAATCGTAGGATGGACGCCTCGTCCGTCCGTTTCCAAGTGCGTTTCGCTCGGACGAGGCGTCCAAGCTACGTTTTTCAACAGACGGTTAGTCTCGTTGTGCTGTTTGACCTCGTGGTGATATCGCTCGCGTCCCAAGCTCTCATCATCGGCCGCGCGGGTTCACACCGAATCCAGCGAAACTGCAACCACACCAACGCCGTTGACAAACCCATTAACGCACGACACGTTGTGCCAAGCGAACACCGCTCCCGCGTCAACAGCTTGCCCGAGTTATCTAGCGTGCGGGTCAATTCACTGTTAGGCGGCAACAAGCGAGATGCGATGATACCGCTCAAGAACGTTTGCTATCGCGGCGGCATTGCTCGGTTTGAGATACCTGCTTCTTGGATAGAAGAGTACGAACCCGTAGGTGGTGCCACGTTTTATGAAGACCGGCCCGACTCCGGAACTTTTCGGCTAAACGTGTTGAGCTTCAGCTCAAATGGCAAAGAGACGGGCGAGCAGATGGTCGCAGATTTGATAGCCAAGAGCGGCTATCAGGCACTCGACAACGGCTTGGCCATCAAGCATTACGTCAAGCAGGCAGAAGAGCACGGAGAATCTCTCCTGCTTCACTACTGGGAGGTCGCTGTGCCAGTCGTGCAGTCCAGCGCCCGCCTCGCTATCTTTTCCTACACCATCCTGGCGTCCCAAGCGAACGACCATCAAGTTCAGCGAGAGATCGAGTTGTTGGGTCGCTGTGTTTGCGCCGGAGACTTTTCGCGCGAGGAAGGCGTGTCGGGCGACGCCCCATGCGATTAGCCGTGGGGTGGCCCAGCTTGCTTCAAGCTGGGGGCGCAGCACAAGAAACCCCTGCACGAACGTTGAACGAGAATGAGCGTTTCACTTCACAGAACGTCAACCCAAAGTTTCTTGTGCTGTCGCATCCGGCGGTGGGCGGCGCGTTTTCTGTATTCCAAGGTCTCAGGCCGCCGCCCGGTGAACGTGGTCGTTCGGCCGCTGACCGCATCCGGGACAATGCAAATGAAGTCCATCAGAACGGCGTGGTACAAAGGTCGTGCGGCCGAGCTGGATGCGGTAGCGATTCGGTGTGAGATCGAGCGTTTTGCCCGCCTGCTCTCCGCCTCGGGCGTTGAAAGTGTGTGCGTGTGGTGCAGCTACAATCCGGACCTGCCCGACGACAGCCCGTTGCAGTCGCCCCAGCGCATCGTGCCCCCGAAGGAGGCCACGGCCTTCTTCGATGAGGCGGTGCGTAACGGCGTGTGGAAGTATGGCGACGTGTGGAACCGCGCTGGCGTCGATGCGCTGGACGGGTCGTTCACCTACTTTCTCGGGAACGACAAGAACATCACGCTCGAAACTGACGACCGGCATCTCCTTGACGAGACGCGCTCGGCCTGGCTCGAAGCGAGGTACGAGGTGAGTTCGGGAGAGTAGGGCCGAACCCGCCGTTGCTGAGCTATGTCGTTACAGAGTCAAGAACCTCAGCTGCGATCAATGTCTTGTGGCTTACTCGCGGCGGAGTTGGGTTGAGAGCGAGTAGTCGAGGCCGTCGAAGCGGTATTGGGCTTCACCGAACAGTGCGCGGTGGCTGCCGGGAAGCAGCGGCACTTCGCCGACGTAGCGGCCTTCGGTTCGCTTCAGCTTTTGTGACGACCACTGCGCTTCGCGAAAGTCCTTCGTTGGTGCGGCGGCGGTCCACAGCAGGACTTCGTCCGGAGTCGCGTCGGATTCGATCGTCAGTCGCACGATGTTGCCCTCCGTTTCGTGCTTCCACTTCAGCGCGGGCAGGGGCTTGTCGGCGGCGACGTGGCGCGTGAAGGCGGCGATGGAAGCGAGCGCGCCCTCGCGGCCCCCCTTCAAATTGTGACCGGCGTTCGGGACGTAGCGAATTTGCTTGGAGCCGGGGAGATCGTCCCAGTAGTTGTTCAGCGCATCGACCGCCCAGTAGCGGTCGTTCGTCCCGTTGACGATCAGTTTGGGAAGCGTCAGTTGCTGGCGGTACGTCCACGGATCGACCCATTTCCAGAGCGGGAAGTCCGGCTCATCCTTCAGTCGCTGGATCAGACCTTTGCGTTCGTAGTCGTCGATCTGCTCGCTGTACTTGCCCCATGTTTCAAACTGGTAGGCCATCTGCCTGGGCATGTTGAGCGTGTCGATGACAATGGGAGCGATGCCGCGCACACGTTTGTCCGCGACGGCACTCAGCCACGTCGTCCAGCCTCGTTTGGAAGCCCCCGTCACGACGAAGCCCTTTACGGGAGTCTTCCATTCTTGTGCGGCGAGTTGCTCGACGCAGTCCATCGCGCGGACGGCACTCTTCACCATCGGAAATAGCAGCGGCCAGCGAGCGTCATTCGTGGCGAGATAGAACAGGAACGTGTCGGTGATGAGATCATCTTCGGTGCGTCCGCCGAGCAACGGCTGATTGGGAACCTGCGGCAGCAAGGCCACGCGCATCCCGCACAGCGTGGCGAGCGATGTCCCGAGCAGCCGATCATCGGGGCGAGGCTGACTCAGGCTGCTGCCACCGGTGATGAACAGCAGCACATGTTCGGGATGTTTCAGTTGAGCCGGCTCGAACACGATCAGATCGTGCTTCCACGGCATGTCCTGCCACGTCTGTGAAGTCAGCGCGACATCGTAGACTCGCCCTGCGGCTCCCTCCTGTTTGTCAGTCAGCTTCCACGCGAAGCTGGTGTCGGGACGAGCGACGTAATCCTGAAGTGCGGTCGGAACGGGTAACGCTGCTGGAGCAGAAACCGCCTCCGCAGCAGGTTGAGCCTGCGCTGAAGAGACCATTCCCATCACGAGGTAGCCGACAGCAGCGAGTGAGACGAGCGACAACTTCTTCATCTTCATCAAGAGGGAACTCCGAGAGCGGGGACAATTCCAATGAGAACAGCCCGCGAGGCATTCCCGTCGCGGGCTGTGTTAGAGTCAAACGTGTCCGAATGATAGACCGCGCGCGGTCAGTGATGAGACATCTGAGCGGGGCGGCGTCAGCCCCCCGGTTCTTGGGCGTAAGCCCTCTTGGGAAGAACCGGGGGGGCTGACGCCGCCCCGCTCGGAAGCCTCTCGCTTTGTACCGCGTGAGGTATCACTGCGGAGCGGGTCACCGAATGTGGGGGACTTCGATGATTTCCGGGACCGGGTCGAAGATCCAAGTTTGAGTCGGCTTTCTCGGGTCATCGCTGGGAAGCGTCAGGACTTCGGCAGTCAGCGACTCGACTTTGCTTCTGGAGTTCGGGTCGGCTTTCATCTTGGCACCGAACGCTTTGAAGATTTCCGGGATGGTCGGATCGGTCTTCGAGTCAAAGCCGCCCATTGTCACGATCGACTGAAACTTGTCGTGGTAGACGTAAGCGATGTAGCCCTTCTGCCTCAACGCCCGCGCGAGTTGGGCGGCGTCTTCACCCGCGCGCACAATGTTGTACTTGCCGGTGTTTTGGAGTTCTTTCTCGAACAGTCCTTCCTTGCCGCTGTACTTACTGTTGCCAATCGGCGTGGCCGATTTGCCTGCGAACGTGGCGATCTTGACGGTGTACTTTTTCTTGACGCTCACCAATGCGTGGTCGATGCCCGAATTGAGGAACTTGGTTTCGTCATCCACGCGTCGGCTGGCCACGTCTTCCGGATTGCGGAGCGGGTTGATGGTCATGAAGGCACCGAACAGCGGTCCTTTTTGTCCGCCGGTGTTTCTCACGACGGCACCGTTCTTCACGTTCTTCATGAACTTGGGCTGAAACTTTTTGACGTAGTTCAATGTCTTCTGAGCCACGCCGTCATCGATCTTGTCGTAGTTGCCCGCGAGGACGCAGATCATGTCGCGTTGGGAGGCGAAGATGCGCGTGTCATCGCGACCGAGGCGGTCTTGGGTCTCAATCTTTTCGACCTTGCCGTCCTGCGAGTACGTGTACGCGGGGATCCCCTTCTCACGCAGCTCGAAGACCAACTCGGCTGCGGCCTCTTCGGCGGTGAGGCCCTCCGTTTTGCGGTCCTCTTCGCGGATGGTGCGGAAGCTGGTGACCATGATCATCCACGGGCCATGCTTCTCGGTCAGCCTGTAGGTCTTGCCGCGTTCGTTCTCGATGGCACTGGCGGAAGGAATGGCCAGCAGCGACGAGGCAACAACGGCGAGGCACGCGATGGTTTTCAGAGTTCGCACGGGCGGCTCCATCCTTGAGTAGCGAACGGGAACGAACGGGAAGGCCGGTCGCAGACGCAGCGTGCGCCGTGGCGATTGGCTCGACGAAGTGCCCGGAAATCAGGGCTGAGTGGCAGGGCCGGAAAGTAGCAGTGACTCAAAAACGTGTCCAGATGATGTTGCCGCAGGAAGTCCGGCTTTCCGAAAAGCCGGACTTCCAAAACGGTCGCGTCGAGGGAGCGAGATCTCTTCGGCACGCGGGATGCGATGCTCCGATTGAGCGCAGGTCGCACGGTCGTGTGACTGGCTCCAAACTTCAACCAATCCCATGCAACGAGAACTCGACTCCAACACATCTACTGAGCGGAGACGGCTCTGCTCAATTGTGGCTTTTCCAACCGACAATTCACTGAAAACCGGTCTCACACCGATCACCGGCAAGCTTCTCAGACCTGTCAATAACGATGAACTCACGCAGGACGAACAAGTCCCTGCTGACAGAAGTCAGTGGGTCGCTCGTTGCAAATTCTGCCATGCGCCAAGTCATCGCGAATGCAACTCTTACAAAATCAGCATGGATCCAAAATAGATTCAAGAATCAGAGAGCAAGCTGTTGAACAACGTATGGTAGACGCTTCCGACAGAAGTCGATTCCCACTCCCGTCGTAGCTGAATTCGCAAGAATTCAGACTCAAATGAACGAGCGTCTGAACTCTTGCGAGTTCAGCTACGACTTTTGTCGGTCACGTCCGGGCAAGCGAGACGCTTACCCGACGTTGTTTCAACGGTTTGTTAACCGCAGCGCGAGGTGGCCGCATGGATGCGAACGCCTCGCGAACCCGTGACAGAAGTTTTCAGGGCAAGGAGGCCCGACACATGCAGCGTTCCGCATCGCGTTTCGGATTGGGTGTCGCTCGCAATTTTCAGCGTTGGGCTTTGGCGGAGTCCGCCGCGCCCGAGCGAGCTGTCGAGAGGCGCGGTGGTTGGGGAGCGATGCTGCTCGTGCTCGTCGCGCTGCGTGGCGCTTCGGCGGCGGAGCTCGACAACGTGCTGCTGGACTTCACCGCCACTTGGTGCGGACCGTGTCAGCAGATGAGTTCCACCGTGTCGAAGCTGGAACGACAGGGCCTGCCGGTTCGCAAGGTCGATATCGATCAGGAACCGGCACTGGCCGCGCGGTTCGGTGTGAAGTCGATCCCGTGCTTCGTCCTCGTCTCCAATGGTCGCGAGATCGATCGCGTGACGGGACTGACGGACGAGAAGCAACTGCGGTCGATGCTCAACAAACTGCCGAAGGCCGACGTTGTTGCCAGCGCGGGGAATGAAGCTCCTCGCCGCAACGGCGGCTCGGGAGGGGCTGGTCTTGGCTCAGGGATCAGCATCGGGGCGCTCGGATCCCCCGACGCGAAGCGATCGCCGATTGGGTTGCCGCCGATCTTTAGTGGTCAAAACAAAGCGGGCGGTCAGAACAAGGCGAAGGACTTGCGCGGAGTTCCTTCGCTCCAAGACGAGCCTGCGATTGCACGCGGCCAGAACGGCGATGACGCGGCAGGACCAGTTGATCCTCTCTTCGCCAGCGTGCGATTGCGCGTGCAGGATGGTTCGGGGATCAACTTCGGATCGGGGACGATCATCGACAGCAGTTCCGGTCGCGCGGTGATCCTGACTTGCGGACACATCTTCCGAAAAGGGGGGAATGACTCGAAGGTGGAAGTCGATCTCTTCCGCCCCGCCACAAACGCCAAATCGAAGGGGAAGATTGAGTCGGTGGAAGGCAAGGTGTTGCACTTCGATCTCGACGCCGATGTCGGTCTGGTGACGATTGTCCAGAGCTTGCGGCTCCCCACCGTGAGACTTGGCACTTCGCGCGAGTTGTCCGTGAAGGACCGCGTGCAGAGCATCGGATGCAGCGGCGGAGATGACCCGACTCGTGAAGACCAGATGCTCACCGCCCTCAACAAGTATGCCGGTCCCGACAACATCGAATGTTCGACGATGCCGCTGCAGGGACGATCGGGCGGCGGGCTGTTTCTGGGGAGCGAACTGATCGGCGTGTGCATCGCGGCCGACCCGAAAGAGAAACGTGGGATCTATGCCGCGATGAAGCCGATCGCGCTCCTGCTGGAAAAGGTGGGACTGAACCACCTCGCCCCGCTGCCACTCGCAATGGAAGGGGCTTTGGCCAAGACGAACTCTCCGGCGGTAGAAACTTCGGCGGAGAGCCGCACCGCCGCTACGACAGCCGCACCATTCGGTCGTGGATTGGCGACAGATCGCGCGTCGGCGAGTGTCACTGCTGCCGACGACATCACGCGGTTCCTTGCCAGTGAGTTAGGAGCGTCCGGCGGCGGACTCACTGAACCCTCGGTTGCGCCGCAAGACTACGAAGGGGCTGAGATCATCTGCATCGTGCGCTCGAAAACGCCGGGCGTGCCGAGTCGCGTGGTGATCGTCAACCAAGCCAGTGGCCGCTTCGTGGGCGACCTGCTGCACGAGTCGCAGGCTCCCGCCGATCGCACGGTCACTCGGCGCGCGGAATGGAGTGATGATCCCCAAGTCGCACCGCAACAAGCCCTCGCCGTACAGCGAGTCCGCCGACCGAGTCCACTTGAAAGCCGAGTCGCCATCGCGACGCCGGTCACAGCCATGGAGACGAGCCGTCCCGTCGAAACGTCCTTTGAACCACAGCCCTATCGCCGCCAACGCGACTGAGAGTTGAAAGCGCGACCCCACTGGGCTTGTCCCGGTGGATTCAGGTCTTTGCACTACTCACCTCTCGCTTCGGGTTTCCTCTCACTTCAACGGGCGAATGAACACACGAGTAGTGCAAAGACCTGAATCCATCAGGGCAAGCCCGATGGGGTTTGATTGACTCACCGCCGCACGACTTCCCGCGAGGGGGGGCGGTTCTCATAATCCCTCGCACGCTCGAAATGTACCGGCCGCTCACCGTTCGTGGTGATGGCCTTCAATGACTCACACTACTTCAGGAAGGAGCCAGCTCATGTCGGTCTTCAAGGACAACTCGGAATCCATCGGTCGCACGCCGCTCGTCAAGATCAATCGTTTGGCGGAGGGCCTGCATGCCACGGTCTACGCCAAGATCGAGGGCCGCAATCCTGCATACTCGGTCAAGTGTCGCATCGGCGCGTCGATGATTTGGGACGCGGAAGCGACAGGAAAACTGAAGCCGGGGATGCACGTTGTCGAACCGACCAGCGGCAACACCGGGATCGCGCTGGCGTTCGTCTGCGCGGCGCGTGGCTACCCGCTGACACTGACGATGCCCGAGACCATGTCGGTCGAGCGCCGCATGATGCTCAAGAGCTTTGGTGCGGAACTGATTCTCACGCCGGGAGCCGACGGCATGAAGGGGGCCATCGCCAAGGCCGAGGAACTCTCGAAGCAAGACGGTTGGTTCATGCCGCAGCAGTTCAAAAATCCCGCTAACCCGGCGATCCACTTCAAGACGACCGGCCCCGAAATTTTCAACGACCTCGACGGCAAGATCGACATCTTCGTCGCGGGCGTCGGCACCGGCGGCACGATCACGGGCGTCTCGCGCTACCTCAAGCACGAGAAGCATCTGGCGATCAAGTCGATCGCCGTCGAGCCAACCTCCAGCCCGGTCCTCTCCGGCGGAGCGCCCGGCAAGCACAAGATTCAGGGGATTGGCGCGGGCTTCGTCCCGGACAACCTCGACCGCAGCATCGTCGATGAAGTGGTCCAAGTCACCGACGACGAAGCGATCGACACCGCCAAGAAGCTGATGAGGCTCGAAGGGATCACCTGCGGCATCAGTTGCGGAGCCGCAATGGCCGCCGCCCTCAAAGTCGCCGCCAGACCCGAGTCCGCAGGCAAGGTCATCGTCACGATCCTCCCCGACAGCGGCGAACGCTATCTCTCGACGGCGTTGTTTGAAGACCTGCGGGCGTGACAATCGTGAATGAGATGTCGAGAGAACAACCATGCACGTTCCCGTTTTGATCGAACCCGTATCGACTGGCTACCGCGCCATTGGTCCGTTTCAAATCGTCGGTGAAGGCGCGACTGCCGATGCTGCGATGGAGCAACTGAGTCTGAAGCTTGCGGACCTCCCCAAAGTTGGGGCGAGGGTCGTCTTACTCGATGTCCCAATCAGCGCACAGAATTGGTTGTTTCCCTCTGAACCACGAACCCCGGAAGACGAAGAGGTGTGGCAGGAGTGGAAAGAAATCATGGCCAGACAACGCCAAAGTGATGCCGAACACGAGGCGGACATCTGAGCAAACAGCTCGTCGTCGTACGGGCTGCGGATATCCCAGCGCGGGACACCCACCACCCAGCGAGGCCAGGAGCTGAATGACAGAATGATGTGTCACAAAATGATGGAAGAGGCCCGCAAGCACACCGCCCGACCGACTTGATCATTCTGTACTCCATCATTTTGCCTACTCCGCTCTGCCGAAATTCTGCGCGCCCGGCGAAGAAACGAAACGTGAGTAGTACGAAGGTCTCTCAGTTGTGTCACGTGAGAAGAAAGGATGCCTCTCATGAATCGAAGTCGTTCGTGGTGGATGTTGACCGTTGTGGCGGGAGCCTCGTGTGTCTGGTGGACCGGCTTGCGAGCCGACGATGAGGCGGCAGTCGCTCCGCCCTCAAGCCAGATCGCCGATCTCCTCGCTCGCCTCGATAAGCTGGAACGTCGCGTGGAGGCTCTCGAAGGAAGGCAGCAGGCGTCGCGCGAGGTCGATTCCATTTTTGTGCCAGCAGGCGGCTGGCTGGCGACTCCACCGGTTGAGACCAAGCCGGGTCTGGCACACGGAACATTGATCGTTCCACAACGGGACGAACGACCGGCCGGCGGCGTCTTCTTTCCCCGCCACGTTCAATTTACGCCTGAGGCATCGCCAGTGAATTCGCCTGTGCGGGATGTTTTTAATTTCAGTACGGGAATCAACCGCGAGTGAGGTTCTATCACCGTCAGTTGTTTTCATTCGCGCTCCCCTCAATTCGCGCGGCACAATCCTGACCGCGCGAATTGAGGGGAGCGCGAATGAAACACAAGAACCTGCCACATCGACGACAACCTCGCTCGATCCAAGAACCGTATTGCTGATTTCTAAAGCGGTCCGCGAGTGCTTGCCTTGCGGCGCGTCGTTGGCTCGTGATAGCGTCCCGCTCGATCTTTTCGGCGTTTCCTGCGGCGAGCCGTCTCGGTCAGAGTGGCTCGCCGCTTTTGCATTTCCTGCTTTGAAGAACCTCAGAAGAAAGCCCTCGCCACCATGACTTACAACGTGACGCTGATTCCCGGAGATGGAACCGGTCCCGAACTCGCCGAGGCCACGCGCAAGTGTCTCGATGCCACCGGAGTGAAGTTCAATTGGGATGTCCAACAGTGCGGCATCGAAGTCATCGAGGCTCAAGGAAAAATTCCCGAGTCGGTCTTCGCGTCGATCCGCTCCAACAAGATCGCCCTCAAGGCTCCGATTACGACTCCGATCGGCAAGGGCTTCCGATCGGTCAACGTCGCGCTGCGGCAAGAGCTGGGTCTGTACGCCTGCGTCCGTCCGTGCAAGACCTACAAGGGCGTGCGGTCTTACTACGACAAGACCAACATCGATCTGGTCATCGTGCGCGAGAACACCGAAGACCTGTACGCGGGCGTCGAGTTCAAAGCGGGCGACCCCAAGACGGCTGAACTGATTCAGTTCATCAACGCCAACGTCACCGGCAAGAAGATCGGCACGGGTCTCAGCACGACAGGCATCAGCATCAAGCCGATGTCGGTCGAGGGTTGTCGCAACATCAGCAACCACGCCTTCGACTACGCCATCAAGCACAAGCGACGTTCGGTCACGTCGATCTGCAAGGCGAACATCATGAAGTTCACAGACGGCCTCTGGTATGACACGTCTCGCGCCGTCGCTCTCGCTTACGGCGCGAAGTTTGAAGAGGCCAAGCTGGCCGAGGGCGTGCAGGCCGATCCCACGCTGGCGGGCAAGGTGGCGAGTAACAGCGGCATGCCGTACCTCGAACGCCTCGTGGACAACATGTGCATGCAGCTCGTGCAGAAGCCCGAGAACTACGACGTGCTGGTCATGGGCAACCTGTACGGCGACATCCTGAGCGACCTCTGCGCCGGCCTAGTCGGTGGTTTGGGAGTCGCCCCCGGTGCGAACATCGGCCCCGACGCGGCGATCTTCGAGGCGACTCACGGCAGCGCCCCGAAGTACAAGGGCCAGAACAAGGTCAACCCGACGGCCCTCATCCTGTCGGGCAAGCTCCTGCTCGAACACATCGGCGAAGCGGCTGCGGCGGCCAAGCTCGAACGCGCCGTTGCCAGCATCATCGAAGAAGGCAAGCACGTCACCTACGACATGAAGGCCGACCGCAACGACCCCACCGCCGTCGGCACCCGCGAAATGGCCGAAGCGATCTGCCAGCGCATGGCCGAGCTGGGCTGACAGCCTGAAGCGACACACCCCACCGAGCTTGCCCCGGTGGAATCAGGTCTTTGCACTACGCGCTCGACTGACTGTTGCGGATAGTGCAAGCAGTGCCGAAAACTCGCGAGCCACCGGGATGAACCCGGTGGGGTCGCATGATCCCCGTTTTGAGGAACCGCATCATGGTTGTCGCTGAATTGCCCAGAACCGGAGCGGACCAACGGCGGCTTGGCCCCGACGATGCCGGGCGTCGAGTCAGCGCCGAGGAATTCGCAATGATGGAATTCGTCGAACCGTTTCAGTACGAGCGTGTCCACGGGAGATTGGTCGTCATGCCACCAGCCGGACCGGATCATCGTTTTGTTTCACGTCCGTTCCGTCGTGACTTGAGTGCGTATTGGAAGGACCACCTCAAACTGGTCGAGGACGTGGATGTCGAAGGCTGGGTCGCCACTTCCCCCGACGACGACCGCTTGCCGGACATCTGCGTCTACCTTGTGGGTGACGATGCCAAGCGGCGTGTCCCTCACCGCGTTCCCGCTCTGGTGTTCGAGTTCGTTAGCAAGCGTCGCTCAGACCAAGAACGGGACTACATCCACAAGCGGGACGAATACCACGCGGTCGGTGTGAAGGAGTACGTCATCGTCGATCGCTTCAAACGCTCGGTCCTCGTGCTGACGTGGCAGCCAGACGAATACGCCGAACGAACCCTGACCGAACACGAGTCCTACTCCACGCCACTCCTTCCCGGTTTGACAATCCCGTTGAGCGAGGCGTTCGCTCAACCGATGTAAATTGAGGCTCGTCTCGTGCAAATCAGCGTTCCGTTGATTGAGATTATTTCTTGGCGGTTGACTGCGGAAGTGATCCGCCGGGCACCCGATCAATTGCGGGTGATCGAAACACATCCCAGCGGTGGACAATACGATTGCCTGAGCTTTTTGAGTTTAAATGGTCGGCACATCGCCGATCTCAACCGCAGGGGCCGTTTTCATGTCTGTGAACCGCTGCATGGCACCGCACAATTTCAGCCTTGGGATCTCTGGACAGACGCGATCACCGAGGATGATCCCCTTCGAGTCGTTGACGGACTATGCCAGCGGATTGGACTTGCCGTTCCCGCGAAACTTCCGCCTTCAACGCCAATGGTCTTGGCCTACCGGTTCATCGCGGATTTCCTGACGCATTCTGTTCTCGGTCGAACCCGGTGGGAGTGTCGCAATGGTTTTGAGGACACCTCTGGCTGGGGAGGTGGTCCTAGGTTGGGATGGTTTGAGTTGTTCTCCGGCGCAGCAGAGCGGGTCAAACAACGACTCGATGACGATGTGCTGAGCCAACCTGCCTATCGCTTCTGGTTCCTTTGTCAGAACGAAGAGCCGATACTCTGTTTGGAAACGACGGGGCTCGTTTGGAATCGAACGGGCGGACCCATCGATCTCGTCAAGGAATACTCCGGCGACCGACGCATTTGGCCGTCCGTCATGAAAGCCGCTTTGGATCGACTCCCTTGAACACTTGGAAGTGCGAAGCCCGAATGACCACGTTCGAGGGATGAAGCGGCATGGACACCGTGTTTGAATGGGATGAAGACAAAGCCCGCACCAACGAACAAAAGCACGGGATCGGTTTTGAAGAAGCATCGACCGTCTTCGGCGATCCTGTGGCTGTGATCTTTGAAGACCGTGTGCATTCCGACGAGGAGCCGAGGGAAATCCTCGTCGGCTACTCCAGCCGCAGCCGACTGCTGATTGTCAGCTTCACTCACCGCGAACCCGCCGTCAGAATCATCAGTGCTCGCCGAGCCACCCCGCGCGAACGAGACAAACACGAACGCAGCCTCTTTGGCGGATAGAACCATGAGCCACGAACTTCGCGACGAATATGACTTTGATTACAGCCAGGCGAAACCGAACCGTTTCGCCAAGCCACTGCCCCCCGGTGGCCGAATCGTGTACCTCGAACCGGAAGTCGCCAAACGCTTTTCGGACTCAGGCGAAGTGAATCGGCTGTTGAAGGCCATCTTGGAAGCCCTGCCCGCGACGACGGCAACCCAGGACGATGTGGCGGTCTCTGTCGAGGCGACGGTGGGAAGCCCGCGGCTGGTTGAGCCCAGTCAGGCGACCGACTTCGCCAAAGAAATTGTTCAAGCCTGAATGGCTTCGCCGATGGCAATTGTGGAATGAATGGGCCATCGAGACCGTGATTGGCCAGTGCCGCACGTCGCGTCTGGCCAATCTCAGGATGAACGCCCTTCATGGACGAGGCTGCTTTGCACGAACTGCTTTCGGGACGCCGGCGCGATGTCGGGGCGAGGCTGCTTCGTGGCGGGTTGCATCTGGCGTCGTTCGGCTATGGGGCGGCGATGCGTCTGCGGAACTTCGCCTATGACCGTGAGTGGTTGCGGGTGACGAAGGTCGATGCTCCGGTCATCTCGCTCGGGAACATCACGACGGGCGGGACGGGCAAGACGCCGCTGGCTGCTTGGTTGGCGAATTGGCTGGGTGAGCAAGGGCGCGTGCCGGGGTTGCTCAGTCGCGGGTATCGGGCGTTGGGTGATTCGTCGGGCCGAAGAGAAGACGGGCAAGCCGGAGGCTTACCCTACGTTGCCGCCAATGATGAGAAGCTCGTGCTGGATCGGCTCTGTCCCGGTGTGCCGCATCTGCAACAGCGAGACCGCGTGGCTTCGGCGCGGCGATTGGTTGAGGAGAGTCGCTGCGACATGCTGATCCTCGACGATGGCTTTCAACATCGGCGGCTGCATCGTGATCTCGACATCGTGTTGATCGACGCGCTGCAACCTTGGGGATACGGCCATGTGTTGCCGCGCGGCTTGTTGCGTGAGCCACTCGCAGGGCTGAAGCGGGCCGATCTGATTGTGCTCACGCGAGCCGACCAGGTGACACCAGAGCAGCGTCGTGCCGTGCTGGACCAACTGGCGCGAGTCCGTGGCACCGACGACGCTGTCCAAGTGGCGTTCGTCCCGCAGCGGCTGATCGCGCTGAGTGCAGAGGCCTCGAATGAACAGCCACTGGCACTGGAAGCGGTTCGAGGACGGCGTGCTTTTGCATTCTGCGGCATCGGCAATCCGCAGGGGTTTGCTCGGACGGTCGCGTCGCTGGTGGATGTTGGCGAATTCGATCCGGGACTCTTGCGCGTCTTTCCCGATCACCATCACTACACGGAGCGCGACCTGGCCGATGTGGCCAGCGCTGCGAAGGCGGCTCGCGCCGAGATCGTGCTGACCACGATGAAGGACTTCGTGAAGCTACGACCGGAAATATGGGACGGCCTGCCGCTGTACGCGATCGAAATCGGCGTGGAGTTTTTGGCCGGACGTGAGTTGCTCGAAAACCGGTTGAGGAGTTGCCTCGTTTCTATTCCGAGCGGCCGGAGCTGATTCGTTTAACCGCGTGGGCAACGCCCCGCGCGTCGATGGGCAAAACAGCATTCCCCGTCGCTCGACGCGCGGGGCGTTGCCCACGCGGTTAAACAAGTTGCCGCGACTCACCCACTAGCCAGCTTCATGCGGCCGATGCGGGCGAGTCTGGCGGAGTGAACGGGATGCGGCGCACAGCGCAGTGACGACGGGAGCCATGATGCGCGCGGCAGTGCTTCGTCCGTCGGTTCCTTCAACACCGGGAGTCGCAGGTTCTTTTGAAGCTGCTTGTACCGCTCCACATCGGTCGGATGGACGTAGAGCCGTTTCGATGAGACGAGTTCCACGATCAACTCGCACAGCGGCTGGCTAAGCCCCGTCCACAAGACCGTGTTTGGGTTGGCTCGTGCCGCGAGACCGTAGTCGCCCGCCACTTCCATGTACGGCGCGAGAGCATCCTGTAACGAGGCGAACAGCACATCGCCGTCGCCGCGCACGTACTCGACCAGCGCCGCCTTGAGCTGCCCGGCAGACGCAAGCTGTGCCCACGCGGGCAACTCATCTTCATCGTCGTCGGGGATCACGAGCGAGTCGTTCCGCTGTTCGGCTTCGAGCATTGCTGTGACGCGGCTGTCGGAGGTGGCGCGACGAGTTCGGTCTTGTGCCCAGTTGCGCAGGGCGAAGATCTTGTCCTCCATCGTTTTGGAGAGCGGCACCGTCGAACGCCAGGCGCGTTCGAGGTCTTCATACGACAGCACGTGTCCCTGCCCGAAGGCGTCGATCAACGCGGTCACGATGATCTGTTCCAACTCGGCCCCGCTGAAGCCGTCGCTGCGCTGAGCGAGGTCATCGATATCAAACTTCTCCGGCTTCCAACCGCGCTTTCTGAGATGGATGCCGATGATGTGTTTGCGCTCGTCGAAGTTGGGGAGATCGACGAAGAACAGTTCATCGAAACGACCGCGACGCAGCATTTCCGGCGGCAGGTTCTCGACCGAGTTCGCGGTGGCGACGGTAAAGACAGGCTTTTGAATTTCGGCCATCCACGTCAGGAACGTACCAACCAACCGGAGCATCGTCGGGTCGGGACCGCCTCCCGCGTCACCTTCGACACCCGCGAAGCCCTTCTCCATTTCGTCGAGCCACAGCACGGCCGGTGCGATCGACTCGACGAGATGCAGCACGCTGCGCAGGTTGCGCTCGGACTCACCGCGTTGGTTGCTGAGCAGCGTGCCGATGTCGAGCCGGATCAGCGGGAAGCTGAGTAAGCGCGCGGTCGCCCGCGCGGTGAGGCTCTTCCCGCAACCTTGAACTCCCAGCAGCAGCATTCCTTTGGGGAGCGGCACGCCCTGTTCGCGCGCACGCGGCGTGTAGGCCAGCGCCCGTTGCGACAGCCAGTCCTTCAGTTGGTCAAGGCCCCCGATGTCGCCGACCCCTTCGTCGAGGTCATAGAACTCCAGGAAGTCCGACCCCGACGCGAGCGTGCGTTTCTCGGCGATCAACGTCGTGAAGACTTCGTCGCTCAGTGCGTCTCGGCCATGCAAGGCCCGACGCCACGCCTTCCGAGCCTCCTGCGCCGTCAGTCCCATCACGGCCTTGATGAGTCGATCTTCGTCATCGACCGACAGCTCGATCCCGCCGGTTTTGTCCCCTCGCCCCGGCTCTGCGGGGAGAGGGCTAGGGTGAGGGGTGCTTCCATCGCTTCCGGCTCGCAACTCAGCCAGCACGAGATCGAACTCATCTCGCAAGTCTTCATACGCGGGGAGCGGCAGTTCGAGCTTCACCGCATCCTTCACCAATTCGACCGGCACCGTCGTGATTGAGCCGAAGAAAAGGATCGTCTTCCGCTGAGCGACGAGCGTCGGCAAGGCGTCTCGCAACTGACGCACGATCAGCGGGTCGCCCAGATACGGATGGAAATCCTTCACCAGAAAGACATGCTCGGCCGGGAACCGCGCCATCTGTGACACCAGCAGCTGCGCGGAGGGGGCTTCGTGCGCGTCGCCACTCACGGGAGGTTGCAGTCCCTGCGTGATGGTCCACGTCACCAGACCGCGTTCCAGTTCGAGAACCAAATCGGCCAGCTCTCGCTCCCACCGGTCCTCTTCCCACGTCTTAAGGAACAGCAGCGGATACCCGGCTTGAATGCGGGAGCGAAGATCAGTGAGTACGGCTTCGGTGTTCATGGTGGTTGAGGGTCGATGGTTGAGGGTTGAGAAGTCAGACAGCGATTTTGAGTGTAGTCTCAGGTTGATGATCTCGTCTGACCCTCAACCTTCGACCCTCAACTTGTCACCACGCCCTTTTTCAAAATGAGGTTCGCGTAGATCGCCGTTTCGCCCGTGGCGACGATGGCGTAGGCCGAGCGGGCGAGGTCATAGAAACGGAAGCGTTCGACAGGGCGGAGTTCGATCTCGCGGCCTTCGTGTTTGGCGAGGAGTTGGCGGTACTCGGACCAGATTGGAGGCTCGGGTGTCGTGGGATCGACCGGCTGCATCACGCTGGCCGGATGATCGACGAACGTGTCCATCGGGAAGAACTTCAGGATGGCATCGAGCAGCTCGGGAACGCCGTGTCCGTCGGCCCGCACGCTGCGCTGCGTGTGAGACTCGGCGGGGAAGTTACCGTCGGCCAGCACGATCTCGTCCCCGTGGCCCATGCGCATCAACACGGCCATCAGTTCGGGTGAGATGCAGGGCGGAATGTGTTTCAACATGGGCGAGGTTCAGTCCCGGAGAAGTGATTCAGTGCGGGCAGGATGATAGCCGCGACGCCACGCCTGCCAAAGCCGACACGAGGTTCGGCCAGACTCCTCGTGATTGACGCGAACATTGGGCGTGCAATCGAAGTCCGGCTTTTCTGAAAGCCGGACTTCTCTCCACGGTGCCTCGTTCTAGACCTTGCACGGCCAAGACCGCTTCGTTTAACCGCGTGGGCAACGCCCCGCGCGAATGCGGCAAAACGGCTTCCAACGTCGCGCGACGCGCGGGGCGTTGCCCACGCGGTTAAATGAGGCACACCTCTCACTTTGGGCCGTGCAGGGTATGGCGGGAAGTCCGGCTGACAAAGCTAAGCCGGACTTCAGACTCCCGACTTCTTCGCTCGCGATCAGCGTGTGGAGCCGATAACGTGCGACACGGGTGGTTCACGAGTTCATTTTCACAAAGAGGCGAGACGATGCCGACTCCATTGTTTGATCTGACAGGCAAAGTGGCGCTGGTCACGGGCGGGAGCAAGGGCTTGGGAAAGGCGATGGCGCGCGGGTTCGCTGAGGCGGGTGCCGACATCGTGATCTCCAGCCGACACGCCCCTGAGTTGGAGGTGGCACTCCCCGAGATTCTGGCCGGGACCAACGCGCGCGGCCGCTGGTTCGTGGCGGACATGATCGACCGCGCGGATGTCGATCAGTTGGCGGCCTCCGCGTTGGAAGCGTTCGGTCGCGTCGATGTGCTGGTCAACAATGCCGGGTCGAACATCCCGCAGGCGGTCGATGAAATTGACGAT
>JAYTGQ010000021.1:0-8152 GCA_043733345.1 Schlesneria sp.
GATCCGGCGATCATCCTGTGGTCGGGCGATGTGGGCGCGATGCCGATGTTGGACTCGTCCGGATTCTCGTACGAAGCCTCTCAGCAAGTGGCCGTTCAAGTCGGCGATCTGCTGCCCGGTGAAGACCCCGGCCCGATGTTTGAGGCGATCGCCTCATTGTGGCAAACCATCCAACACATGGAGACCGATGTCCGGCGCGTCCGAGGTCAACTCGAACAGGCGACGAGCAAGCTCGCGTCTCTCAACCGCGACCTCAAACCGGAAGAACATCTCGCGGCGGACAACGCCGACAAGAAAGACTGGCAGGACGCACGCCGCTGGTTGCGCGATGCGTCTGCTGTCTTGGCAAAGTCCATCAAGCAGATCGACACCGGCATCATCAGCGGTGCCGGACAACGACACCGGTTCGCGGACATCATCCAACAGTACGTCGAACCGCGCAAGCTATTTCCCGGCCTCAAGCAGGCCGTCATCGACTTCGAGATGCACCATCGCACCGTCAAGAATGTCTTGATGGCGGCTCAAGCCGCCTTGAATAAAGGAAGCGCCGACGGCGAACGACGCGCCAACACTGTCCTCAACCGCATCGCCGCCAAGATGCGCCAACGCCGCAGCAACACGCGCGGGCCGAATGCCTGACGATCAACAGAACTCGCAGCCATACGGGCTGTGCATCAACGATGTCCGAGAGTTCGCTCGGATTTCACAGAGGTACTGATCTTTCTGCCTCTCTCTTTCTGTATCCCCGCCTCGGACTTGCAGGACGAAGGAGACAGAAAGAGGGAGGCAGAAAGATGAGGACGGTGAAGTCCCCGTGAACTCTCAGACGTAATTGATGCACCGCCCATTAACCACGTCACCTGCGGCGCGGGACTGATGTCTGCGACGGCGCTACTCATCGTCCTTTGAACGACGAACAGCAAACTTGTGCCCGCAGTCGGTGGAAACCACCTATCAGCTAAGTTACGGTGATTCGTTGTGGCCATAACGGCCGCGCATCTCGAACACACTCGAAACTTCCACTTCCTCGTTCCTCTGGATGATTGATATGTCTGGGCCACCTTCCGTCGAATGCCCGAGTTGCTTCAGTACGTTCAAGCTGAAGGCCGCTCCGCCAGACGGGGCGAAGATTCGTTGCCGGTCGTGCGAGACCGTGTTTCGTTTCAGCCAATCGTCTGTGACAGAAGCTCCGTTGCCCGATCTTCCCACAAGACGCCCCACCTCCAAAAGGTCTTCCAACAGGAAGCGTCGCGAACAGGAGATTCCTTGGAAGAGAATCCTCGTGCTGGCGGTGGTGCTGCTCTCGGTCGGCGGGTTGGGAGTGGGACTGTTCACAGCGCGAGAGGCCATCACGGTCGCAGTGATGGAGACCGTGGGGCCGGGTGTCGATCTCGACTACTGTGTCTCGAATTCACGCCAAGCCACGATTGAGTACCGGATTGCCGAAGCGATCAAAACAGGAGCGATCTCGCCCGCCGTGCGCAACAGCGAGGACGTTCAGAAATCATCGCAAGCATTGCGCGAATTGCTCGGAATCGACCTCGAGCAGGTGACACTCCTCCGAGCATCGTTTTCTCAGGCAGTTTTCGCTGGAAACAGTCAATCAGGAGTCGTGGTCATTCAGTCTTCGCAACGCTTGAAGCGACCTGCTGCCGCCGTATTTACTCAGCATGGAGTGAAGTGTTTTCGTCTGAAGGCAACTACGTCGAAACTACCCGGCTCCGATTCTGACACGATGTTCTTTGCGAACTCGACCACCGCCGTCGTCGCTAAAGAAAAGTCGGTTCGGATGATGATCGACCGTTGGAAGGAGGCCGACCAGAAGCAAGGCGAACTTCCAGCCGAGCCACCTTCACTATTGCGAATAGTTTTTGAACAACCTGCGGCTGATCAATTATTGCTGCCAGGTAGTACGCGGTTTGCCGTCGCCAATTTAAAGGACTTTTCCAAGCTCATTATTACACCCATTGATATTCAGTCGTGCAGTCTTTCCGCTCGTGGTGGAACTGCGCTCACTTGGGAGGTAGCTGTTCACCCTCGCGTCGTAATCGCCCTGAATAACTCAAGCTCTGCCGTCGAAGGTCTGCGATCCAAATTTGAAACTTTGAGAACAGAAATCACCAAAATTCAATCAAGCCAAAAGGGAATGGGCGGAGGTGCGCAGCAAACCGAGTCCAGCCATCTGACATTGGTGCCGCGCGTCGATTCCAACCGGCTCGTCTTCACCTTGCCGAAAGTGCCAGAGGCAAACAAGAACTTGACCAGTGATCTGTTGAAGACGTTTCAATTCCTGAAGCAGGACACCGGGGGAACGCCTTCAGAGGCGAAGCCGATTGCCAGCGGTGCTGAGTGAAGCAAACCGCATCCAATTTAAACTCAAATTACAAAGCAGCACGTCGATCGAACATTTCTCCTTTTTCGTGATTGAGAATCCTCCGGCTGCTGGCGCGACTGAACTCGCCCTTGGCGTTATGAAAGTCATGGGGGCGCATTCTCACTCGATCAGCCAGAGCGCCCCCTCCGGAAAGCATCTGATCGCCTTTGCCGGTGTCAGCACACTTTGCGGATTTCCGTCTACGGCCAGCAGCCATTGGGACCGTTCAAGAGGCCGATGCCGATGAGCGCTATGTGACTGTCGTCGTGGATCATTCCAAGGTGGCCAAGATAGACATGTCTGCTCCACGGAAATGAGTCTCGAATTCCATCATCGCGTTCACTCGGCATGACTCGGAGATGACCGTGTTCCGACCCTGCATGCTTCGTCTCGTTTCGGCCTTGATCGTCTGTTGCTGGGCCGAACAGGCATCTGCACAGCAGCGAGTCATCGAGCCGAAGCTCGTTCATTTGCGAAGTGGGGTTGAGCGCGAGTGGTCGGAGTTTCCGGAGACGGCTCACGGGCAGCGGCTTGATGTGACGTTTGCGGCCAAGATGAACGACGCCGAGCAGACGTTGTTAGTGCGGCAGCAGGATGTGAAGCAGGCGTGGAATGTGTTGCTCAACGGGAAGAAGCTGGGGGCGTTGACCGTCGATGAGAACGACATGGTCGTCACGTTTGCCATTCCGGCGAACGGCCTTGTTGACGGAGACAACCTGCTTCGCATCGAGCCTCCGGTGGGAAGCAAAGCGGCGTCGGACGACATTCGCGTCGGTGAGATTGAGATCGTCGGTCGCCCGGTGCGCGAGGCACTCCGCGAAGCGACGCTCGACGTGATGGTGTTCGATGCGTACGCCAAGTCTCCGCTCCCTTGCCGCATCACGGTGCTGAACGATCGCGGTGCGCTGCAGTCGCTCGGGGCCGAGTCCAACGATCAGCTCGCCGTGCGGCCGGGGATGGCCTTCACTTCCACCGGCCGCGCGACGCTGGGAGTCCCGGCCGGTCGGTACACGATCCTCGCCGGATGCGGCTTCGAGTACTCGCTGGCTCGGGCTGAGGTGACCGTTGCAGCGGGAGAGACCTTGGAAACACGGCTCTCCATTTGGCGTGAGGTTCCGACGAAGGGCTTCGTCGCGTGTGACGCCCACGTCCACACGCTGACTCATTCGGGACACGGCGACGCGACGATCAACGAGCGGATGATCACGCTCGCCTGTGAAGGGATCGAGCTGCCGATTGCCACCGACCACAACCAGCACATCGACTACGAAGAGACCGCTGTAAAGCTGGGTGTGCGGCGTTACTTCACGCCGGTGATGGGGAATGAAGTGACGACGCCGCGCGGGCACTTCAACATCTTTCCCATCAAGACCGGGTCGCGCGTCGTCGATCACAAACAGACCGACTGGAAGTTGCTGTTCGATGACATCGAGCAAACGCCCGGCGTAAAAGTCGCCATTTTGAATCATGCTCGCGATCTGCATAGCGGCGTCCGACCGTTTGGGCCTCGGTATCACAACGCAGTTGTCGGCGAGAACCTCGACGGTTGGCCGCTGCGGTTCAACGCGATGGAAGTCGTGAACTCGGGAGCCACGCAATCAGACCCACTCCGGTTGTTCCACGACTGGATGGGGCTGCTCAATCGCGGACTCAACGTGACGCCGGTTGGCAGCAGCGACTCGCACGATGTCGGTCGGCACTTCGTCGGGCAGGGGCGAACGTACATCCGCTGCGACGACCTTGACTCGGAAAAGATCAACGTCGATGAAGTCCTCGCCAATTTCGTGCAGGGCCGAGTCATGGTGAGCTACGGCCTGCTGGCCGAGATCACCGTGAACGACCAATACCATTCAGGCGACATGGTCCCGGTGCGCGATGGCGAATTGAAGATCGACGTGCGAGTCCTCGGGCCGCATTGGTCTCGCGCCAGCCAAGTTCAACTGTTCGCGAACGGTCGCTTGATTCGTGAGGCCACGATTCCCGAGTCAGCCGACGCGACGTTGCCAGTCGGAGTGAAGTGGGTCGGACATTGGGTCACACCGAAGTTTCCGCACGATGTCCATCTGGTCGCCATCGCCACCGGACCCGGCATCGACGGACTCCATTGGCGAACGGCGAAACCCTATCAACCGACTTCGCCCGATTGGGAGGCTCGCACCATCGGATGCAGCGGCGCGGTTTGGCTGGATGTGGATGGAGACGGTCGCCGCACATCGGCTCGCGACTACGCGGAACGACTGGTCACGGCCGCGAAGGGCGATTGGAAGAAACTGATCGCGAGCCTGTGGGACTACGACGCTGCGGTTGCGGCGCAGGTCGCTCATCTGGTGCGAGTCTCGGGAACATCGCTTCAGTCGGACGAAATCCAAACGGCGCTGAAGTCGGGATCAGCCATGACACGCGAAGGCTTCCGCTCTTATGCCGAAGCGTGGCGCGAGAACGAAATCGCGCGGGCCGAGCCGTGATCGAGTCCCTGTGCAACTCCACTGCAACAAGCGGGCAACAAGAAAATGTGGGACAAGAAGATCAGAGACCACTCCGGATTCGTTCTCTCCCATTTTCTTGTCCACCATTTTCTGGTGGCCGTCTTCTGACAGCCTGTTTGCAGTTCAACGCTCCGTGATGCCGGAGCCCTGTCGTACCAATTTAGAAATGTCACATGTTGTCCCAGATAGAAATGTCACATTGGTGTCGTTTCTGGGGGACAGATGGTCCAGTTGCGACTGGTGTGCGTTGCGATTCGCTTGGCACACCCTACGATCCGCTGTTGTCTTCGGAGCAGGTTGATTGTTGTTCATCGAACTCGTTGGAAAGGTCTCACAGCATGAATCGACTGACGTTGGGGTTCGTACTGGGATTGGTTGTCGCGTGGAGTGGTGAAGTGCTGGCGCAGGACAAGGCCGTCGCTGTGGAGGAAGGTTTCGTTTCACTCTTCGATGGGAAGTCGCTCGCCGGTTGGGCCGGATCGTTGACCGGGTATGCCGTCGAAGACGGCAACTTGATCTGTGTCGCGGGAGGCAAAGGGAATTTGCTAACCGAGGCCGAGTACTCCGACTTCGTCTTCAAGTTTGAGTTCAAGCTGACAGACGGAGCGAACAACGGGTTGGGCATCCGCTGTCCGAAGGTCGCCGAAGGGAACCTGCATCTGGATGGCATCGAGCTGCAAATCCTCGACGACACCGCCGAGAAGTACAAAACGCTGAAGCCATACCAGTACCACGGTTCGGTCTACGGGATCGTCCCCGCGAAGGTCGGTTCGCTCAAACCACTGGGCGAATGGAATCAGCAAGAGGTCACAGCGAAGGGGCGTCGCGTGACGATCGTCGTCAACGGGAAGACCATCGTCGATGCGGACCTTGATGAAGCGACGAAGGCGGGCACGCTGGATGGAACTGTGCATCCGGGACTGTCGCGCGCGAAGGGCCATCTCGGGTTTCTCGGCCACGGGGATCGAGTCGACTTCCGCAACATCCGTATCAAGTCCTTGGCGGAGCTGACCCACACGACGGATTCACTCGATGTCGTTCAGCAACGACTCGCGAAGAAGGAGGCGGTGCTACTCGACGTGCGCGAGCAGGCCGAATGGGACGAAGCTCACGTGGACGGTGCGATCTCGCTGCCGAACAGCAAGCTGCAAAAAGGGATCGACGCGAAGACGCTGCTCGGGATCATCCCCAAGGACAAGATCGTCTACACGCACTGCCGCGCCGGTCGTCGCGCGTTGGCCGCTGCGGAAGAGTTGTCCAAGCAGGGCTACGATGTCCGAGCACTCAAGCCGGGCATTCAAGAGTTGCTCGACGCGGGATTCCCCAAGGCGAAGTGACGGGCGTGACATTCTCAACGCTCGTACTACTCGGTCTCGAAATCCTGTCGTACGGCGCGCATTTCCGTCTTCAAAAGTAGCCTTCATCGCTCCGCGTGAAGGAAGCCGAGTACGATTCCAGCGTCGATTGGCCGCCGCCGCATCGCCCCCCATCGGCTTCCTTCACGCGGAGCGATGAAGGCTACTTTGGCTGCAGCTACGCCGCGCCGTTTAGAGGCTATCCGAGAACCGGGAGGGCGAGGCTCCTGCCGAGCTGCGAATGGCTCGAATGCACGGCTCGGCAGGAGCCTCTCCCAAGGCCAGGTTCTCGGATAGGTTCTTAACCGCGTGGGCAACGCCCCGCATGCTGAAACGACACACAAGGACTGACATGGGATCGCCGTTATTGCGACTGACGAACGCGGGCCTCTACTGCGAACGAGGCGGCTTCTTCATCGATCCGTGGAGTCCCGCTGCGAAGGCGATCATCACGCACGCGCACGGCGATCACGCGGTGAAAGGGTCGCGGCAGTATCTGACTGCTGAACCGGGACGACTCATCCTGCAGCATCGCATGGGAGCGGGTGCGAAGATCGACGGGCTGGCGTTTGGTGAGACCGTCGATCTGAACGGCGTCAAAGTCTCGCTCCACCCGGCCGGACACATCCTCGGTTCGAGCCAAGTGCGCGTCGAACATCAGGATGAAGTCTGGGTCGTCTCGGGCGATTACAAGGTCGCTCCCGATGCGACCTGCGCGGCGTTTGAGCCGGTGCGCTGCAACACCTTCATCACCGAATCGACCTTCGCCCATCCGCACTATCACTGGGAGCCGCAGGCCGAGACGTTCGCGCAGATTCACGACTGGTGGCGTGAGAATCAGGGGCACGACAAAGCCTGCTTCCTCTATGCCTACTCGCTCGGCAAGGCGCAGCGGCTGATGGCGGGACTCGATCATTCCCTCGGCCCGATCTTCGCGCATCCGTGGGTCGAGGAGATGAACGCGCTCTACCGTCAGTCAGGCGTGCCGCTCCCCGAGACTCGAACGCCTCAATCGGGCGTCACGCGCGAAGAGTGGTCTCGCGCCCTGATCCTGCTGCCACCCTCCGTGCGATGGGAGGTCGGCTTTCCGATCATGGGCAACTATTCGACGGCCTTCGCTTCGGGCTGGATGACGCTCCCCGACGGGCCGACTCAGCGCCGAGTCCATCGCGGTTTCGCCCTCTCCGACCACGCCGATCATGATGAACTCCTCGCCGCCGTCGCCGCCACCGGAGCGCAACGCATCCTCGTCACCCACGGCTACATCGACGAGTTCGTCACCGAATTGAAAAGCCTCGGCTACGACGCCCTCGCCCACCGCACGCCCCGCTGCGGAACGCCGCCTCGCGTGCCAGAGACCGTGCAAATGAAGCTGGCGTTCGAGTGATTCGCCTGATGGTCGATCAACATGAGGTTGCTCGATTCCGTCGTTTAACCGCGTGGGCAACGCCCCGCGCGTCGGGCGACGTTTGAGCTTGTTTCACCGCCCGACACGCGGGGCGTTGCCCACGCGGTTAAACGAGCGATTCCCGAAGGACCGCGACAACATCGTTCCACAGTGCTGGCGAGACATCCGCCGGACCACTCGCGACACACGCCAACAGGCACTCGTTGTGGTCGCGTCCGGACAGCCTCGCGATAGCGGCAGCAGCCAGCGCGGGTGAACGGCTCATCCCGGCACTGCACGCGACGAGTGTCGGCACGTTGTTGCATAGCAATTCGACGATGGTCGCGATGGCCGCGCGGAACAGCCAGCGGTCGTTATCCGCTCCGTCGTGCAGCGGGAAGCGGCAGTACACGATCTCGCGCGGCAAGGCGGCGACCGGTTCGTTCGCCGCGAGATCGACGACGGCCCGAATGCCGGCGTTCATCAAGTCCGACACGCGCCGCACGTCACCGGCGTTTCCGATCCACAGCGAGTACGGCTCGATCACACG
>JAYTGQ010000022.1:0-8144 GCA_043733345.1 Schlesneria sp.
GCCAGCATTCCCAACGACGCTCGTTTTGCAGGAGCGTCCGGCCGACAACCCGCGCCCCACGCATCGGCATCATCGCGGTGAGTTCCTGCAACCGAAGGAACTCGTCGAGCCAGCCGTCCTCGCCGCGCTGCCGCAACTCGATCCGAAGGCGCAATCGAATCGGCTGGCTCTCGCCGAGTGGCTCGTTGGTCCCACAAACCCGCTCACCGCGCGAGTCACCGCCAACCGCCAGTGGTCGGCGTTCTTCGGTCGCGGCCTCGTGAAGTCGCTCGAAGACTTCGGTAGCCAAGGGGCGGCACCGACGCATCCCGAGCTGCTCGATTGGCTGGCTGTCGAGTTTCGCACTCCGAGCTGGGACATGAAACGCCTCCACCGCCTCATCGCTAGCAGTGCCACGTATCGGCAGTCGTCGCACATGACGAGCGACCTCCTCGCGAAGGATGCCGCGAACGAGTTGCTCGCGCGCGGGCCACGGCTGCGGGTCGAGGCTGAGGTCGTGCGCGATGCGATGCTCGCCGTGAGCGGCCTGCTGTCCGACAAGCAGCTCGGGCCGAGCGTTTTCCCCGCTCAACCCGCCAACATCACGACCGAGGGAACCTACGGCGGCCTCAACTGGGCACTCAGTCCGGGTGAGGATCGTTACCGGCGAACGCTCTACACGTTCACGAAGCGCACCGCGCCGTTTGCCCTGTCGATGACGTTCGATGGCCCGAGCGGAGAAGCCTGCGTCGCTCGGCGCGAAGTCTCGAACACGCCACTCCAGGCGCTGACGCTGCTCAACGACACCGTCTTCATCGAAACAGCCCAAGCCCTCGGCCGCGATTTCGCCGAACGAGGCGGCTCGGTAGACGAACGCCTCCACGCCCTCTTCCGCCGCGCTCTGACCCGGCCTCCGACCGATGACGAACTGGCCCTGTTGAAACGCTTCTTCGACGAACAGTCCTCGCGCCTGGATCGTAAAGAACTCGACGCGACCAAGCTGGCCGGAGCGGGCGGCCCGAACGAAGCCCCTCGCGCCGCCTGGACCCTTACCGCCCGAGCAATCATGAATCTGGATGAGGCGGTAACGAAGAATTGAGAACGACTCGATCCTACGCATTGTGGTACCGAGAAGTTGGGAGCGAATGAAATGAACCGGCTCACGGTTTGGGTGATTCTGTCAGCCAGTTGGCTGCTCGGTCTTGGCATGCCGGGAGAGTCCAGTATTCCGGCTGTCGACGTGGTGATTCCAGAGTGTGAGTGGACCTTGCGCATTCACTCCAAAGGTGAACTCGTGTCAGAGCATGTGTTAGACCCGTCGAACGCAGACGATCGGGCGATGCGCGACTCGATTGAATCGTGGTTGAAGAAATCCGATTCAGGACGACTGGACCTGAACAGTTATGCTCCGTCAGTTGTGATTGAGTCGGATTTGCACAAGATTCAATTCGGTGTGAGCAGGGTGATCATCTCTTCTCGCGCTACCAAAGACAAAACGTGGAATCAGAAGTCTCGCCCGGCCAACGATGAAGACAAAAAACTTCGCGATCAGTTGACCGCGTTCGCTCAAGCCAAGAAGTGATTGGATGCAGATGATGAATGATTTCGTTTCTCCAAACCTCAATCTGACCCGCCGTCACTTCTTGCAGGAGTGCCGTGTCGGCGTGGGCAAGATGGCGCTGGCTTCGTTGTTGGCGGGTGGGGCAACTCGGCAGGTGAGGGCCGACGCGAATGCTGCGGTCAGTCCGCTGGCTCCGCGTGCGCCGCACTTTGCTCCGAAGGTGAAGTCGGTCATTCATCTGTTCATGGCGGGGGCACCGAGTCAGCTCGATCTGTTTGACAACAAGCCGAAGCTGACCGAGTTCACCGGGAAGCCGATCCCGCCCGAGGTGGTCGGCGGGCAGCGGTATGCGTTCATCCGGCCCGACGCGAACTGTCTCGGTCCGCAGTTCAAGTTTGCGAAGCATGGCGAGTGCGGGATGGAGCTGTCCGAGGCGCTGCCTCATCTGGCGAAGATCGTCGATGAGATTTGTCTCGTGAAGTCGGTGAATACGGATCAGTTCAATCACGCTCCCGCGCAGATCTTCTTCAACACGGGGTTCTCTCAGCCGGGTCGGCCGAGTTTGGGATCGTGGGTCACGTACGGACTCGGGGCCGAGACGAGCGACCTGCCGGCGTTCGTCGTGATGTCCACGGGAGCGGGGATCAGCGGCGGAGCGGCCAACTGGTCGAGCGGCTTCCTGCCGACGCTGTACTCGGGCGTGAGGCTCCGCAATCAGGGAGACCCGATCCTCGACGTGTCGAGTCCCGCCGGAGTCGATTCGAAGTTGCAGCGCGACTCGCTCGACCTGATCGGGGCGCTGAACCGGAAGCGGCTGGAGGTGGAAGGTGATCCCGAGATCGCGACGCGGATCGCCTCGTATGAGATGGCCTTTCGCCTGCAAACGTCCGCACCCGAACTGATGGACCTGAAGAGCGAGACGAAGGAAACGCTCGACCTGTACGGCTGCGATCCGGCCGTGCCGTCGTTCGCCCGTGCATGCCTGCTGGCTCGGCGGATGATCGAGCGGGGCGTGCGGTTCGTGAATATTTACAACGAGGGCTGGGACGCGCATTCGGATGTCGTCGGCAACCTCAAGAACAATTGCGGCAAGACTGACAAAGCTTCGGCCGCATTGGTGACGGACCTCAAGCAACGCGGCCTGCTCGACGAGACGCTTGTGATCTGGGGTGGCGAGTTCGGGCGAACGCCAATGGTCGAGAACAACCCGGCGCTCGGCAGAAGCCTCGGTCGCGATCATCATCCGCAGGCATACACGATGTGGTTGGCGGGCGGTGGGATGAAGCGGGGCTTCAGTTATGGAGTGACCGATGAACTCGGGTTCCATGTCGTCGACCAGCCGGTCCACGTCCATGATCTGCAAGCCACGATCCTGCATCAGCTCGGCTTCGACCACGAGCGACTGACCTACAAGCACGCGGGCCGCGAGTTCCGCCTGACCGATGTTCACGGGCATGTTGTCGGCGATCTGCTGGCGTGAGAGCGGGGCCGAAGTCGCGGGAAAAGGGCCGCGCGAATTGAGGGGAGCGCGAATGAAAGCCAAAGGGATTCGCATGGCCTCGTATCTTCAGCCCGACGACTTCATCTGCCTTAGGTGCCTGTTGAAAAACGTAGGGTAAGCGTCTCGCTTGCCCGTGAAAGCAGCGGAAAAAGGGGCAAGCCAGAGGCTTACCCTACGCTTTTCGACAGGCTGTTAGGCGACCGGCAAGAGTTGTCTTACCTGCACCAACCCGAACTGTGAACGAGGGCGTCGATCGACTTCGCCCTCGTTCACAGTTCGGGTTGGTGTATGCGGGTAAATCATTTTTTGCCGCTCGCCTTACCTCGACTTTTGCCAAGTCATTTGGAGTGCGGCAATTGATTGCCGCTTTCCTTTCTGGATTGGCTCGGACTTTTTGAATGGCACCGTGAACCGGTGGTCTTCCAAAAATCCGAACGAAGGCAGAGAACAGAAAGCGGTGATGAATCCCCGCACTCCAAATGTGGCAAAAGTCGAGCTTACGAGGAAGCCGTCGCTTCATTCGGGCGGATCATCAAGACAATGAAGATCGACAAAAGCGCCGTCCCCGCGAAGACGCCGAAGATCACGTTGAGCGGGACGTTGCGGTCTCGCAACGCGCCAAAGCCCCAGTCGGCGAAACCGCCGCAGCCGATACTCACGAAGTTCATGATCCCGTAGCCGGTGGCTCGCAATTGAGGCCGCACGATTTGGCAGAGGATCGGCATGTTGTTGCAGTCGAAGAAGCCCCAGCCGAGACCGAACAGGATTAGAAAGCCGATGGCCGCGCCGAGCGTCGAAGCATTCCCGACACCGAACAACGACGGCAGGAAAAAGCTCATGCCGAGCGCACTGACGAAGATGCGTCCGCGCGACGTGTGCTTCATCCAACGATCGGCCAGCCAACCGCCGATTCCGACGCCGATCAGCGAAGCGACTTGAACGTACAGCACCGCCGACATGCCGGCCCGTCCCTGACCGAGTCCGAACTGTTCGCGCAGGATGTCGGGCATCCAGTCCTTCACGACCCAACCGGCCATCGCGGGAAGCGTGAAGTAGACGACGAGCAGCAGGAAGCCTGTGTTCGTCAGCAACTCACGGAGAGCCGTCCACGGTGAGACGCTTTCGGTGGACGCGGCCTCGATGCGCGGCGGGTTCTTCAGCAGCGCGAAGAGGGGCAGCGAGTAGATCACGCCGACCAGCCCGCAAACGCTGAACGCCCAACGCCAACCGAGCGACGGTCTTTCGGCCACGAAACCGGCGAAGCCACCGACGATGATCCCGGCGTAGATGCCCATCTGGTGAAAGCCGACCGCCCGCGAACGGGTTTGGCTCGAATGGAACTCGGAGATCAAAGCCAACGCCGCCGGGATGTAGAACGCTTCACTGATCCCCATCAACGCGCGGGCCGCGATCAACTGAGGAAACGTTGTGACGTAAGCCGTCAACAGCGTGACGGCCGACCAGACGAAGAGACTCAGCGCGATCACATGCCGCCGACTCGACCGATCCGCGACATAGCCGCCGACGGGACTGAGGCCCGCATAAACCCACTTGAAGCAGCCGAGCACGATTCCCCAGTTGGCTTTGGTCGCGATGTCGGGGATGTCCCCCATCATCGATCCCTTCATCGACGCGAGCATCTGTCGGTCGAGATAGTTCAGCAGCGCCACCGGCACCAGCAGCGCGACCACCAACCAAGCGGTGCGCATTCCGCTCGGCGGAGGAGAAGAGGACAAAATCGTCATCGTGCGGGAGTCCCATCGCGTGGTGAGATGAAGCGGGATGTGGATCAGGTTTGTGACTTCAGCGGCCGGCAAGAGAAAGTAGACCCGACACTCCGTGGCGGGAACGGTTCGTATCACGGAGTGACACGTCTACTTTGGACTACTCACGTTTAGATTCTTGTCGGCTTTCGCAAATTCTTCTGCTTCAAAGTAGCCTTCATCGCTCCGCGTGAAGTCAGCCGATCGCGAGTGCGGTGAGAATTGGTGGAACAGCCGTTCAATCGCACCCGGCTCTCTTCACGCGGAGCGATGAAGGCTACTTTGGTTGCGGCCGTTAGCCGCGCCGTGTAGATCAAGTCTCGCCGCTCGCCTTATCCCACAGTTGCAAAGGGCCACTCGTTGCCGAGAGCCTCGCGTTGGAGTCGCGTCAGTTGAGCGATGCCGTGGGCGGCGAGGTCGAGTTGTTGGTTGAGCAACTCGCGTGAGAACGGCTTCCCTTCCGCCGTGCCCTGCACTTCGATGAACTCGCCCGAGCCGGACATGACGACGTTCAAATCGACTTCGGCCTGGCTGTCTTCGATGTAGTCGAGGTCCAGGATCGGCGTCCCCTCGAACACGCCGGCGCTGACGGCCGCGATGCTCTTGGTGAGGACCGGCCGGTCGGCGGGAAGCTCACCGCGAATCGAGGCGAGGGCGTCGCAGAGGGCGATGAATCCGCCGGTGATGCTCAGCGTGCGCGTCCCGCCGTCCGCTTCGAGCACGTCGCAATCGATGGTGATCGTGCGACCGCCCAGCGCCTTGAAATCGACCGCCGCGCGCAGGCTGCGGCCGATCAGCCGCTGAATCTCGGACGAGCGGCCGTCCAGCTTCTCCCGCTCGCGTTTCTTTCGCGGCGCGGTGCTTCCCGGCAGCATCGAGTACTCGGCGGTGAGCCATCCCACCGCTTCCGCCGGATTCGCGGCCGCCTTCCACGGCGGCAGCGTGCTGTCGATGCTGGCCGTGCATAGGACCGTCGTCCTCCCCGCCTGAATCAGTACACTCCCAGGAGCCGCCCCCGTGAAATGCCGCTGCACGCGGATCGGTCGAAGTTCATGGGTATCTCGATTGTCGTGGCGCATGAGAGTGCTTCTTAACAGTTAGCGATTGGCTGTTCGCATCGGCGAAGAACCGGGGATTCTGGTCGAGTTCTATAGGGTGCGTGGAGTCTGCGGAACGCACCGACAAAAAAAGTGGCCTTCATGAATGGGTGCGTTCCGCAGACTCCAGACGCGGTACATCACGGCATCGGTTCATCGCGATCTGTGAACTCGCTCGCCAGTGGCGCACGGTGTTCCGAAGCCGAAGCGATGCCTCGCACGGCGATGAGTGAGATGTTCGAGGCGAGCCGTGTGCCGTCAGGCCACGGGTTTCCTGCGACGGCCAAGAATCCGCAGCTTGACAGCATGCGGCTCGCCAATCTCTCCGCTTGGGCCGCAAGAGGTATCGCGAACGAAGAAACCCCTCACACGCGCTGGCCCATCATGATTTCTCGACGTTTTCAGAGGATGGGCCGGCGCTCGAAGCGAGCTGGTCCCACCCTACGATGAAAAGGCGATGACCCTGCCGCTACTTGGCGTCAAACAGTTGAACCGGGTTGATTTTGAACTGGAGCATCTTGGCGGTGTCTCGGCCGTTGTCGCCGCCTTTGCGTTGCATGGTGATGCGGCCGAGCTTCAGGTTTCCTGCCCGAGTCAGTTCCACCGGGCCATCGCTGTAGAACTGGATGGCATCTGCGGAGGACCGGATCACCCACTTGGGTTTGTCGCCCCCCTCGCTCTCACTCACGTTTCGGGTTACTGGTCGGGGGCGATGGATGACCATCATCCAGTCCGAGGCGTGAAGGCCATCACCGGCGAGCAGGTCGGAAACAATCTCGGCCTTGTTGGCGGTGAAGAAGTCGATGACGGCCTGTTGAGCTTTCTGATCCAGTTCATTGAGGAACATTCGCCGCTTGTCGCGACTGCCTTCGCTCGGAGGCGTTTCACCGACGAACAGCTTCAACGCCTCGACAACATTGGGCGGCATCTTCCACATCGCCGCGTAAGTCTTCAGCCAGCGTTTGTCGATCTGATTGAAGCCATTCGGACTGCTGACCAGCTTGATCGAAATCCGTTCGACTCGTTCGCTGGTCTTCGATTCTCCAGCCTTCGATTTGACCGTCACTTCGACATCCGCTTTCTCTCCATGCGGCTTCGTCGCCGAGACGCTGCTCACATCGGCCACGGAATGCTTCATCGCCTCCAGCCACGCGCGAGCATCCGCGTCGGCTTTCCAATTGTTGAACTTGTCCCGAATCTCGTCCTCGTTCTGAAAGCCCCCTTTGGCCGTCCTCGAACCCAACTCAACCTTGCTCTTGGTGGCATCCACCTCCTGAGCCGAAACAATGCCACCACAAGCCAGCATCCAGACGAGAATCACAGCCCAGTGCTTCACCATCACGTCCCCCCTTCGTAGATTTGACGAGCCGGTTCTCATTCAAAATCGGCGCGAGTGCAATCGAACCCGAGTTCGGCGTAGAGCGTTCGCAGGCGGATCATCTCGGGATCGTTCATGTGCAGGCGTTGGATCGTCGCGCGACCGGACGGCGTCAGGCCGACGGTCTCGAAGGGAGAATCAATCGACCACTGAAAGTGATCGTGCCACACCTGTTGACGGGGATGAAACAGCGGCGCGACTTCACCCGTGGTTGCGTCCAGGCCGTCGAGATGATTCAGCTTGTGGACATTGTAGACCGGGCACGCAAACGCCAAGTTCTCCAGTGAACTCGGGCCGCCACGACTCACCGGGTGGATGTGATCCAGTTCAAATCCGCCGACTTGGAATCGACTGGTCAGCAGGCAGTACTCGCATCGTTCGCCTGCCCGTTTGATGACAGCGCGACGAAGTGATTCGGAGACGACGCTCACGATCAGGCCCCCAGATCGGGAACTGCATCACGCAACCGCTGCAACGCGACCGACGCTTCCGCCTTCTCCAACGTTCGGCTTTTCCAGAAATTGACCAAGTCCAGATATTCATCCTGCTCGGCGGCGACAAGCTCCTCCTTGCGTTCCCCCAACTCGTGCATCCGTCGCACAATGGCAGTGGGAATCTCCGAACCCGCCAGTCGCTTCAAGGCGTCCAGCGAACCTTCCAACGCACGCCGCAATTGCGGAGCAATCTCACTTGTCGCGGACATCAGAGCCACTCCCTCATACAGGTTCCAATTCACCGGGGCCGATTCTAGCGCGAGGCACAAAAACAGGCCACATCAGTTGGCTCGGGCAGTATGAACGGCTGCACTCCGCAGGGAGTTAGTAACGACAACACGTGAGATGTGCATCGAGGTCTACCGTAGGAG
>JAYTGQ010000023.1:0-8119 GCA_043733345.1 Schlesneria sp.
CGGGGACACGCACCCCGGCTGCCATCGCACGAGCAACCAGATCGACCGGCCGATGAACCGCCTGCCTCGCGCGCTGGATGCCAGCCGCGGCCGGCACGGTCACCCAGCCTCCGGCGAACGCCGCCTGCGCGGCCTGGTCCTGCGGCACAACTTCCGTCCGTTCGCCCCGCGCAGCAACCAGCCCCGCCCGCACGACGGCTTGGCTCACCGACGCAACCCAAAGCGATACCACACACACGGGCTTCACAATCTCCAAGCCGCCGCGTCCCTCGCAGGCTATAAAACGCACACATAGAAAACGGTAGGGTCAGAAAATTTTAGCCTGCAGCGCGCGGTGGAGCTGGCCGTTTAGGAACGGGATCGCAATAAGTTCCCGAAGTTTAAGGCGATGAGGTTGGGAGTGCTCGGTAGTTCCATTTGGGAAGCAGCGTGTCTTTGAGGATGCGGCAGTTTTCGAGGAAGTCAGCAGCGACTTTGCGGCCGGTCTCGAAGACGCGGTTCAGAATCGAGGTTGTCACGGTCAGGCCCGCTTGCGTGTGCGTCCGCGAGATCAAGTCGCTCACGAGTTCTACCGACTCGAACACCACGCCTTGGCAGGCACGCGTCACATGCGGAAAGACTCGGTGTTCGATTGGGTCGTACTTCGAGCAATACGGCGGGTAGTGAGCCACTCGAATCTCGATGCCCAGCCGGTCGGCCAGGTGTTGCAGTGCCTCTTTGAAGACATACCGATTCGAAGCGTTGCTGCCGCCGCCATCACACAACAGCAGCAACTTGGTGGCCGTGGGGTAACGCTCGCGACCATGCTGTTCCCACCACAGTGCCAGACATTCGCAGGCGAACTCGCTGGTGTCGTGGCTGGTGCCAATGGTCACATGCGCGGCGTTCGCGGCGACATCGTAGATGCCGTAGGGAATCACCTTGCCCTCGGCGAAGCTGGGAAAGTCGTGGTCGTAAACGCGGACCTCATCGCGCGAGTAGAGCTGCCCGTCACGATAGAATGTGCCGAGCAATTCCTTGATGTCTCCGACAGAAGTCAAAGTAGACGTTTCCGACAAAAGTCGAAATCAGGTGAACCGGGCGGCGTCAGCCCAATGGCACTCACTTTGAGCGGCAAGGCGCTAGCCGCCGGTGTGATGGAGTGATGGAGTGATGGAGTGATGGAGTTGTGTTTCCAAGCAAAGAAACCGGCGGCTAGCGCCTTGCCGCTCAGTCGGCGAATGACAACGTGAGTGCCATTGGGCGTAAGCCCCCGGATTCTTAGCTGCAATCTCAAGAGTCCGAGGGCTTACGCCGCCCGGCTCACCACTTCTGTCGGAAACGTCATTCATCGCTTCATGATCGACGGCATAGCCGAAAACGGGCTCGTCCAATGTTTTGAGGGGATTCGGGATTACAGTTGAGCGGATGAAGCCTGCGGTTTCATCCCGAAAGGATGTCCGCAGCGACACTTTCGGTGGGAGGTTTTCAAAATGGGATTTGCATCCCTTCAGGGTGCAAATCCGTTTCTCCGAACTCTTCCGGGGGTGTCGCTGCGCTCAATCCCGGCTCATCGCTGACATCCGTTCATGATGAAGATCATGAAGCGATGGCGGCTCCGTTCCTGACCGTGGTCCTTGGCTCCGGCTGCTCACGGTGTCGATTCTGGAGGACAGGGTCTCCACCTTCTTCACTTCACTGTCAGCAGCTTGTCCTCGGGGAACGTCTCCAGCTTGAGGTTCTTGAACTGGACCTCCTGCGGCATCTTGTTCGAGTGCAACTGGAGGCCGATCGGGGCGGCTTTGATCCGATCCGGTTCCGGTTCGCGCCAGTCCGAGACCAGTTTGCCGTTGAGCACGAACCGGATGCGGTTCCCCTGTGCGAGGATTTCGTAGTTGTTCCAGTCATGCTGCTTGCTGAGTGGTGCAGCGATCTCGTTGTTCTGGTGAATCATCGCGCGGCCGTAGAGGTCATAGAACCCGTGGCCCGACGGAAACATGACCAGATGCCCGGCGTAGGTCAGCGGGTCGCCTTTGTCTGGCGCGATGCGGCCCCACAGCGCGATGCCCGAGTGCATTTCGGACTCGGCCAGTTTGAAGTCGAACGTCAGCCGGAAGTCGCTGTAGCTTTTCTCGGTCAGCAGATATGTGCTGACTTTTACCTCGTCCGTATTCCTCCCAATGATGACGCCGTCCTTGACCGACCAGAGCTTCTCGTTGCCAACCCAGCCCTTGAGGTCTTTCCCGTTGAAGATCTCGACCACCTCCCGCTTCCCCTCACGCGGCGGCACGACGGGGGCTTCCTGCTTCTCCTGAGACCAACTTGTGCTGACCGACATCAGCGAAACCAGACCAACAATTACCAACTCACAACGCAACAGCATGGCAGTCATTCTCCGTGATGAGGACAAACGCAGCCCGTTCCGATTTCGATGGGCCGCCCGCGACGAACTCGCCGCGTGGTCAGAAGTCTTTCAGATTCTCATCCGCATCGCGAGTCAACAGGCCGGAAGTGGCGAGGATTGAGCAGATCAAACGAAAGCGGCCCGAGGTGATAGCACCTCGGGCCGCGATGAGTTGATGGGAATGGTCTTGTTTCCCGCGTGAGTGATCCCGTCGGCGGAGCGACGGGACTACGGTACGGGGTTCGTGATGACGGGCATCACTTGATGAAGAGCATTTCTTGATAGGTTGGCAGTGGCCAGTGGTCGTCGGCGACGATCCCTTCGAGTTCATCAGCGACCGCTCGAACGGCTTCCATCGCGGGCTTGACCTTTTTGGCACAGCGTTCGGCCGCTTGTTGCGGGTTCGAGACGCCATGGCCGCCATGACCACCTTCTTCGTTCAGATGCTCCAGCACTGCGACGCTTTGGTTCAGCGACTTGATCAGGCTGCTGAGTTTGGTCAGCAACGAGAGATCGAACTCAACACCGGCCGCTTTGCAGTTGCCAGCGGCGGCGGCCAGTTCACTTTGATAACGAACGGCTGCCGGGTAGATGATCGTCTTGGCGATCTCGTGCGTCAGCTTGGCTTCGACGTTCAGGGTGAGGACGTACTGTTCAAAGTAGATTTCGCGGCGGCTTTCGAGTTCGCGCGGGGTCAGCACCTTGTACTTTTCCATCATCGACATGACGGCGGGGTCGGTGAGGTCCGGCAGCGAGTCGATCGTCTGCTTTTTGTTCGGCAGACCGCGTCGCGCCGATTCGGCTTGCCATTCTTCCGTGTAGCCGTCGCCGTTGAAGATCACCGCGCCGTGCTCGTTGATGATCGACTTGAGCAGCGCTTGCACGGCTCCGCCGAATTTGGCCGCATCGGCGGCACCGGCAGCTTTTTCCAACTCAGTGGCACAGTAGTCCAGAGACTCGGCCATGATCGTGTTCAAGGCCACGAGCGGTCCGGCCATCGACTGGCTCGAACCGACTGCTCTGAACTCAAACTTGTTGCCGGTGAAGGCGAACGGACTGGTGCGGTTGCGGTCTCCCGCATCCTTCGGCAGTGGTGGGAGCGTATCGACTCCCACGGTCATCATGCCCTGTTGAATGCTGGTCGCCGCCGAACCGCTGGCTTTGATCTGATCGAACACGTTGGAAAGCTGCTCGCCAAGGAAGATCGAGATGATCGCCGGAGGAGCTTCGTTCGCACCCAGGCGATGATCGTTGCCCGCGTGGGCGACGACGGCTCGCAGCAGCGTCCCGTGCTTGTGAACGGCACGGATCACAGCCGCACAGAAGACGAGGAACTGCATGTTCTCATGCGGGGTCTTACCCGGTTCAAGCAAGTTGCCCTGAGTCGCGTTGCCGAGCGACCAGTTGCAGTGTTTGCCTGAGCCATTGACGCCAGCAAACGGCTTCTCGTGCAGCAGGCATTCCAGACCGTGCTTCTGAGCGACCTTCTTCAAGATCAGCATGGTGAGCTGCTGATGGTCAGCGGCGACGTTGGCGTTCTCGTAGACCGGCGCGATCTCGTACTGGCTCGGAGCCACTTCGTTATGACGGGTCTTAACTGGAATGCCGAGTTTAAACATCTCACGCTCGGCGTCCAACATGCAGGCGAGGACGCGGTCGGGGATCGCACCGAAGTACTGGTCGCAGAACTCTTGACCTTTCGGGGAAGGCGCACCGAACAGCGTCCGACCAGCGTTGATCAGATCCGGCCGGGCGAAGAAGAAGTTGCGATCGATCAGGAAATATTCCTGTTCGGGTCCGCAGGTCGAGACAACGAGCGCGGGCGACTTGTGACCAAACAGCTTCAGGATGCGTTGAGCTTGGACATTGACGGCCTTCATCGAGCGGAGCAGCGGCGTCTTCTTGTCGAGGACTTCGCCGGTCCACGAGAAGAACGCTGTTGGGATACAGAGGGTCGTACCGTTGGCATTCTCAAGGATGTAGGCAGGGCTGGTCACGTCCCAAGCGGTGTAGCCGCGTGCTTCAAATGTGGCGCGGATGCCGCCCGAGGGGAAGCTCGATGCGTCTGGTTCGCCTTGGATCAGCGCGCTGCCGCTGAACTCGGCGACCGCACCGCCCGCTCCGTCTGGGTTGAGGAAGCTGTCGTGCTTCTCGGCCGTCAAACCGGTAAGCGGATGGAAAACGTGAGCGTAGTGCGACGCACCCTTCTCGATGGCCCAATCTTTCATGGCGGCGGCGACGGTATCGGCGACATCGGCGGCGAGCGGCTCGCCCATCTCAATCGTCTTCAAGACCGACTTGTAGATGCTCTTCGGCAAACGATCCTTCATCACCTTTTGGCTGAACACATTGCAACCGAACAGTTCGCCCGCTGAAGTCTCGGCGAAGTTCAGCGGAGCCGGAGCCGACTCAAAGTTTGTGACTGCATTGATTGCATTGATCCGCGATGCACTGCCACTCATGAAACGTTGCCTTCCAAAAAACAGGTTTGAGCGCGAAAAACCCCAGATGCTCGCTCGCGACGAGCAACCAGTATGCCGAGCCGTCATTTGAATTTGACCTCGACGCGAGGCGAGGGAATCTAACAAGACTCTCCCAAAAGTTCACGGCAACGCGAAGCTGAACGCCATGACGAAGCCACCGTTTGCTGCCACGTTTTCGGGCTGACGCTGCTCGAATGCTGGGCGAACGCGGCGGGGGTCACTTAGGCGAGCGGCAGGAAATGATTTACCGGTAGGATGGACGCCTCGTCCGTCCTAGCTTGCCCGGAGGGCCGGACGGACGAGGCGTCCATCCTACGTTGCGGGTATGAGAACACTTGCCGCTCGCCTTAGCAGCCTGTTGAAAAAGGACCGTAGGGTGGGACCAGCGGCGTTTCGCCGCGCCGGCCCACCATCAAACACTTCTCGATCACAACCAGTTCGGCGTCGGCTTTGGGCATCAGCGTCTCGATCAGGCAACTTGTGAATGGCGCTGCGACAGTTCCGCGATGTGGTGGCGGATCGCGTCCAGCAATTGCTCGTCTTCCATGTCCCAAATCGCTTCCGCTGTCGGCCCCAGCGCTAGGTACGAGAGGTTGGCGATGAGTTGACCGAAGCGGACTTCGGAGGTCAGTTCACTCAATTCTTCCAAGGCGTGCAGAATCTGCTGACGAGCGGCTGTCATGGCAACAAGTCTCCAATGCGAGGACGTTCGGCGAGGGGCGCTTTCAAGCGACCGATGATTTCCACACGAATCGCTGTTCCGGGTGAAAGCTTGGCGATGCGCGTGGCGCGAGTGACACCGTTGTAAATCATCAAGCACCCATCCGTCCCTTCAAAAACCCACGGATTCGGCATTCCTGTGAAAGAGATTCCGAACGCGGCAATCTGCCGGTGCAGCTTTCCGGGATCGGCACCATACGGCCGCGAAGGGGGCACGCGTAACTCGGCGGGATCAACGAACACGATCCGTGTCGGCATCGGGATAGTCCACAGTCTAAAGCGAAGGCGAAGAGCGGACGGGCAGGAGTGCCCATCCTACAGGGGTGTCTCAGTTCTGGGGTCGGGCGTTCCACTTTCAAAATTGGCCGGGGGAGTGGTGTGATGATCGGACGCCGCAGGGTCGGCCAATTTTGAAAGTGGAACACCCGACCCCATCTTCATCGTCCTCGAGCACGATGTTTCGGCGATCGAGGCCGCGCTGGGTGACGTGATGGACCCCGTTGGCAACGTCGAGGCGGTGGGAGCGAGGCATGGTCGGCGTCCGGCGAACTTTCGTCTGACGGCTCCACAGTAATCGGCAGCCGTGCGGTTCTGGGGTCGGGCGTTCAAATTTCAAAATTTGCCGGGGGAGCGGTGTGATGATCGGACGCCGCATGATCGGCCAATTTTGAAATTTGAACACCCGACCCCTGCTTCATCGAAGTGGTTGTCGAGCAGCGCGACGGCGAAGACTCGCCAACGGCAGCGGCGTGCGACGCGCTCGAAGAGCCGCCACCAGTGACTGCGGTCGTCGTCATCGAGCACGATGTTTCGTCGGTCGAGGCCGCGCTGGGTGACGTGATGGACTCCGTTGGCAACGTCGAGGCGGTGGGAGCGAGGCATGGTCGGCGTCCGGCGGACTTTGGTCTGAGCGTTCCACTGCGATCAGGAGCCGTGCGGTTCTGGGGTCGCGTTCCCGTTTTGGGGTCGGGCGTTCCAATTTCAAAATTGGCCGGGGGAGCGGTGTGATGATCGGACGCCGCAGGCTCGGCCAATTTTGAAATTGGAACAACCGACCCCTTCTCCATCAGTGACGTAGCTGAATTCGCAAGAATTCAGCCGCTGCCCAGTCCGACTTCGACCGCTTCGTGCTGAATTCTTGCGAATTCAGCTACGTCGTCCCGGTCGGCGGCTCGTTGTCGGGGGAGTCCGCAGAATCTTCGGAGTCGCGGACACGCAGGCCGTTTTGGCGCAGGTGGGAATAAATCCTCCAGAACCGTTCCCAGTATTGGTCCTCGAACGGCTTGAGTTCCGGATACCCTGGCACCAGGCAGCCGGTGTAGGAATAGGCTCGAAATCCGTCCGCCGGGACGAGCTGTTTCCGTGCGGGGTTTCTCGCGATGTATTCCGCCACATCTTCAAACGCCGACCGGTCACGTTCCTCATCGCGGAGGACGTGGTCGTACGGCTGAACCTGAAAACGGACATGCAGTTTTTCGAGCACCGGATTCATTTGGCGGCGGAAGTAGCGCATGGCCTTGCGTTGGTCGGAGTCGTCGAAGAGGCCCGCCCACAACAGGTGCAGATGATCCGGCATGCAGCAATAGATCGGACAACAGAGTCCAAATCGGAACATCGTGTGGGCCAGGAGTTCTCGATACTTGTAGTAGAGGATCGGGATCAACCAACCGGTGGCTCGATCTTCGATGGTCAGCGACCAGTGGACGTAGGCTTGTCCCCGGTAGTACTCCGGCGGCAATCGCTGAAGGTAGCTGTGATCGCGTGGTATGCGATCGGGATCCGGAGCGTTCATGAATGGGGTCTCGCGTGATCTCTGGTCACAGCCGTAGCTGAATTCGCAAGAATTCAGTGATGCGGGACCACACGGCTGAATTCTTGCGAATTCAGCTACGATCCCTTCTTCATCCGTAGCTGAGTTCGCAAGAACTCAGCCCGACTCACATCAAGAACTGAGTTCTTGCGAACTCAGCTACGAGGCCGGGGGAGCGGTGTGATGATCGGACGCCGCATGATCGGCCAATTTTGAAATTGGAACGCCCGACCCCTTCTTCATCTGACCTGCAGTTTAATGAGCTATACCGTAATGAGTCGCAAGTTGCTTGATGACCTCTGTATGGTTGGCCATGAGTTCGGCGAGTGTCCATTTCGGGGATTGCAGGACGCGAAGCGAGTTCGGGCAGGTGTTGATGCTCGTCTTGAAATACTTCGCCTTCTTATCGGCATAGTCGAGGCGACCCTGCGATGTGTTCTTCTTGGTACTGATGAGGACCAGATTCCCCAGCCGATCCGTCCATTCCTCGCGTTCCTTCGCCGAGAAGTCCTTGACCCACTGGCTGCTTCCTGCGGGTGACTGCGGTAGAACATGCTCCACGGACAGGGTATCGAGCGTCATTTGGTGGGAGTGATCCTGGTACAGGTAGTCGAGCTTGAGTAGCAGGTATGGCCCGTTCGGAAAAAAATGTCCCATTCACAAGTTGAACAATTCAGCGACGCAACATCTAAAGAATATTCCACGCATAAGTGCGGGGCGTTT
>JAYTGQ010000024.1:0-2943 GCA_043733345.1 Schlesneria sp.
CCGATTCCAGCATCGTTTGGCATCAGCCGCATCGACTCCCCATCGGCTTTCTTCACGCGGAGCGATGAAGGCTACTTTGGCTGCGGCTACGCCGCGTCGTTTCACCGCTGGCCGATCACCAGTAAGCCGCTCGTGCGGTGTGAAGCTTCGATCTCTCCCGGCAGGCTGACGGAGCCGATTGCCGTGGTCAGGTCGGCGAGTCGATTCCAGTGGGCATGCCCCATCGCTTGGCGCGGCCACGCTTGGCGTTGCCACAGTTGCACGAAGGCTTCGCGCACCAGATGACGCGGCTCGTTGGCGAACGGTCGCGTGTTGAGTCGCACCGTGCGCGGTTGAGCATCCAGCAACGCCGTATCAAGCAACCGCGCGGCCAGCGTGGTGAGCGTCGTCTCAATCTCAGCCGCTTGTTCGGAGAGGCGGGTCAGTGAGAGATCGACCTTCTCTCCGAAGTGACTTCGCAGTTGAGGCAGCAACTCGTGACGCAGCCAATTGCGGGTGAGGCTCGTGTCCGTGTTGGTCGCGTCGGTACGGAAGTCTTGTCCAATTTCTCGCAGATACGCTTCGACCAATTCACGGCGGATCGAAAGCATCGGCCGCACGAGACGGATGTTTTCGGAGAGAGACCGTTCGGACGGAATGCCTCGCAACCCGGACAGCCCCGTGCCGCGAAACAGATGGTGCAACACGGTCTCCACCTGATCGTTGGCCGTGTGGGCCAGCGCGATCGTGTTGAACTTGAGTCGCATGGCGGTCTCGTTCAGGAACCGATGCCGAGCGTCCCGCGCGGCCTCTTCCACACCGCCTCGTTCGAGTGTGAGATCGCTGGTGACGGAACCGATCTCCACGGGAAGGTTCAATGACATGGCGAGATGTTCAACCCAAGCCGCATCCGCATCGCTGGCCGCTCCGCGCAGTTTGTGGTTGAGGTGTGCGACTCGCAGCGACAGCGCGAACTCATTCCGCAACTCGAAGAGACCGCGCAGCAAAGCCAGGCTATCGGCTCCGCCGGAGACGCCGATCAGGACGGACGCTTCACGGAGATGGCAGCGCTCGAGGCCCTGTCGCAGGGTGGTCAGAAAATCGGTGGTGGCACTCAATGCGAACGGCTTTCTGAGCGGGGGACGTGAGTCCCCCGATTCTGACGATGACTTCCGAGCGGGGGACGTAAGTCCCCCGGTTCTTCCTGCGATTGGGGTCGCGACAAAAGAACCGGGGGACTCACGTCCCCCGCTCGGAAAGCATGGCTGACGCCAAAGACACATGGCTGACGCCCAAGCGATCCAATGCCGCAGGCTCACGCCAAGACTTCGCTGATCGCGTGACCATGCTCAAGCACGGCGACCGGACGGCCGAAGCGGTCGGGGACGCGAGTCTCGGTTTCGATACCGAGGCATTCGTACATCGTGGCGGCGATGTCGGCGGGGCCGTGGCCGCGCGAAAGGGGATAGGCGGCGTGCTTGTCGGTCGTGCCGACAACCTGTCCCTTTTGGATGCCCGCTCCCGCGAAGAACATCGAACCGCAGGCTCCCCAGTGATCGCGGCCTCCGAGCGCGTTGATCTTGGGCGTCCGGCCGAACTCGGTCAGGTAGACGACCAGCGTCGAATCGAGCAGCCCGCGTTGTTTGAGATCCGTGATGAGGGCCGCGAACGCCTTGTCGATCCCCGCCACGCTGTAGCCGCGTTTGCACATCTCGGAGACGTGCGGAAATTTCTGCTCGCGGACGTTGTGAATGTCCCACACGTTGCCGTAATCCGGGTCGTAGCCGTAATCGACCATCACGAACCGGGCACCCGCTTCGACGAGTCGCCTCGCCGTCAAACAGCGACCGCCGATCTTGGTCCGGCCATAATCATCGCGCGTCGTGACCGATTCCTCGTTGATGTCGAAGGCCCCGCGCACTTGAGGCGACGTGAGCAGTTTCAATGCTCCGCCGTAGTGACCTTCCATCGCGGGCAGGGCACCGGACTTCTCGACGTTGCGCAGCGTCTCTTCGAGGCTCGCACGAAGCTGACTGCGGCGTTCGATGCGCCCGATCGTCATCTCATTCGGGAACCGCAACTCGGGCGGGCTGAGGTCTTCACTGGCGAGCGGCGACGGGTTCTCAGACTTCTCGCCGACCGTGAAGTCGGGCTGCTCGGGCTGACCACCGAGACAGAACGGAGCGAACTGGTTGCCGAGCCAGCCTCCCACAAACAGGTTGTGTGGCGGCGGGCCGGGTCGCGTGATCCCCGGCACCGCGATGTAGCCGGGCAAGCCATTGCGCGGGCCGAGCAAGTAATTGACGATGGCCCCGATGTTCGGCTCGGTGAAGAGTTGAGCTTGCGTCACCTTCCGACCCGACAGTGTGTAGACCTGACTGAGTAAGTGATCGTCGCTGTCGTGCGAGAACGATCGGACGACGGACAACTCGTTCGCGATGCGGGCTAGGTTGGGGCACGTCTCGCTGAAGAAGACTCCGGGCAGCGCCGTCGGGATCGCCGACAACGTCCCTCGAATCTGTTCGGGTGCCTCCGGCTTCGGGTCGAGAGAATCAATGTGTGTGACCCCGCCTCCCATCCACAGAAAGATGACCGACTTGGCTTTCGCTGTCGGCGACGTAGTGAACTCGCCACGAGCCGTTCCCCCCAACAAGCCCGGCAGCACCGACGCCGACAACGCCAGCGGCCCGACCTTAAGCAGATCGCGCCGACAAACGAGCGACTTCAAATTCTCATTCTTCATCGCAGTGAGTGGACTCATCGGGATAGACCCTCGTGGCGGGAAGCGGCGGGTGGAGCAAGCAGAGTTAGCAGCCTGTTGGGCGGGCGGCATTATGTGTTGTCGGCTCCGGAAGGGGCAAGACATCAATGGCAGAGCGTGGAAGACTCGTTTAACCGCGTGGGCAACGCCCCGCGCGTCGTGCTGGAAACAGGCTCCAATGTCACTCGACGCGCGGGGCGTTG
>JAYTGQ010000025.1:0-8083 GCA_043733345.1 Schlesneria sp.
GTCCTTCACCCACTGGTTCACCGCGCTGATCTGGGAACTGCAACAAGAACAAATCCCCGTCCGCCGCAACCGCATCCACCCCCGAGTCATCAAACGCAAAATGTCCAAATGGCCCAAAAAACGAACCAAACACAAGTCTCCTCCACGCCTCGCCAAACGCTTTACAGACACCATCGTTATGGCTAATTGAACGGTATTGGGGCTAAGCGTGATTAGCCGGCAAGACAGAACTCGGTCTTGTTCTTCTCTTCGATCTTCACGAGCGAGCGAGCGAGCGACGACCGTGATTGAGCGCGAAGCCCTTGCTTGCGCGTCGGGCTAGTGAGGGCGATCCTGAGACTCTTTCACATACAGGACCGCCGCTTCCAAACCCGTGTCGTCGTTCAAATACCTCGTGCTTCCCCCTTCCGTCCACCAACGCCGACGGACAATCAGCTTGAGTGCAGATCGCATCTGCTGTTCTTTCAATCGTCGAGTACACCAACTTTTGAATTACCCCATCACATCGTCGGGGTTGAGAAACGCGGCTACGACGACATGAACGTGATTCGTTCGGCAATTGACGGCGAATAACTCCCAGCCACGAATGCGACAGTGATCGTGGATTGTCTGTTCGACGATTTCCCGCTGTGGCGAGTCCAATACGCAAGGTGTCTCCAGCAGGCGTTGTCGGTTGTAAAGTTCTTCGTTCGGTTGTTGATGGCCCTTTTTCTCTTCCACCCAGCCACGACGATCACCACGCAGCCACGTTCCATACGTCGTCCACGTGAGCAGGAATGCGAGTGGTTCGGACATGTGACATTCCTCAGAACGATCTTCCGTGACAAGCCCGACGCGCAAGCGAGGGCCAAGCGTGATTAGTCGGGAAGGCAAAACTCGGTCTTGTACCCTCTTCTCTTCGATCTCTTCTCTTTGATCTCCGGGAACGAGGGCCAACCGCGACTGAATGCGAAGCCCTCGCTTGCGCGTCGGGCTTGTTAATCAAGTCAGCCCTTCGTGATGGTTTCGTCGAGGTTCAGGATCAAGCTCATCACGGCGGTCCACGCGGCGAGGTCGGGTTCGTCGAGAGACTCGTTGCGCGGGGAGTCGCCGTGCGAGAGCAGGGCCTTCGCAGCGGCGGGGTCTTGCTGGTACTTGGCCAGTCGTTGTTGATGGGCCTTCAGCAGGACGGCAGCTTCGGCGGGAGACGGCGCACGGGAGAGAGCGAGACGGAAGGCGAAGGTGAGGCGTGATGTCGGTGACTCGCCCCCTTCCAGCATCGCGCGCTCGGCCAGCTTGCGAGCGGCTTCGAGGTACGTGGGGTCGTTCATCAAGACGAGGGCCTGCAGCGGCGTGTTGGTTCTCGACCGGCGCGACGTGCAGACTTCGCGTTCGGGAGCGTCGAACGTGTTGAGGCCCGGCGGCGGGCAGGTCCGTTTCCAGAACGTGTACATGCTGCGGCGATAGAGGCCCTCGCCCTTGTCCTGCTTGTAGACGGTTCCCTCGTAGTCGGCTCCCACGGCGACATCGTCCCACAAGTTGGCCGGCTGATACGGCGAAACGCTCGGCCCGCCGAATCGGTCGCTGAGTAACCCGGCCACAGCCAAGGCGTTGTCTCGTATCGTCTCGGCCTGCAATCGGAAGCGCGGTCCGCGCGCGAGCAACTTGTTGGCTGGGTCACGTTCTTGAAGTTCCTTCGTCACGCGCGACGACTGCCGATACGTGGCCGAAGTGACGATCAGGCGATGGAGACGCTTGGTGTCCCAGGGGAGTCGAGAGTTGAGAGTCGAGTGACGAGAGCCAGAAGCAGCCGTCTGACTCGCCCCCGCTGATCTGGCTCTCGTCACTCGACTCTCAGCTCTCGACTCTTCGCCAAACTCCACCGCCAGCCAGTCGAGCAACTCCAAATCACTCGGCCATTGGCCTTGTGAGCCGAAGTCTTCCACTGTTTCGACGAGTCCCGCGCCGAAGAACTGGCTCCAGGCTCGATTCACGGCGACGCGGCTGGTCAGTGGATGGTTCGGCGCGAGCAGCCACTGCGCGAGGCCGAGTCGATTGCGTGCTGCGTCCTGCGGAAACGGCGGCAGGCTGGCGGGGACATCGGGTTGGACTTCGTCGGAAGGGGCGTCGTACTGGCCTCGCTTGAGGACGAACGTCTTGCGCGGCGAGGGCATTTCGAGCATGACCATCGCCGACGGAAACGCCTGCTCCAAATCAGCCCGCTGCTTGTCGGTGTCGGCCCGCTCTTTGACGAGACGCTGATAGTCGGCACGAGCTTGATCGCCGTCCCATTTGTCTTCGTTCTGAGCGGGGTGGCGTAAGCCCCCTGGTGCTTGGGCGTCAGCCCTCTTACTCGAAACCGAGGAGTCAGGAACCGGGGGGCTTACGCCACCCCGCTCAGAGGAACTGTTGGGACTCTTGTCGGGACTGACGTCCGTTGCGGGTCGAGAGAGAAATGCCTTCACGACGGCTTGCGTCTGTTCGGGCGTGCGCTTGTCTGGCGCGATAGCCAACAGGTCGCGCAGGCTGTCGGATTCGGTGACGGCACTCACTTCGGCCGCCGACAATTCACGGTCGTAAATGCGGACCTCGTCAATCAACCCTCGAAACGGTGCGCCGTCGGTGCGGCGTCCGATGCGGAGCGGCTTCGTCGTCTTGGGCGAGGCGGTGAGCAGGTTGTTCGTGATCTCCACGTCCGCTCGTTTGCCGTCGATGTAGAGCTGGAAGCCCTCGGCCTTCGAGGAGCCGTCATAGGTCGCGAAAACGTGCGTCCACTTGCCGAGAGGGACTTCAATCTTCGAGACGACGTGCAGCGCTTCGTCCGGCCAGCGGTAGACGAGATGGGCCGTCAGCTTGCCTCCCACCAACAGCAGGTCGTAGCCGCGGAACGCCGTCGCGTCATCCATGCGCGAGAGAACGGTCGCCGCCTCTTTGTCCGCCACGTTGACCCACGCGCCGAACGAAAACTTGTCCGTCCGGTCGAAGTTCGCGAGATCGCCCGCTTCGACGTGGGTGTTCCCGTCGAACTTGAGTGCTCCGTCCAGCTTGCCCGCCGTCCATTCGGCCTTGCCGACGACCTGACCTTTGCGCGTCGGATCGCGCTGTTCGCTGAGTTCGCTCCCGGTCGTCTCATTCAGCGTCCAGTGGAGCAGTGGAACCGGAGCGGCTCCACCCGACGAGGCGGCTTCGCGCAGCTTCGGTTCCCACTCGGGCATCGTCTCGATCGCGCGGGTGATGCGTTGTTTGAGCGTGTCGTCGAGTGAGGCGAGTTGTCGAGCCAAGGCGGTCTGTCGATCGAGTTGCTCGGGGGTGGGAGCTTTGATCGTCGGCTCGGCGTTGCCGACTCGGCCCGCCTCTCCCTGTTCATTGAGTTGATTGAAGAAGGCGAAGAATTGGTAGTACTCGCGCTGCGTGAGCGGGTCGAACTTGTGATCGTGACAGCGGGCACAACCCAGCGACAGGCCCATCAGGATCGTCGCCGTCGTGTGAACGCGATCGGCGACGTACTCGACGCGGTACTCCTCGGGGATGATGCCTCCTTCAGAATTGATGACGTGGTTGCGGTTGAAGCCGGTCGCGATTCGCTGGTCGAGCGTCGGGTTCGGCAGCAGGTCTCCCGCAAGTTGCTCGGTGACAAACTGATCGAACGGCATCCCGCTGTTGAAGGCGTTGATCGTCCAGTCTCGCCACCGCCACATGTACCGAGTCGTGTCGTTGTTGAAGCCGTGCGTGTCGGCGTAACGGGCCGCATCGAGCCAGTCGAGCGTCATCCGTTCACCGTAGCGCGGCGAAGCCAGCAGCCGATCAATCACCTTCTCGTAGGCATCGGGCACAGTGTCGGCGAGAAACTCATCCACGTCACCGATCGTCGGCGGAACACCCGTCAGATCGAGCGTGGCTCGACGGATGAGCCGCTCCTTATCGGCAGGCGGAGACGGTGCAAGGCTCTCACGCACGAGTCGCGCGAGGACAAAGTTGTCGATCGGATTGAGGGGCCACTCGGCACGCTCCGTAGGATGGGCACTCTTGCCCGTCCTGTCTTCCGTCTGACTCGAATGGACGGGCAAGAGTGCCCGTCCTACGGGAGGAATCACTGGCCGCTGCGGCGCGACGAACGACCAGTGCGGCTGGTACTCGGCCCCCTGCTCGATCCAGCGCTTGAGCAGTTCGATCTGCCGAGCCGTCAGCGTCTTGCCGCTGTCCATTGGAGGCATCTGTTCGCTCGGGTCAGTGGTCCCGATCCGGCGAGCCAACTCACTCTCACCGAGCTTCCCCGGCACGAGGGCGATGCCACCCGAAGCCAGCTTCGCCTTGGCGTGTTCGGCCACATCCAGCCTCAACCCCGCCTGTCGTGTCTTCTCATCCGGCCCATGACAGGCAAAACAATTGTCAGACAGGATCGGCCGGATGTCGCGATTGAATTCAATGGGCTGGTCGGCAGCGAACACCATGAATGAACTCATCGCACAAAGAAGAGTTGCAGAGAACGTAACGGCGAATTGGCGATTCATCGTGAAGAGCGTCCACAGGAAGTAGGCGAGGTGAGACTGAGCATGGTGACCGGCAGGTCTTGGCTGACCCCGTCGATGATGTCGTTGTCTTACCGATCACTGGCTGGAGCAACTTAACGACGACAATGACCGACTGCCAGCAAAACTGCGAACGCTGATGCCGCGCCGTCGCCTTGTTGGGGCTGCGAAACCTGTAGGGTGGAACCAGCGGCGCATCGCCGCGCCGGCCCACCATGACTTCCCGCGATTTCCTGATGGTGGGCCGGCGCTCGAAGCGAGCTTGTCCCACCCTACATGGAACAACTCGATGCCGCGCCATCGCGCCGCGCGGGCTTGCTGAGAAACCGACCGGACGGTATGCAATGCCGCCCATGTGGTTTGTCGTGGCAGTTTGAGCTTGGAGAGTGTGGCCGTCATGCTGGCTCCCGAAACATTGCTGGATGCGGCGATCCGTGTCGTCACGCGCGACGGCTTTGCGGCGATGACGCTCGAAGCGGTCGCGAAAGAAGCGGGAGTCAGCAAGGGGGGACTGACGCATCACTTTGCGACCAAGGATGCGCTCATCACGGCGATGTTGGACCACTTCGTGCAGCGGCTGTTGCGCGAGTTGGATCGCGTGGCGGCCGATGATCCCGTGGTGAAGGGACGGCGTGTGCGGGCGATGATGGACGTTGCCTTCCCGGAGCTGCGTCACGATGTGTCCGTGTCTGTGGGCGAGGCGAAGCGCAAACGGACGACATCACGGGCGAGTGCTACCGGAACCAAGTCGCGAGCCGGGTCGAAGTCGTCTCCCATCGCCGCCCCTGCGTCGGAAGTGCGGCAACTCTTGATGGCGGCCATCGCCGCGTCGGTTGTGAATCCCGGTCTGCTCGAACCGCTGCGACAACATGCGACGGAGATGCGGACGCGGATGATCGAACACTCGACCGATGGCTTGTGGCAGGTTGTGACGTGGATGGCACTCGACGGCTTGTTGCTCTGGCAGATGCTGGGGCTGTTGCCGAAGGATGATCCCTTGGAAGAACGGATCGTGCGGCTGCTTTACAGACTGAGTTCCAAGCCGCCCGCCGCCGCGTTGGAACGGGAGGCGGATCATGGCCAAGCGTGAGTCGGAGCGGTGGGGCCGCGCGGTGGTCTGGCTGCTATTGGGGATCGCAACGGCTGTCGCAATCAGTGTGGGAACGGGCGTTTTGCCGTGGCGAAGCGATTCGTCGGCGCAGAACTCTCACGCGCGTGCGGCCGAGTTGACGCATGTCGGAGCGTGGGGGCGATTGGCTCCGCGCGGTGATGTTCGTTCGCTGGCAGCACCGTCATCGACCGACGGCGTGCGGATCGCGAAGTTGAACGTGGTCGAAGGACAGCGTGTGGCCGAGGGCGAAGTGATCGCGGTCCTCGACTCGCACGAACGTCGCGTCGCAGCAGTCGCTCATGCGCAGTCGCTGCTGGCTCTGGCCGAAGCGAAACTCGAACAAGTCCGCTCCCCGTCGAAGCCTTCCGAAATCGTGGCTCAAGAAGCCCTGATCGCCCGACACGAGTTGGAGTTGTCTCAGGCCGAGGCCGACTTCAAACGCGAGGACGCGCTGAGTCAACGACAGGCGGGCGTGCAGTCGATGCTGGAGCAGGCGAAGCTCAAGTGGAACCAGGCAGTACAAATCAAGCGGCAGTCTGAAGCTCAGTTGGAGTCCTTGAAGACGCCGCGCCCGACCGACGTGCTGGTGGCCGAGCGTCAGGTGGACGAGGCGCGAGCGGCGGTGAAACAGTCTGAGGCGGACCTCGCGGTCACCGAGATTCGGTCCCCTTCGGCTGCGACTGTGCTGCGCGTTCACGCGCGCGCGGGTGAAAAGATCGGCGACAAAGGAGTCGTCTCCATTGGCGACATCGAACAGATGTACGCCATCGCGGAAGTCTATGAAGCGGACCTGGCACGTCTGGCGATTGGACAGTCAGCGCGCGTGCGCATCCCGACATTGAAACTGGAAGTCGCCGGGACGATCGAACGCTTGGGCTTCGTCGTGCAGAGAAAAGATGTCTTCAACATTGATCCCGTCGCCGACACCGATGCCCGCGTGGTCGAGGTCTGGGTGAAGCTCACGTCGGATGTTCCGCCAGCGGTGCGACAACTCTCGAACGCGCGGGTCGAGGTCATCATTGATGTGGGCGAGACGAGCGATCAGCGCGAAGCACGTAGGATGGACGCCTCGTCCGTCCGTCAACAAACGCCCGGTCAGCCGCCGATTCGTCAACAGCCGACTCGCGCTGGCGAGGTGCCCTGATGCCGCGTGACCTGCCCATCGCGTGGCTGCAGCTCACGCACTCCAAGTCGAAATTTGTGGTTGCCGTGACGGGGGTCGTGGTGTCCGTGTTGCTGATGTGGATGCAGCTCGGCTTTCTTGACGCCCTCTATCGCAGCGCCACGTCGATTGCCCGGCATCTGCACGGCGATCTGGTGTTGCTCAGCCCAAGCACCAAGACGTTTATGCAGCTCGAACCGTTCGCCAAACGGCACATCGCACGCGGACTCGGGCATGACGGGGTCGATCGCGTTTACGCCCTCTACGTCGGCATGGCGATGTGGAAGAACCCGTGGAACGGTGAGAAGCGGCGGCTGTTCGTCTTCGGCATGGAGCCGGACTACGCGGTGTTTGAGGCACCGGGATTGGAAGACGTGCTGCACACCACGCTCGCCCCCGACGCGGGAATCTTCGACATCGCATCTCGGCCCGAGTTCGGTCCCGTCGGAGCGGCGTTTCGCAAAGGGACGCCGGTCGTGGCGGAGATCAACGGCCGACAGATTCGCATCGCGGCCGTCACGACGATCGGCGCGGGGTTTCAGGCCGACGGCAACTTCGTCACCAGCACCGCCAACTATCTGCGAATCATGAACGACTCGCGTTCGGGGACCGTTCACGTCGGTGTGTTGAGGCTGAAGCCGGGCGTCGATCATCGGCAGGTCCAACGAGACCTCGCCGCGATGTACGGCAGCGAGATCACCGTGCTCACCACGGATGAACTGGTGCTGCGCGAGTACGCGTTCCTGACGAAGACCGCTCCGATCGGCTTCGTCTTCACGCTGGGCACAATCGTCGGCTGTGTGATCGGCTTCGCCATCGTCTATCAAGTGCTGTACACGGACATCTCCAATCACCTCCCGCAGTTCGCAACATTGAAGGCGATGGGCTACACGGATCGCTATCTGGCGGGCGTCGTCGTGCAAGAGGCGTTGATTCTGGCGGGAACCGGCTTCATTCCGGGATCACTCTTGGCGATGTGCCTGTTTGGCGTCGCCAAAGCCGCGACGATGCTGCCGATGTTCGTGACGTGGGACCGCGCGCTGGAAGTTTTTGTCCTGACGTTTGCCATGTGTACGGTGTCAGGATTGCTGGCCATGCGACGACTGAAGGCCGCCGATCCCGCCGAGATTTTTTGAAGGAACTGCACTCATTAGCCCGGAGGGCGGCAGAAGGTCGCCCACGGCGCGAGCCGTGGGAGGGAATATCGACAGGCTTCACAGCCCGGAGGGCGACACATGTCTTCCTTCCCGATCAGCCGCAGGGCGCTAGCCCCGGTTTGGATGACACAAACCGGGGCTAGCG
>JAYTGQ010000026.1:0-2931 GCA_043733345.1 Schlesneria sp.
CATGCCTCGTTAAATGGAATTATATATTTAACATGTGAAGGCCATCGCCTCAACCGTGTTTCTAATTCAAGCCCGCTGCCTCTAGGGCAGTTCATGTCGGACGAACCGTCGCACGTACTCAAACCTCAGACTATTACGATCTGTTGACTGCACCATGGTGGGATATATGCCGTTAGCCTATCCGCCGCGCAGTCGCGCGACGAAGTCCTCAGTCATGCCAGCCGCCAGTCTTGGTCCCTCGTGGAAGACATCGCCGACAGATTTGTCGGGCCGCAGTGGGAAGTGGAGATGCTTCACGTAAGCGTCCCAGTCGGATAGCTCGGGTGGCTTCAGTTTTCTCAGCCACTGCATGCCGAAGGCGACGTGTTCGATCTCATCGCGGTGAATGGCCTGCATCATCGCCGCGCTCTTGGGGTCGTGGACGGCCGTGAAGTACTCATCGAATTCGAGCGTGTGGTCGAGGTTGCGGCCTTCAAACGTGAGCGGCAGTCCGGCGAGGTAGTCCATGACTGACTCGAACTCCTGCGACTTCTTCCAGATGTAGGCGTTCACGGGAAGATCGCCGAACCGCAATCCCAGCGCGGCCGCTCGTTCGACGTGCATCCGTGTGTGACGCTGTTCGTCCTGCATGATCCTCGCCATGCCGAGCCGGAAGTCGCGCGGAGCTTCGGGAAACGCGAGCAGCATCCACGCCATGACTTCGAGCGCCTGGAGTTCATGGTTGGCCATGATGTGATGCGCGATGGCCCGCTTGGCCGGATCGACAAACGTATTGGGGTGAGGCATCGCCGGCGCGGCTCGTCGCGCCGCGAACACGAGGTCCGGCGAACGGGCCGGTTCAACAACTCGCCACGCCGCGCCGGGATGCTCGTCCGTGAACGGATCACACACGCGATCGAGCTTCTGATCGAGCGACGGCGACAACAGCACTCGTTCAGCGAACAGGCGGAGTTCCATGATGGTCTCGTGTGGGAGGTTGCCTGATTTCTGCGGTGCCTGCCCCTGGCTTGGGGACGACAACTGGTGCCGTTCGTCTAACCGCCTGATGACAAACGTAGGGTATGCGTCTCGCTTGCCCGTGATTGCCGTCGAACGTAGGGCAAGCGAGACGCTTGCCCTACGTTCGTCAATGTGCTGCTAACCGCGACCACCTTCGCAGCATGTTTCGCAGTGGGTGTGGCAGCGGCTGCACGTCCGTTTGTTGCGAATCTCAATCAACCCGCCCCCGCAAACAGGACACGCAGGGAGGCACGTCTCTGCACGCAGTGGTTCGTTGTTGAGTGCCGCTTCGTGTGTCGCAGCAGTCTCGCCGCGCAGTGGATGCGGATTGCCTTGAGAGGGAGGGGACGAGCGGTCTGAGTGAGTGGTCACTTCGCTTCGACTCCCCGCAGCAGCGTGATGGCTCGCTGCACGTAGTCCCAGCCGCTCCAGACCGTGACGGCGACCATCGACCAGAGCAGTAGATCGCGCACGGAATTGAAGGCGACTCCACCAACGGACCACTCGGCAATCGGCGGGTGCATCGACAGGATCGCGGCTGTGGCGGCGACGCATTGCAGGAACATCTTGAGCTTCCCGCTAAACGACGCCGAGAAGTCGGCCCCGCGCTGTTCGAGGAATCCGCGCAGGCTGGTCACGAGCATCTCACGCCCCAGCACGATGACGACCATCCACGGAGTAACACCCGACTGTTGAGTGACGGGCAATAGGAACAAGAACGTCCCGCTGGTGATGAACTTGTCCACGAACGGGTCCATGATCCGACCGAGTTGCGTGATGAGTTTGTACTTCCTCGCAATCCAGCCATCGAGGACATCGGTCGCCACAGCAAACACGAACAACCCGGCCGCCCACAGCCAGTAGTCACCCGCCTGCATCAGGGCAAACAGCACCAACGACAGCACCAACCGCGAAAACGTGATCGCGTTCGGCAGGTTCAGCGAGCGTTCGGGAGTTGGCATGGTTCTATAAGCGACATCAGGATTCTGAATGTTGGCTGGGCGTCGGCATTGTTCACTCAGAGCGGCTCACACGCTCGCCGATGATAGCAAATCAATAGGTTCGATCGACTCCATCAACATCAGTGACACATCGTGCCAGTTCTCGGCCGGTGATTCGGGCTTCGATCTCGTATAGACATTAACCGACGACTTGCCGACCAAAATCATCTCAGGATGACGAATGTCGAACATTTGGCCACTGGCCATCTTGAGCCGGAACGGTCGGAAAGGTTCGGCCGCGACGTACTCGCCCACTTTGCGAAAAGTCATCATGTGATTTGTCCTGCTGATAGCGGCGACTGGAGGAGACTCTGAACGGCTTCAATCATCAGAATCCAAAGTCCAGTTGTCGATTCCTAATCTGAACAAAACGGTCAGTCTCCTAACCCGCATCTCTCACCCTGCTGGCAAACACGGGGGCCTCAGCGGGCGTAAGTCCGGGCGGAAATGGAATTTCACACCCGAACGGAGGCGGTCCCGTGCAGACAGAGTGTCAGGTCGAGTCGCGTGAGTTGCAAGTCGAGTCGTATGTGTTTCAAGGGTTGCGGCGGCGGGAAGTGGTCGCGCGATTTGACCGCGGGGCGATCACTTCGGATGCCGGCGGTCTGCTGCTGCGGGAGGTCGAGGCCCGGTCGGGGATCATCGCGCGGTTTGCGCGGGGCTTCGTCGATCATCGTGATCCAGAGTTGATCGAGCACACGGTCGAAGAGGGGGCTGCGGCGAAGAACTGATTCGGCAGCGCGTGTCCGGGTTGTGTCTGGGATCTGAAGATCTCAACGATCTCAACGATCTGCGTCACGATCCGTTGCTGGCCGTGCTGGTGGGGAAGGCGGACCCACCCCTTTCAAGGTCTTTGAAATGCCTACAAAATAGGGTAAATCACGATTTCAGCAGTGTGTTCGGATCGCGTGACACTGGACCGATTATGCCA
>JAYTGQ010000027.1:0-2925 GCA_043733345.1 Schlesneria sp.
AACGGGCTGTTTTTAGCCCGGAGGGCGGCAGATCGTAGCCCACGGCGTGAGCCGTGGGAAACAGAACCCACACACCGACTAGCCCCGGAGGGGCGACACCGTCTTCGTTCGACGCATCCTGCGACACTCGCACTTTTCCAACGAAAGTGTCGCCCTTTCAGGGCTGACGACGTTGATGTCAGACTGACCCACGGCTCACGCCGTGGGCTACGATCTGCCGCCCTCCGGGCTAAAACCAGATCCGCTCAAAACCCTTTCGCCGGAGGAAGCGGATTCCAGCGGGGAGGGCAGAATCTGCGACCTCCCCGAAACACCGGATGAGCCTTCATTTTTCTGCCGCTCTCTTTCTGTCTCCTCGTCTTTGGCAGTCCCTTCAGGAAGAGGAGAGACAGAAAGAGAGCGGCAGAAAAATGGGCGTGGTTCAAATCAGGTAGCACCCTCCGCGCTGAGACCCGAACCAGCCGTCTTTTGAACCCATCAGAAAAATGGTTGCGCGGCGTCGAGGGCGGACGGGCAAGAGTGCCCATCCTACGGCTCGATCTGCTCGCGTCATCTCGGCAACGTCGGCTTCGACGTGTCGGGGGTGATGCGGCCGGACAGCCCTTCCTTCAGGAACGCGATCAGATCAACCTGCTCTTCGCTGGTGAGATTGAGCGGCACCATGTCGATGTCGAGCTGCGGGTGCGGGTTGCCCCCTTGGTTGTAGTGTTCGACGACCTCTTCCAGCGTGGTCAGGCTGCCGTCGTGCATGTACGGGGCGGAGAGTTTGATGTCGCGGAGGGTTGGCGTCTTGAAGGCCGCGATGTCGGCTTCCTTGCCACTGATAAGCACCCGGCCGGCGTCCTTGTCTGGCGCTTGGTCCTTTGATCTCAAGCCGATGTTGTGGAACTGATCGTTGGTGAAGTTCGGCGGCCGATGGCACTCCTTGCAGTTGGCTTTGAAGAAGTAGAGCGTCATCCCCCGCAGCGCCGACTTCGACATCCCGTGCTGGTCGTCGCCGGTCTGATAGCGATCGTAAGGAGCGTCTCCCGACAGCAACGTCCGTTCGTAAGCCGCGATGGCCTTGAGGAGTCCGTCGCCGGTGGCGTCCGTGTTGAAGACACGGCGAAACTGCGTGCGATATCCGTCGATGCCGTTCAACACGGAGACCGCTTGCTTGAGCGGCATGTTCATTTCAGCGGGAGCCTGCAACGGCCACAGTAACTGTGTTTCCAACGTCTTCGCGCGGCCGTCCCACATCTGCGTCTTCTGGAGAGCCACGTTGATGAGGATCGGCGTGTGACGGCCGACACGTTGTTCATCGACTCCCTCCGAGAACGGCTCCGCGCCACCGAAGCCGCGCCGGGGATCATGGCACGTCGCGCACGAGACTCGTCCATCGGAGGACAGCCGCGGGTCGAAGAAGAGCTGCTTGCCGAGCGCGATCTTCTCGGGAGTCGGCGCGTTGTCCGGCGGGTGAGTCACCTCGGGCAGGCCGAGCGGATCGTCGGCGAGCGCGGTGTTCGTTCGGTCGCTCAGCATGAATGCCAGCATGAACGAACACGCGATGATGCGTCGCACGCTCGTCGAGTTGTTTGCGAATTTGTGAGGCAGTTCCAACGGCAACCGATTCATGACGCGACTCCATTCGCGGGGCTGAGAGCCGCGAATCTAGCCGCAGAGGCCCACACCCGGAAGACCGGGTTGAAAACGCTGATACCTCGCGCGGTCAGAGATGAGACATCCGAGCGGGGCGGCGTCAGCCCCCCGATTCTTGGGCGTAAGCCCTTCGCTGAAAGAACCGGGGGGCTGACGCCGCCCCGCTCAGAAATGTCTCACGTTGTCCCGCGCGAGGTATGTTTGAAATACTCATCCTTGCTGACGCTGCGGGTTGGTGTTGGGAGGCACTGCAATGTTTGCTGCGATCGACGGCTTTCTGCGGTATCTCAAAATCGAGCGGAATGCGTCCGAGTTGACGATCAAGTCGTACTCGGAAGACTTCGGCAGCCTGCTCGATTACGTGCGAGATCGGGTGGGCGAGGTCTCATCACCGGCGGAGCTTCAGATCGCGCAGCTGCGCGGCTACGTCGCCTACCTGCATGAGTGTGATTACGCGAAGACCACGATCGCGCGGCGCCTCGCTTCGCTGCGCAGCTTCTTCCGCTACTGTCAGCGCGAGGGACTGGTGACCTCGAACCCAGCGAAGGCCCTGCGCACGCCGCGCGTCGGTCGCAAGCTGCCGCACTTCCTGACGATCGACCAGGTCACACAACTGCTCGAATCGCCTCCGGCCAACGAAGCGGAGGGCCTACGCGACCGAGCGCTTTTGGAAACGATGTACTCGGCGGGACTGCGTGTCGCGGAACTCGTCGGCATGGACATCGAACATTGGGACCGCGACGCGAACGTCGTCCGCGTCTATGGAAAAGGGAAGAAGGAACGCATCGCGCCGATCGGTCGTCATGCCGTGAAGGCGCTCAATCAGTGGATGGACGTTCGCCAACCCGCGCCCGATGCGAAGTCCGACGACCAAGTCGCCGTCTTCCTGAACCGCTTCGGCACGAGACTCACCACGCGCAGCGTCGGTCGCATGTTGGAGAAGTATCTGAACCTCACGGGCCTCGACCAGATCACCACTCCGCACACGTTGCGGCATACGTTCGCGACGCATCTCCTCGACGGAGGTGCCGACCTGCGCAGCGTCCAAGAACTGCTCGGCCACAAGAGCCTGACGACGACTCAAATCTACACGCACGTCAGCACGAAGCGGCTCAAGGACACGTATGAGCAGGCGCATCCGCACGCGGAGAAGAACCGCAAGAAGTGAGCGGGCAGCGGTCTGCATATTCGTTTAACCGCGTGGTCAGTGATGAGACATCCGAGCGGGGCGGCGTAAGCCCCCCGGTTCTTGGGCGTCAGCCCGCTTTGGAAGAACCGGGGGGCTTA
>JAYTGQ010000028.1:0-2924 GCA_043733345.1 Schlesneria sp.
CGGCTTCAGTTCGATTGGCTCGCGCACCAGACCGACCGGGACCGCCGCCTTGCCTCCATCGGCCAAGTACATCCAGACCGCACCGATCTGCAAATCGACGTTGGCCGCCAGCACGTCGCGGATCGTCGCCTGACCAAACGGCCACGGGGCGGGCATGCGCGTGCCGGGCCGATAGAGCTGCGGATCACGCATGTACCGGTCGAACCATTCGGGCCGCAGCCGCGCCGTCATCCGGGTGAGATTGATCGCGCGGATGCCGGTCGAGGGATGCTCGTTGAAGTCGTGGCACTTGATGCACGAGAGGGCTTGCCCGCCGACCAGATGCCGCCCGGCGGCTTTCGTGCGGTATTCGGGTTCGGGGTACTCGCGCTGCGGCAGCGGATCGTTCTTCGTGTCGAGAGCCGTCAGTTGTTCGGCCAGCGGGTTGATGTTCGCTCCACCAAACTTCGGCATCTTCGCGAGCATGTAAAATTTGCGATCCTCGCCCCCATTGTTGAGGACGTGCTTGAGGAACTCGGGCCGCAGCTTGTCGCCGACTCCCGTGAGCTGCGGTGGCAGACGGCCTTCGTCTCCCATCTCCTTCTGCGTCGTCTCGAAGAAGGGATCGCGCTCCTTCTCGACCCCGCCGAGTTGCCCTCGCTTGTGACAGGCGTAGCAATTGAGCGACGCGAACGTCCGATGGTTTTTTTCGGCGGGCGATTCCTTTGTCCCGGCGTCGGTCTTTGAAGAGGCGATCACTGCGACCAGCGCCGCGCGCTGCTTGGCACTCAATCCGTATCGCGGCACGTTGGCGGCACCGTTCGTCGCCACGTTCTCGGCGAGACAACCGCTCGCGCCGCGCTTGTCGTTTAGGGCGAGGTCTTTCAGCGACTTCGCCTTCAACGTCGAGATGACTTGCTTGCCCTCCTCTTTCAACTGGTGACACGCCGCGCACCCGAGCGACCCGAACAACGCACGACCCTTGTCGGCCAGAGCCGCATCAATTGTTAAAGCGGCCTTGTCCGACTTCGGTCCCGTGTCGCTCGCGACGGCCGAGTCTTTCGCTTCCAGGAACGCGAAGTTCGCCAGCGGTTGCTGCTTCAGTCCGCCGCCCGACAGATCGACATCGAGCGTCCATTCGCCCCCTCCTTGGAAGTAATCGACGATGAGCGGATGAAAGCCCACGTCGAGGATGACCTTGCCCGACTTCGACGAATGCGGATGGACGCCGCCGTTATCGACGATCAGCTCCTTCCCGACATACGCTCGGCTGCCGTCGTCCGAACCGAGATGAATCTGATACTGACCCGGTTTGGTGATCTTGAGGAACGTCGTGAAGCGAACAGCAAAATTGTTCTGACGCCCCGCGACCGTGAGATCGAACCCGGCACACGTTCCCGTCGAGTGGGGCGTGAGCTTCTCGTAGTTGGGGAAGTCGTTGCCCGCCACTTCATAGACGGCGTACTTCACGTTGGGAGACAGTTCGACCGCATCGACGAAATGCTGGGCGATGTCGCGGTACTCCTCATCCTTCAGCCCCAGCGCGGGCATTCGTCCCGATGGCCGTACCTTGAGCGGGTCTTTCAGAAACGCCATGAGGCTCGGTACCGAATACTTCTTCCCGATGTCGGGCAAGGGGATCGTCGTGGCCAAGTCGGCCAACTTGCCATCGCCCGGCTTGTCTTCCAGCGGCGCATGACACGCCGCACAGCCCGCCTTCTGAAACGTGGCCGCTCCCTTTTTGGCCGCCCCGCGATCCAGATGCGACTCGGTCACGCTACCGGTCGTCGCGAGCAAGTGAACGAGCGCCTCGACCGCTCCCGCGCGATCCGCTTCGGGCAGCGCGGCGATCACGTCGGGCATCGTCGTCCCCGGTTTGACCGAGTGGGGCTTGGCGAGGTACTCGCGCAGCCAATCGACTCGCGCCCGCTGCCCGATGTCATCCAGAATCGGAGCCTGCTTCGTCGAGACAACTTCCTTGATCTCACTCTCCGCCAAGTGACAACTCAGACAATTCAACTCGCCCAGCAGCAGTCTTCCCCCCGTGATGGCCTCGACCGGGATGACCTCTTCATCCAGCGTCATCAGCGGCGCGGTGTAGAACCGCTCGAACCCCGGCACGCGCGGCGGTGTCAGCTCGGCAGCGAAGGACACGAGAGTGGAAGCGACAACCACGAACGCGATTCCCGCGACAAGCGGCAGAGTCCGAAAGGGACGCAGCACCATGAGAAAAAGCCTTGGTTAGGAGAGTCTTCAGAGCAGGATCAGGAAGGGCGGGGATCGTAGCCGTCGCTCCAACAAACCGGCAAGCGCCACTGTGAAATGAGGGCTTGCGAGCGTGGGAAGGCTTCCGATACACTCCGCCCCGCTGTGGCTGGCGGGCCTGATTGGAACAGGCTCGCCAGCAGAAAATTGCCCGATAGTGTAACGGTTAGCACAACAGATTTTGATTCTGTTTGTCCAGGTTCAAATCCTGGTCGGGCAACTCTTCGGCACCACATTGCGAGTGATGCGGAATCGGATTTAAGAACAGGACTTGGAGCAGATCGCTCCGAGTCCTTTTTTTGTTTCCCAACCTCAGTCGGGGATGAGTTTGGGAATGTCATCCGTAAGGGGCTGTGCATTTTTTACTTCCGCGAGTTTTTGGGAGCAATCACCGAGGTTAGAAACGCAGAGAGCGCAGAAGACGCGGAGATTGGAAGTTCATCGGGATGGTGTTCCTCGATTTCTCTGCGATCTCCGCGTCCTCAGCGTTTCGGAAGTCTGGTGCATGTTTTACTCCCGAGAGTCTGTGAGAGTGATCGTGTGGTCCAACGTAGAAATCTCGGAATTCAATTCTGCACCGCCCCTAGCAGCCTGTTGAAAAAGGGAGGGCGAGGCTCCCGCCGAGCCATGTGCGTGAGGAAAGTCGCTTGTTTCTCGCGGCTCGGCAGGAGCCTCGCCCT
>JAYTGQ010000029.1:0-2923 GCA_043733345.1 Schlesneria sp.
GCTCCTGCCGAGCCGCGAGAAACAAGCGACTTTCCTCACGCACACGGCTCGGCGGGAGCCTCGCCCTCCCTTTTTCAACAGGCTGCTAAGCCGGACTTCTCTCTGGGGCTTCAAGCCGCGAACACAATGTGGCCTGAGCTTTTGCCGGGCAAGTCTGTATCTTGCTCGCGTCGAAAAATAGGCGTGATCTGGTGTGCGGTCTTTCCGTTCGCGGGCCACTTCCCACCGGCAATCTCGGCCACGTTCCTCGTCCCACTTTCTCTGGAGCATTCATGATGAGTCTCTCGCTAACCCCGTTCGCCCCCGTCTTGGCTGCCGACTTTGCCGTGTGGTCGCAAAACCTCACGTATGCCATCGCGGGGACCGCCGTGTTCGGACTGTTGGGAATCGTGTTGCTGCTGGTCGGCTTCAAGGGATTCGAGTGGATCACCGGGCGACTCGACGTGGAGAAACAACTCTCCGAAGGAAATTACGCCGTGGCCATCGTCGTCGCCGCGATGATGCTGTCGGTGAGTTGGATCATCGTGCATTCGATGTCGTGACGGCTCTAGACGTGGTTCCGCAACTTCTTTTCGTGTGGTCAGCACCGCCCGATCTCGCGTCGGGCAGTCGTTGGCGGATGATATTTATGAACTCAGTCGGAAGGTGCCGTTGTGATCACAATAGAGCAATTCAACAATGCGACCAGCCGCTACACAAAACGTATGCTGCGACTCGCAATAGCCACCTCTGCAACTGTTTTTGGCTGCTTAGCGATCGTAATTCCATTCCGTGATTCGATTCGTGGATTCTATGTCGCCCAATTTGACGAGGTGGCGGCGGAATTATTGCTCGGAATGACGCCGTTCCCGATAGTGCTGGTGATGCTTGTTGGTATTTGTCTCGTCGAGAGGCACTCCAAGCGTGACGAAGATCTGCATTGTCCCCACTGCAGGAAGCGCCTTAGCCAGATTCAGCATTTAGTAATCGCAACACGTAACTGTGGATTTTGCGGGAAACAAGTGCTGCATGAACCGGCGGCTGGTAGTCAATAGTGTGATGGAGCCGGTGGTCAGCAAGTACAAACGCAAGTTTCCAAGTTCACCTCAAACCGGATTGAATCCATGCCCAAGAAAAGTTCGCGCGTTGTCCTCACGTTGCTGGGATCGGCCGCATTGGGAGTCGGCTGCTCGCAGGCTCCACCCGTGCCTCCTCCGGCCGACTCGTTTGAGGCCCAAGTCGATTTGGAAAAGGAACCGGGCGAAGAGCAACCTGCGGGCGTCGCGGGTCAAACGGCAGCGACTCAGAATCATGGGACTAGCCACTCGAGCCACCACTATCACCGTGGTTCATCACTCTGGCCGATGATCTTCTGGGGGACGATGGCGCGACCGTCCGCGCCGACTTATTACCCCGGCCCGCAATCTCGTCCGGGGACCGCGTCGTCGGTGCCGCGCGGTCCTTCGCACGTCATGCCGCCGGCGATCCCGAGCCACTCATCACATGTCACTCCGCCCCCGATCCCGTCGCACGCGAGAACTCACTCAACCTCGCCCCACGTCACGCCGAGTCATTCGCCCACGCCGCACTCGACGACCTCGCACAGCACTTCGTCGCACACCAGCAGTCACGGCTTCGGCTCGACAGGACATGCGGTTTCGGGAGGGTCGTGATGTATCGCAAGCAGATCGCGCCGCGACTCGACTGGCAGCGGATCGTCGAAGATCAGGGCCTCGACTATCACACGATCGACGGCGATCTCTACTGGGACGAATCGGCGTACTACGAGTTCACCGCGCGGCAGGTCGACACGCTCGAAGCGGCCACGAACGACCTCCACGCGATGAGCATTGAAGCCGTGCAACACGTCCTCGATGAAGACCGGCTCGACGAGTTCCAGATCCCCGCCGCGCTGCACGAATGGGTTCGTTCCAGCTGGGACCGCGACGACCCGAGCCTCTTCGGACGCTTCGATCTCGTCTACGACGGCGTTCGTCCGCCGCAGATGCTCGAATACAACGCCGACACGCCGACCTCGTTGTTCGAGGCGGGGGCCATCCAGTGGTTCTGGCTGCAAGATGTGAATCGCCACGCGGACCAATTCAACAGCATTCACGAACGGCTCGTCGCAACGTGGGCTGAGTTGCGTCAAGCCTTGCGCGGTCCCCTCCACTTCGCGTCCGTCGAAGACCACGACGAAGACTTCGGCAACGTGCGCTACCTTCAGGACACGGCGGCACAAGCGGGCTGGACGACCGCCTACATCCCCATCGAGCAGATCGCGTTCGACGCGGGGACGAACCAGTTCGTCGATGAGGCTCAGACGCCGATCCACACGCTGTTCAAGCTCTACCCGTGGGAGTGGCTGGTGCGCGAAGAGTTCGGATCACACCTCGCGCGAACGCCCACGCGGTGGATCGAACCGCCGTGGAAGATGCTGCTCAGCAACAAGTCGCTGCTCGTCGTGCTGTGGGAGCTGTTCCCCGACTCACCGTATTTGCTCCCCGCCGCCTACGAGCCACTCGGCCCGTCGCATGTGCGCAAGCCGTGCCTCTCGCGCGAAGGGAGCAACGTCACGATCGTGCGTGACGGCCGACAGATTGACGGCACGACCGGCCCCTACGCCGACGGCCCCGTCGTCTTCCAACAGTACCGCGAGCTACCCGACTTCTCGGGCAACTTCCCGGTCATTGGCAGTTGGATCGTGGGGGGCGAAGCGTGCGGCCTCGGCATCCGCGAGGACCGCTCCCGCATCACTCACAACATGAGCCGCTTCGTGCCGCATTTGTTCCGGTGATCGCGGTTGCAGAACCGCGAGAGCGAGAGACCGTTCTTCGCAACACAGACTAGTGCCGCGTCACGTCTTAATTTTCGGGTTCAGCAAATCAGCCGGAACGCGCTAGCGTCCGGTTCTAACCGTGGGCTAGCGCCCAGCGGCTGATGG
>JAYTGQ010000030.1:0-2918 GCA_043733345.1 Schlesneria sp.
CCACACCTCAAAACAGCGACGCCCGACGATGTGAAAATCCTGCTGACCAACGCCACGGGAATGAGTGTCACCGAAGTGATCGAACTCGATTCGCTGCGCTGGCAGATCGAACTGTTCTTCCAGGAACGGAAGTCCACGCTCGGCTTCCACCAGTACCGCTTCCAAGATTTCGCGGCGGTTCGAGCCTGGGCCGAGATCGCCCTCGCGACGGTCCTGTTCTTGGAGTACGAACGCGCGAAACACCTGACCGACCGCCGCGCCCCCGGACGCCCGCCGCTGGTGGCAGAGCCAACGCCTGCACGGTCTCTGCTCGGCGTTGCGCCCGCTCTGCTCGGCGTTCCGGCAGGAGTCTGCCGGCCGCGAACGGAAATACCTCGCCGACCGCCTGAAATCCGCCGGCGGCATCCCAAAGCTCAAACGCCTCCTCGCCGCCGCCTTATCCAAGGAATACAGAACCCCCGCTTAAATCCAGAACCAAAGAGCGCGACTTCAAAACGCGCAAGCGAGGGCTGAACGTTCGATGACCGCGAAGCCCGCGTTCGCACGTCGGGCTAGTTTTTAAATGTGTTCTACTCTCAAATCCCCTCGAACGACATTACTCTCAACTCTCCAGAGACCTCACCATGCTTCGACTACTTTCTCGTGTGATTTTTTTTTTAGCGGCAATGCTGTCGTTTGGTGTTCTTCAATTGGCAACAGCCTTCGCGGGTGATTGGACTCAGTTTCGCGGGTCGCTCGGGACGGGAGTCGCTGCGACTCAGGATCAGCTGCCGACGGAGATCGGTCCCGAGAAGAATGTTCTCTGGCGAACCGAGCTGGCTCCCGGTCACTCGTCCTCCGTGATCGTGGGCAACCGCATCTTCGCGACGGCGGTGCGCGACAAGCAGCTCTTCACGATCTGCCTCGACCGAGCGACCGGCAAAATGCAGTGGGAGGCCGAGGCTCATTACGAGAAACTCGAACCGATCCACCGCATTGGCAGTCACGCGCAATCGAGTCCGTGCGCGGACGGTGAACGGGTCATCAGTTTCTTCGGCTCGAGCGGTCTCCATTGCTACGACCACAGTGGCAAGCTGCTGTGGAAGCGGCCGATGGGACCGTTCGTCAACGATTTCGGAGCCTCCAGTTCGCCGATCCTGGTTGGCGATCGAATCATCCTTTGCCAAGACCACGATGTCGGATCGTTCGTGATGGCGTTCGACAAGAAATCCGGTGAGCCACTTTGGAAAACGGATCGCTCCGAGTTCCCTCGTAACGCCAGCTCGCCGGTGCTGTGGCTCAACGAAGGCCGCCCGCAAGTCGTCATCGCCGCGACCTTGCGCGTCGTCGGCTACGATCTGGAGACCGGCAAAGAAGCGTGGACCGTGCGCGGCATCTCGCGCTCGGTGTCGTGTACGCCGTCAGTCGGCGAGGACGGAAACCTCTACATCGCGGGCTGGGCGGCCGGTGGCGATGAGAACGAGCCGATCCGCATCGAGCCGTTCGACGATGTCGCCTCACTGCGCGATGCCGACCAGAGCGGAACGCTCGAAGAGCAGGAACTCGAAAAGGGAGCCGTGTTGCAGCGGTACTCGCAGGTCGATCGCGACAAGAACGGTCACGTCACCAAGAGCGAGTACGAACAATTTCGCGGACTCATGAACGACGGTAAGAACCTCGTCATCAGCATCAAACAGGGAGCGAAAGGGGATGCGACCGAAACGCATCTGCGCTGGAAGCATCCCAAGCTGATCCCGTTCTGCGCGTCACCGGTCCTGGTGAACGGCTTGCTCTTCACGATCAAAGACGGCGGCCTCTTGCAGTGTCTGAATGCCAACACCGGCAAGCCGACGAAGCAGCAACGACTGGAAGCGAGTGACGATTATTATGCCTCGCCCGTGGCAGGCGACGGCAAGGTCTATCTGTTCGACGAACAAGGCCGCCTCACGGTCGTCAGTGCGACTGACAAGTGTGAAGTGCTGCACACGGCCGAATTCAAAGAGGATGTTTACTCAACTCCCGCGATTCTCGATGGCCGGATCTACGTTCGCACGGCGAAGGCGCTCTACTGCTTCGGCGACGTGAAATGAGCAACCGTTCATCGACGACCGATCTTCCTGAACGCACTCTCGTGGTGGAGGCAGCATGCTTACCCTTCAGCAGCATGACGAGCGCCAGTTGCTTCTGGCTGCCGGTTCCGAGCGCGACACACGCGAGTTCGGCGAACGGCTCGCATCGGTCCTTGCTCCCGGTGCGATCGTGGCGTTGGTGGGAGACCTCGGCGCGGGAAAGACACTGCTGGTCAAAGCGATCGCCGCCGCGCTCGGTGTTCCCGCCGATGAGGTCAGCAGCCCGACGTTCACACTCATTCAAGAGTACGCCGGGCGAGTCCCGCTGCGTCACTGCGACACGTACCGGCTGCGCGATCCCGACGAGTTCCTCGATCTCGGACTGGATGAGTTGTTCGCCCGCGACGGCATCGCACTCGTCGAATGGGCGGATCGTGTGAGCCACTTGATGCCGCGCGATGTGCTCACGATCCAGATCGAGATCACCAGCCCCGATGCCCGCGTGTTTGCGGTCTCTGCGTCCGGATCAGCCTCGCAACAGATGCTCGTTCGGCTGGCGAAAAGCCTCCCCCACGAGGCCACTCCCCACGCTTCCCGCGACTGAACAGACGGGCTACCTTGGGACAACATCGAGGTGCGATGCGCGCCAACCGCGGCGCCGCCGTCAATCCGGCGCTCGACATCGATGGGAAAGGTCACGCCCAGCGCCTCGGCAACCGCTTGGGCCTCAAGCATCATGCGACGCGCCACCGCGCGGGTGCCGGGGTCGGTGCACAGCACGTCCAACGTCGCATGGGTCAGCGCCGAGATCGGATTGAACGACAGGTTGCCCCACAGTTTCACCCAGATCTCGTCCCGCAGGAGCGGCTT
>JAYTGQ010000031.1:0-19678 GCA_043733345.1 Schlesneria sp.
CCCCCCGGTTCTTGGGCGTTAGCCCTTCGCTCGAAGAACCGGGGGCTGACGCCGCCCCGCTCGGAAATGTCTCACATTGTGCCGCGTGAGGTATAAGCCGGACTTCGACAACGGGCGACATCATAGTCCCCGCTGATTGCGTACTCCATTCAATGCGGACGGTCGAACAGCAGTCGCGGTGACAAAGCGGCGGCATTACACAAGAACGGCTGATTCAACCGGGACAACCACTCAAGTCGGCACGCGCGGGCGGTCGATGGCAGTGGGCGCGAGAGTACGAGGACGTTTGTGCGTGTCCTGCAATTCACCCCACCGTTCCAATGAGGGCAGGCGATGCGAAGGCTCTGGCTGGTGGTGAGCATGCTGGTCGCGAGTGGACTTTCGTCAGGATGTCGCTGCTGTCCGCTCTTGAATCCGTATGCAAATGCCGTCGATGACATCAGTGATTCCCATCTGTACTTCGACAATTGGTATCGCCCGCGCTGGGACATCAGCCGCGCTGGCAAGCCCGATTGGGTTGGCACCCAAGGCCGACAGCGAAGCTGGTACTGTTGTCGTGAAGGAGTTTGGGGACGCTACGACGACTGCAACCTGTATCCAACCAGCTACCCCTACTCGTACCCTGGGACTGCTTTTTTGGCTGCGGGATCGCCGATTCCAGCGACGCCAGCTCCTGAGGTTGCGGTGCCGTATGAGAAGCCTTTGGTCGAGTGATTTTGTACTACTCACGTTTCGTTTCTTCGCCGGGCGCGAAGATTTTGAACAGAAGCAAACGAAGGGAACGAAGTGCAGACGGGGCAATCGCCGTTGGTTGTCATCGCCCAAACCTCGCGTTCAAGAACTCTTTGCTTCGTTCCCTTCGTTTCCTGCTGTTCAATTTGGGTTGCGGCCAGCGGCCGCGCCGGGAAAGTCTGTGGCCTGCCAGTGACATGAGCGAACGCAGAGCGAGCAGGTTACAAGCCTGCCAAACCGCTCGTGTGAAACAAGTCACGAACGGTGGCCAGTACGAGTTCAACGGCGGCCCATTGCCGCTGCTCGCGCAGGGTTTCACCGGGGTAGGCGCTCGGTATGAGCGGAGCGTTTTTCTGTTCGAGCGGCAGTTGATGCCGAGTGACCTGAGTCCGCTCGCAGCCGTGAGCAGGTGGCGCTTCCCCAATGGCACTGACTTTACTAACCCGCAGCGTGAGCGAGGGCAATGACATGAGGCGTTTCCCCTTGTTTCCCTCGCTTACGCTGCGGGTTACTGAGGTAAAGTCAGTGCCATTGGGCGCTTCCCGCCGCGCAACTCCGATGTAGACGACGCCATCCAAATCACTCGGCGCACTCGGCCCGAGGTGCCCGGTAATCGACACCGCGAAGTCGGCTTCCGGGGTGAGGGCCAGCACTCGCTCAGCCATCAGTGACGCGACGACTTCACTGACGGGGCCGGGATCGTTCAACAGAACCGCCGGAATTTCGAGCCACTTCGATTTCGTGTCCAGCCTGTACACCACGGCTGATCCGCAAAGATGCTCTGAGATTCCCGGCACCCGCGCGAGTGACGCTGCGACCAATCCCGCGGTGCAGCTTTCCGCAAAGACGACCCGCTGTCCCGACTGCTTGAGCAACGCCGCGACCTCTTGAACCAAGGGGGTAAGTGGCTGTTGCACCGTAGGACTCCGTGTCGAAAAGTTTCGTCTCATCTATGGCCAAGCACACGCGGTCCAGATTGTGTCGTTGACCCGCGTAGAAAACATCCAGCGCGTTGAGCCACATTGGGGTCATTTTTCGAGTGATGCGACACTTCCGTGCCTGGCTGACGATGGCTCAGAGCCACTTCGCCTAGCGTTGGACTTGAGTCATTATTCCGACTGTTCCAGTCGTAGCAGTCGTGCCGATGAAAGACCCTGTGCCGGTGATCGGTCACTCCCCGCGATCGGAAATTGTGGGGGAGAGACCGTGAGCCGGACAACTCGGACGCGGCGTCGCCGCGAGCCAAGTCTCTACGGCCAGCAGCCGTTCGGCCAGTTCACTGGCGGAATTGGCTTGGGGGGATGGACCGAGATGACTCGTCATCGAAAGCGTTTTCGTCGGCACTGGGCTTGGTCTGCCGGAGCGGTTTGCGGATTACTTTTGGCGGAAGCGGCTTGGCCAGGCGCAGGTTGGTCTGCCGATCCGGCCGTGGCACGTGACGGCTTGGAAACAGTCGGCGCGCGGGCGACCGCCCACGATGTGGAATCGGATGAGACCTTTCAGACACTGGGCGTGAACACGATCAAACTGGGGGCTTCCACGGCAGCGATCCGCAAGCAGGCGCTGCACGATCTCCCGCTGGACCGGCTGTCAAACGAAGCACGCGGCAAAGCGGAATCGCTGCTGAAGAACATCGGCATGTTTCGCCACCTGCCCTCGCTGTCATTCGAGGTCGATCCCGATGTCTATGACTACTTCTTGCGCAATCCTGATGTGGCCGTGGCCACTTGGCGCGCGATGGACATCTCGAAATTCAAGCTCCAGGAAGTGGGACCGAATCGCTATCACGCCGATGCGGGGGATGGCTCCGTCGGCGAGGTCGAGCTGTTCTACCACACGCCCGAAGACACGCTGATTCACTGCGACGGTGCGTTCAAAAGCCCACTGCTGCCGAAGCCGATCGTCGCGAGGTCGCTGATGCGGTTGCAGACGACCTTTGCCAAGGAGGCCGATGGGCGCGTCATCGGTACTCATTCCGGAGATGTGTTCGTTGAGTTCCCTTCGCCAGCGATCGAGACCGTGGCGAAGGCGATCTCCCCCGTCAGCCACACGATCGCGGATCGCAATTTCAAGCAAATGACTTTGTTCGCACACCTGATGTCGCAGGCGATGGCGCGGCATCCGGGTTGGATCGAAGTCATCGGCAACAAGTTGGACGGAGTTGATGCGCGACGGAAGCAAGAGTTCATGGAAGTTTCCGCCCGCAGTCATGCCATTGCGCGGAAGCGACTCAGCACGTCACTCAAACCTGCGACATTGTTCTCGCCGGACGAGGTCTTGGTTCCGCTCCGCCAGACAAGCCTGTCCAGCAGCTTCCCGTTCAACTCGCTCTTGATCTCGCCGACTGACCGTCTCACCGTCGAGACACTTCCCGGAACGGCTTCGCTGCGCGAGTGAGCGAGTGAGCGAGTGAGGCATTTATCAAAACAGGTGCGACGACGATCGACCCGGGTCGCCGTTACGCCCGCAGCCCGGCTTCTTAATAGGAAGCCGGGCTGCGTTTGTTTGTCCCCAAGCCCGACGAGACCGATGTCGGGAGTGCCAAGCTTTTGCACTTTGCACTGAACACTTCTCACTTTGCACTCTTTCAGCAACATGAGCGGCCACTCACCGCGACAGCTTTACGACTCCATGATGTCCTGTTCTTTCGACTCGACCAATGAGTTGATCTGGCCTTCAAAATGCTTGGTCAGGTTCTGCACACTCTCTTTGGTCTGATCGTGGATGTCTTCGCTCATCGTCTTTTCCTTGAGCGCGACATCGGCATGCTTGTTGGCATCACGGCGGACGTTGCGGATCGCCACCCGACCGTCTTCGGCCAAGTCCTTCAGCCGCGAGACCAATTGCTTGCGCCGCTCCGTCGAGAGCGGCGGAATGTTGAGCCGAATGACTCGCCCGTCCGAATTCGGTGCCAAGCCAACGTCGCTCGACTGAATCGCCTTCGCGATGTCGTTCAGCGTTCCTTGGTCGAACGGCCGAATCATGATCTGTTGCGGCTCGGGAACACTGATCGTCGCGATCTGTTTGAGCGGTGTCGGCGATCCGTAGTAATCGACTCGAATCGAATCGACCAGTCCAGGAGTGGCACGCCCCGTGCGCAGCCCCTGCAACTGGTTCTGCACCACATGAACAGCCTTTTCCATACGCTCTTCAGCGTCTAACAAAATTTCATCAGGGTCCATGAGAGATCAGCTCCTGGAAGTGATTTGACAGACTGAACAACATCACCAACACCTCGTTTTGATCGACGAGTCAGACACGCGAATCAACGACAACCGCCAAGCACGCTCGGCCGATGAAACAGAGCAGAGAGACAAGAGTCATCCGCGATCAGGAGCCGAACTGACTCGCGTACCAAGTCGTTCCCCGGCAATGGCCCGTTCGATGTTTCCCGGCTTCTGATAGTTCAGCACCACGATCGGAATGTCGTGCTCCATGCAGTGATGGATGGCTTGAGCATCCATCACCTGCAAGTTCTGACGCAACACGTCTTGATAGCTGATCTCAGAGTACCGCACGGCATGCGGGTTTTTGAGCGGGTCGTCAGAGTAAACGCCATCGACGCGCGTGGCCTTCACGACGAGATCGGCATCGATTTCTCGCGCACGCAGCGCGGCGGCCGTGTCCGTTGTCACGAAGGGGCTTCCCGTTCCCGCCGCGAGAATCACCACGCGGCCCTTCTCGAGATGGCGGATGCAGCGGCGGCGGATGAACGGCTCTGCGACCGGTGGAATGGTGATCGCACTTTGGATGCGCGTCGCGACACCAAAGTGCTCCAGCGAATCCTGCAACGCGAGGGCATTCATCGCGGTCGCCAGCATCCCCATATAGTGGGCTGTTGCGGGGACGACGATTGAGTTGGATGACGAGAACTCGCGTCCTCGCAGAATGTTGCCACCGCCGCAGACGATCGCCAATTGAACGCCGGATTCGACGACCCGTTTGATCTGCTCGCAAATGACCTGAACTTCAGAGAGGCAGATTCCCGACTCACCGGGCCTCGCAAAGCTCTCGCCGCTGAGCTTCAACAGAACTCGTTTGTACTTGGGCGACGCGATGTCAGTCATAGAACGACCTCTCTCCGTGAGTCGATGCCGGTCCGGTGGACCAGTCCATTTTGAAGAGTCATCAAAACAAAACGGGGGGCAACTTGCCCCCCGCGCTAAACCCAAGGCTGCTCGAATTCCGAGCCGCTTCACCGCGCGAGTGGCTTCAGTTTCCCAAGACCCAACGTGTAAAACCGACGGCCTTCAAACCACTCTCGGCCAACGCCTGATTCACCGTTTTCGAGTCATCTTTAGCGAACAACTGGAAGCCCAACACACCGTTCTCTGCGTAGAACGTCTTCATGCGGCCATCGACAATTTTATCGACAATGTTGGCGGGCTTGCCCGATGCCGCAGCCTCTTGAGTCAACCGAGTACGCTCAGCGGAGACCAAGTCCGCCGACAGTTCTTCGCTGTTCGTGACGAGTGGCTTGAGAGCAGCCACATGCATGGCAACATCGCGGAGAACAGGTGTCGTCGTGTTTTCGCCAGCGGCTCGGAACAGGACACCCGTCTTGCCGTCGTGGTGAGCGTAGCCACCGACGGGACCAGCGACGCGAATGACTCGCGACAAAACCATTTTCTCTCGGATCTTGCCGACAACTTCTTCGAGCAGCCCACCTAAGGTGAGACCTACTCGATCAGGAGCGGCCTGTGCCAACAGTTCATCTGGAGTGGCCGCACCCGGCCCAGTCAGAAGCTGCTTGACGCACTGATCGGCGAGGAACAGAAAGTCATCCGCTTTCGCCACGGGAGCTGACTCACACTGAATCTCGACCATCGCTCCCTGAGTCCCATCCACAGAGACCGACACGCGAACGATTCCTTCCGAAGTCGAGTTTTCCAACCGCTTCAGCATGACCTTTTTATTACGCTCCTTTAGAATTTCGATGGCTCGTTCTTGGTTGCCATCTGCTTCTACAAGGGCCTTTTTGACATCCATCATGGGGAGGTCGGTCAAATCACGCAGTTGTTTAACGGCCTGCGCGGTGATCTCTGCCATCACTAAAACTCCTTCGGCGAATCAATTCAACGATCACATGAACACAACTGAAACATCGCGATTACAAGTGTGCAATCAAACATCCCAAACCATCTGCACTGCTCGATGAAGCAACCAACTGCCATGCGTGAATTCACGCTCATTGGTGCGATTCGAGATTGGCTAGGCTCAGCTTTGGATGGACGGCACGGCCTTGTACTGAATTTCTTCTGCGGCAGCGGCACCGTCCTTGGGCAGGCTCGCGCGGCCCTCGATAATCGCACCAGTCAGATGCTTGAGCACCAACTGAATCGATCGGATGCTGTCATCGTTGCCGGGGATTGGCAGATCGATCAAATCCGGATCGCAATCGGTATCCAGCAGTCCGATCACCTTGATTCCCACGAGGCGAGCTTCGTGAACCGCGTTGTGTTCCTTACGGGGATCAACAACGATGATCGCTTCGGGAAGTCGGTTCATGATGCGCAGACCATTCAGGTTCCGCAGCATCTTCTTGTGTTCGCGGAGCAGCGTGGACTGCATCTTCTTGGAATAGGTCTCGATCGAACCGGAGCTGAAAATCTGATCCAACTCATCAAGTCGCTTGATGCGACTGCGGATCGTCCGAAAGTTGGTGAAGATGCCGCCGAGCCAGCGATAATCGACATAGGGCATGTTGACCGAAACCGCCGAGTCTCGAATCGTGTCGGCCGCTTGTTTTTTCGTGCCGCAGAACAGCACGAGGCTACCCGCTGCTGAGACCTTCTGGAGGTAACGCTTGGCACGGAGCAAGCCTCTGACGGATTCCTTCACGTCAATGATGTGGATCAGATTTCGGCGACCGTAAATATAAGGTCGCATCTTCGGGTTCCACCGACTCGTTCGGTGCCCGTAATGAATGCCAGCTTCCAGGAAGTCCTTCACCACGATCTCTGACACGTTGCCGACTCCTCGACGAATTATGAGGCGATGTTCTGCATGCAGTTCCGATCAGGCACCACAGAATTCTCGCACAACCCCTACCAAGCGGGGCGGCATGTTAGCGGTCGAGTTGTATGCCGTCAAATCAACCGACGCCCGTTGATGTTGTGACCGAAACGTTCGCCGGAAGGCGTGGTCGCCGATACCGAGTGCCCAGAAAAAACGGCTCAGGCAACCTCAACTCACTCACAAGCCGCCTCCCCTTTCCAACTCTTGCAACTTTATTTTTTGGGCGAGGGAACCTTCAACTCGACGTTGGACTTTTCCAGCATTCGGCGTCGAATCGCAGCGGATTGATCGGCGAGCATCTTCCAGATTTCTTCACGTTGTTCGGCACCATTGGCGACCGCAGCGGCCTGTTCGGCACGAATCTGACCCTCGTTGGTTTGCACATTGTAGGTGCTTGGACGATAGCCCGCTCCACCTCACCCGCTGCCGGCGACCCAACCCGGATCGTACTTTACGTCGTAGGTGATCGAGTTCTGCAAGCGGTTCATTTGCAGCGGGACGCCGCGTAGTGAGGCCGCCAGCGAGCGCAGCTTTGACGCGACATCGGCCCCGTACTCGAGCAGTTCCTGATCAACACCGTGCATGGGTAGCTGGTCCATCTTGCGGGCGAAGTTGTCATGCCAAGTGGCCGTCTTGGCGTAGTCTTTCGCCTTGCGGTTCATCATTTCGAGATCGCTGAGCGACTGATAGACGGCCGTAAAGTAAGTCTGGTTTGCTGCGGCACTCGGCCCCGTTGTTCCGGGGGTTGGGCGAGAGCTTGTTTCGGGATTGAGGGCGTCGGAGTTTGATCGGCCTCGGGGGCAGGAGGCGCGGGAGAAATGAGGAGGCTCAACACGCGGCGGAGACTGGAGTCGGACAAGTCCATCGCGAATGTGACGGATCGGCCCGCAACCTCGACCTTTGCCGCCTCCAGTTCCTCAATGTATGCCTCGGCATCGCCGAAGAACTCGGTCAGGATCAAGCGAAAAAAAACGTGGACGCCCTGTGGGACATCCGCTCCGGAATCGAGCGACAATCGCACGGCGGACTTGTTCTCGATCCGAATTTGCAGCCGCACTCCCCGCAATTGCTCGAACAGTTTGCTCAGCGTATCCAAGTGAACTGCGATGCCGACCATTGACTGCATGCGAGCCAACCGCGCGTGAACGAGCTTTGGTCCGAACATGTCTCGGGTGCCGAAGGCCATCACAATTTGATGTGACTCATCCCGGATCGCCTCGGTGAAATAGGCAGCCGGAGCGGGATTGTCCTTCCGTTCGCAACGGGCGATCCAGCGGGCCATCTCCTGACGGAAGCCAGGACGGATTAGGCCCGTCACACCGGGAGCGATTTCCGCGACCAAGGCACCGCTCGATGTGCGGGCCATTGGCACGGGACCGATCTGCTCGACATCGGTTCCCTCGCGTTGGGCGAGGTCGGCGATGGACGACATGCGCTGCCACGAGGCGACACTGTAAACGAGCGGGCTGCCGGCATCCTCCAAGTGAAACGAAACGCCTCGCACTTAGTCCGATCCACGTCGATGAACAACTGCGGCGTGTTGGCTCGCCGGCTGATAAACATTCCAGCGATGCCCGGTTGAGCCATCCCCCCTCACGCCGAGCTGATAGGCCCGCCCCTGCAGCGCCGTGAGACCCACGTCGCTGCGATCCTCAACCATCCGCTTGAAGCCTCCCGCCGAGCTGTGTCCGTCCACGGGCGGCGCACCGAACACGGCGATCTGCGCTGCGATGATCTCGACTGGGAGCTTCTTTCTCAGTTCCATCGCGATCGCGTCGGCGCTGAGACTCGCACCGCGCCGGTGATGGAAGTCATCAAGGATCACGAACATCGAACCGCGATTGGAGCCAACCGTCCTCAATACGAACGACTGCCCCGGAATGCCGAGTGTGTGAGCGACGCCGTGTGTGTCGCGCACGATCTTCCCCCCCACGCGACACCACATCGGCCGTTCGCTCCAACGATGCGGCGGGGTTTGTGGTTTGCCTTCTTTGACCGTTCGATGAACCACCGACATTCAATTTGCCGACCGACCATCGACTGGCTATTGGTTTTGCCTTCGTTGCGAACGACGCAACGCCTTCGATGAGGCGACCGACATTCGTGGTGAAGCTGTTATTTGTCTTTGCTGCTCCGTGATCGAACGGCCGGATAGCGATCAACTGCACGGCGGACAATCAGGCGGGATTGTGCTGTTGTTTTCGTTTCGCGATCAAAGGCCACCGAGTTATACCGCAGGCCGGTGAGGATGGCACATTTCACACTAACCCGAAGCGTAAGTGAGGACTGGCGTTGCCTCCTCGCTTACGCTTCGGGTTAGTGTCAGCTTCAACCGCGTGCGGTATAGCTCCGGTTTACCGGTTCATCCGACTATTTTTTGGGCGGGTATATGTCATTAGCCAGCGAGTGTGTATTTGGCGTGATGTAGCGTGAGGAGTCTGAGTTTGAGGTGTTCATAGTTTCGATAGCCGTAGGCTCGCCGTTGGAGGGCACCGATTTTGTTGTTGATCCCTTCCAGGGGACCGGTTGAGATTGGTTCGTCGTACCAGTTGAGCAGTCCGTAGCGGTGGGCTTGGAGGGTCTTGCTCATGGTGTGCAGGACGGCGGTGTCGGTGGCGGCGGCTCGACGGCACCAGTGGTCCAGGAACTTGCCGGCCTCGCGTTTGGACTTCTGTTTCCAGAACTGTCGCAGTTCCTCCTTGAGGTAGTCGGCGACGGCCAGCGGGCGGTTGAGTTTCAGCGCTTCGTCGAGCCGTGCCCGTTCGTCCACCTTGTCGGTCTTCGGGAGGTTCTCGGGTTCTTCACCAGCAGCCCGCGGACGCCCTTGAGGATGTCGCGCCCGAGGCCCTCCGTGAGCTCGCGATGGAGGTCGCGACGCAGCTTGGTCAGCTTCTCGTTCATAAGCTTGATCACCTGCCGTGTTCATCCCACAGCCGGGTCGAACACCAACTTGGCCTTCGGCAGGTGTTTCAGCACCGCCGCGATGTACCCGCCCGCCATGTCCGTGGCGACCGCCTTGATCTTCGCTCCCGCCTGTTTCAGCCGGGAAAATAAGCCTGTCAGTGCCGTCTGGCCCCGCCCCTTGGTCACCGACACGATGGCCCGTGTGTCGAGGTCCAGCACCACCGTGATGTCCTGATGAGTCTTCCCCAAATAGTTCTCGTCGATCGCCAGCCGCTTCAGTTTCGACAGCGTGGGCTGAGTCAGTTTCTTCAGCCGCCGCAGGTCGATCTCGCAGACCGTGTTCCACGAGCTGCCGAACGTCTCGACCACATCCTGGATCGTCAGCCGCGACAGCCAGAACTCGACGGTCTCTTCGAGCCCCTTCGTGATCGGCCGCTGCCCCTCGGTGAACGTCGGCGGATGCCACGTCTTGCTCCCGCACGACACGCACTTCACGCGCGGCACCCACATCGTCACAAACACCCGCTTCATCCCCAGCGGTGCCGCCTGCCACAGCCGCTCCCGATGCTCGTGAAGAGGCACCCGCTTGCACCGACACCGCCGACACCGCCGACACCGACACCGCCGACACCGACACCGCCGACACGAGGCCCGTGGCACCGATACCGGAACAGATAACACCCCGTCCTCCTCAGAAGTCTCACCCACGTCATCGCCCGACAACCCCAGCACCCGATACAATCTCAACGCGGTCATGCTGCAAGCTCCCCTGGAAAAGTGCCTCGATATCACTCCCCCAGAGTTGATCAACATGACCGCACTTTCAACCCGCCCCCCAAATAGTCGGATGAACCGGAACGTGATGACCAACTCGCGGTCCACGGTGAGCTTTATCGTGCACGCCTGTTTCAGGAAGCGGGTATAACGCCCCACCCAAACGGGAAACCATTTCAGAGAAACAGGACTGAATCACATTAGGGCAACAACTTGGTGAACACCTCAACTGACATCGCTTGCCTCCTTCAGAAAGAGAAAACACACACTTGCCATTTCCAATCCGGGCAGTATCGTACTCCCCGCGATGGCGGGCCGATAACCACCCATCGCGGGATAATTGTGTTATCCCGCGATAGCCCAATCGCGGATAACACCCCCGTGAACACGTTATCCGCGATTGATCGCGGATAATGATTAGTTAGGCGCTTGTGCGCGCCTTTTTCCACGAACGCAAGATAAAGCTCTCACCAACTCCAATCGCTACCATTATGCCATCCAATCCTAAAACCGCCGCCAAGCGTCTCCGCATCGCCGCAATCGTGTTTGCCCTGGTGGCAGTTCTCGATTTCGCCCTTGCATACGATGAACACCGAATCGGCGAGCGCCCGAACTCCGCCATCGCGCAGGGGGTTATCTTTCTCTCGCTCAGCGTTGTGTTCCTTAGCGCTGCACACATGCGCAAGCGCAGAGAGGCCCAATCCGGCGAAGAGAAAGCTCCGCCGGAATTCAAATGAACGAAGCGCCTAACAATGCGCTGCAGCGAACCCGGCGTGAGCACCACGGTTGCAATCCGTACGTCCCGTGGGCCGGGTCGCTGAGCTTGGGTCGTTCGGCGGCGGAGGGTGCGGATGAAGTCGTTGCTGGTATCCCTCGTCGTCCTGGCCTGCCTCGTGGCGGTGGCCATCGCCCAGAGGGCGTACTACATCCCCCGGCTGCCGGATCGAGTGGCGGCGCATATCGGTCTGTCCGGGGAGGTGGACCAGTGGCAGGACCGCGAGGAGGCCGTGGCCGGATCCGCCCAGGGCTGGCTGGTGGTGCCGTCCATCTTCGCGGGAATCGCCCTCCTGAGTGTCCTGGCGGTCCGGTTCCTGCCCTACCCGTTCGTCAACCTCCCGAACAAGGACTACTGGCTGGCCACCCCGCGGCGGCGGGGCCGGGCGGTGGTCGTCGTGCTGGGTTTTTTCCTCGGGTTCCTAGGCATCGGGGTGGCCGCGGGGGTGGCCATCACCGAGGAGTTCGTGCGGGCCAGCTTCTCCGGGCGGTCCCCAGGGTTCGGGGTGCCCATCATGGTCGGGATCCTCGTCGCCGTCGCCGCCCAGATCGTTTGGCTCGTCGTGCGGCTGTCCCGTCCGAGGGAGGCACGCGGCCGGGGGCGGGCAGAAGACGCCGAACCAGGCGCTGCAGACGGCGGGGGCAGGTAAGCTTTCCCAGGTTCGTAGCTCACTCGGCCCCCGCCGCTGCTGAGCTGGGTCGTTCGGCCTCAGGAGAAGCGTCCCCGTGGTGATCCTTCAGCCGTTGCGACTTCGCTGGATTCAGGGCGCGGCTGACGACCCGAAGGACTTGTGCGCTCATGGCGATGTCGAGTTTCGCATCGGCGGGGTGGCCGGGGCTGGAGTCGCTTTGGACGAAGCCCCGGGGTTTCGCGAAGCGCTCCAACCCCGGCCACCTGGCCGCGCCCGGCAGCACGTCCGATGCGAGTACGCTGTCAGGAACTTGGAACGCGACGACGGGTCAGGCCGACACGACGTGGACCGCCTCGACCGATCCGAACCTCGACGACTATCAGGTGCGGATGTCGCCCGGCGCGACCTACGATGCGGCCACGGTCGTCGCCACCGTCCCGTCGGACACGCTGAGCCTCAGCACGACGACGGGCCTCGACAACCCCGGCGATGTCGCCTCGTTCAAGGTCTTCGTGAGACTCAACACCGGCAACGAGGCTGGCAGCAACACCGTCACGATCACGCGCCCGTGAGGTTTCTGGAGCAGGGCACCAGCCGTCGATGTCATTGAGGCACTACGGCGGGCAGTCATTTTATAGGCGAGCGGCCGGTGAGAATCTCCCGTAGCAGAACTCGTGAGAGTTCTGAATCTGGCTACACGCTCGGAAGTCTCACGACTTCCGCTACGGTAAGTCTCATCTGCCGCTCGCCTATACTGCTCGCGGCCGATCCTGACACTCACCCGAAGCGTAAGCGTAAGCGAGGAAGGCAACACACCTCGTCGTTTACACTTCGAGTTAGTGTGCCGCAGCGACAAATGAGTCAGCCTCGGCCGCGTGAGTTATAAACGAGGTCAATCCCTCAAGATGAAGTTGGTGGACCACTCGGATCCTCGCCCCCTTCGAGTTCTTCGTCCTCGCGACCGGAGGCTTCACTCATTCCAAGCTGCCTCATTTTGCGATACAGGTTCGACCGGTGCAGTCCCAACAGTCGAGCCGCCTCACTCATGTTGTTGCGGACCCGCTTGATGGCGCGGCGAATGAAGTCCTGCTGGAACACGACGGTCGCTTCGCCCAGTCCCACGTCGAGCGACGGCTCCTGCATCCGATTTTGATCTGGGCTGAGGATGAAGGCCAAGTCGTCCACTTCCACCTTCTCGCCGGGGGCCAAGAAGGCGACGCGCTCCATCAAATTGCGAAGCTCACGCACGTTGCCGGGCCATGTGTGAGTTTGCATTCGCTTGCGTGCTTCGACTGACAACTGGAGTTTCGGGCGGCGGGCTTGAACCGCGAAGCCTCCCAAAAAGTGTTCCGCCAGCGGCAGTACGTCATCGGGGCGGTCTCGCAGGGGAGGCAGTTCGAGCGTGACGACGTTCAGCCGGAAGTAGAGGTCTTCGCGGAATTTCTTCGCGCGCACGGCTTCGGCTAGACGCGCATTCGTCGCGGCGATGACACGCGCATTGATCGGGATCGACTGCGAACCACCCACGCGCGTGATGACCTTTTGTTCGAGGACTCGCAGCAATTTCGCCTGTCCGCCGGGACTCATGTCGCCGATCTCATCGAGGAAGATGGTCCCGCCTTCGGCCAACTCGAACTTGCCGCGGTGCATCTCGCGGGCATCCGTGAACGCCCCTTTCTCGTGACCGAACAGCTCGCTTTCCAGCAGCGTCTCGGCCAGTGCCGCACAGTTGACCGCGACGAACGGGCGTTGCGCACGCGGCCCTTGGTAGTGCAACGACTGGGCGACGACCTCTTTCCCCGTCCCGCTTTCTCCGAGGATCAAGACCGGCAGATCGGTGACCGCCAGCCGACTGATCGTGCTGCGCATCGCCTGCATCGCCGGGCTTTCCCCAATCAGCGACACCCCCTTTGTCACCTGCTCGGTGAGTTGGCGATGAGACCGGAGTAACGATTCCCGTTCGCGGGTGTTGTGCAGCGCGATGCCGACTTGAATTGCGAGGTCTTGCAGCGTCGCTTCGTCTCCTTCGGCGAAAGCTCCCGAATTCTTGTTGATGACCTCGAACGCGCCGAGCAGCTTGTGTTCGCCATCGAACAGCGGAGTACACAACAGATTGCGAGTCTTGTAGCCGCTCGCCAGATCGACCTTCTTGCTGAAGCGTGAGTCCTGATACGCGTCGTCAATCCGCAGTGTCTTCGCGGTGTGAATCACCTCACCCACGATCCCCGTCTTGTCCGGAAGTCGCAGTGAATTTCCTTCGACACCCAGTGCCGGGCAGGCGATGACTTCCTGATGTTCGCGGTCCCACAGAAAGATGCTGGCTCGGTCGCAGTCCAACAGCCGCACCGCCTCGCGCGCGATCAATTCGAGTAGCGGTTCGGTTTCTTTCACCGTCGAAAGCGTGCGCGAGATTTTGAGGATGCTGCGCAGCCGGTCGATCTGCTGGGCCGAACTGGTTCGATCGGCGATCACGTCGAGACACGCGCCGGTCGCCTTACCAATCAGCATCGCCAAGGGAAGGACATCCTCCGGGAGGTTCCGCGCGGTGAATGTCAGCACGGCTCCCGTCAGCGATCTCGCCCGCATCGGCACAGCCGCCATGGAGACGCCCGCTGTTCCTTCGAGCGGCACGATGACACCCGCATCCTTGTCGAGCACATCGGCGAAGATGTGCTTCGGCGCATCGGTCCCGCTCCAACGCCCTGATTGGCCGAGGACCGTCCATTCCGGACGACGGTCCATCGCCCCCGCCCCGCTCACGCCGAGTTCACCCGCCACTTCGGCAAGCTGTTGTCGCAGAAAATCATTCGCAGACGTGGCATCGACAGCGGCGGCAACCAGTCGCTCGATCAATTCGACCACGCGCACGGCGTCATCGGCTTGAATCAGGTTGCCAACTTGAGACCACGCAATCCATTTGGCGGGCACGGCGATTCACTTTCGTGAGGAGGCGGTGAGAAGTGACGAGTCAGTTCGATGTCTCGCCATCAACAAACGGTCGCGAACCAAGCCGCAACGGGTCGAGATGATAACCGCCGAGCCGGCCGACGCCAGTGATCGAACACAGGTCGTGGGGTTGAACTGTCGTCGGGCCGATTTGGAAAGGACGAGCTATCGTCACCGCTACGAGCGCATTCAAAACCGTAGGGTAAGCGTCTCGCTTGCCCGTCCTCCTGCCGTCATCTGTCCGCTCTCCAACGGCGATGACGGGCAAGCGAGACGCTTACCCTACGGTTTTCAACAGGCTGCTACTCACTGAGCGGGTCGTCGTCGAGTGGCTCAATACTGGCGGTCGCCTGCTTGCGACAGAGGTGCATGTCCATACTCCCCATCGAGATGACGCGCTCGGTTTGCCAAGCGTCTGGCAGGTGGAACTGGCTTTCCGTCGGAGTTCTCAACACGAGCAGTGTGTTGTCGATCGACACTTCCGCGCGCGTCAGCCGGACTAACGACTTGTAGAGCGGCGAGCCAACCCTGAGGGTCTTGATCATCTCGTAGGGCGGGTCGAAGAAGATCACGCCGTAGGGATACCATTCTTCTTCGCCCTGCGCTTTGAACGAGCAGCGCAGGCAATCGGTTCGCCAACAGAGCGTTCGGTCCGAGACACCCAAATGTTCACAGTTTTGCACCAGCAGGCTGTGAGCGCGATGATCCTGTTCGCAGAAGACGACGCTCTTCGCGCCGCGGCTCAACGCCTCAAACCCCAGTGAGCCGGTTCCCGAAAAGACATCGAGTACGCGCTGATCGGGCATGAAGTCGCGGATGTAGTCGAACAGCATCACCTTCGCGCGGTCAGTGATCGGTCGCGTCGTGGCCCCCGGATTGACCAGCAGCTTTCGTCGCCTGAACTGTCCCGCTACGATTCGCATCCGCAATATCCCGCCAAGAGTAAACGCCAGTTACCGCTCTCGCTGTTTTCAAGCCGCAAAACCGTCTGTCCCACACCAACCCGAAGCGTGAGCGAGGACTGTCAAAACACCGTCCTCGCTCACGCTTCGGGTTAGTGTGGGGGCGGACAGCGTAGGTAGTGCCGCGCGAGACCTCAAGGACGAAGAACGAAGACCAGCTCAAGTAACGAAGACCAACTCGCGAAGACCATCGCGCACATCTCCGCGACAAACACCGACACCGCAGAAAGCACTTGATGACCGATGACCACGACGAATCTCCGGCCGACCCCGGATTGCCAGACCTCCCACAGGCTGGATTGCCCGCACTCCAGCCGCAACGTGTACTCCCCTTCCTCACCGCAGCACTCCCCGGAGTGGGCGGCCAATGGAAGGAGAATCCGGAAGACTTTCTCGTCGAGGAAATCCCCGCCTACGAACCGGTCGGGACGGGTGAGCATCTCTTTCTGTGGATCGAGAAGCGCGATGTCGCTGCCGCCGATCTTGTCCGGCACGTTGGCCGCACTTTGAAGTGCCCTCCCGGCGACATCGGTGTCGCGGGCATGAAGGATCGTCGCGCGGTGACTCGCCAATACGTCTCGGTCCCCGCGAAGTTCGCCGACGGGGTCGAGCAACTGAACACCGATTCGATCCGCGTTCTCAAGTCGGCTCGTCACGGCAACAAGCTCAAGACGGGCCATCTGCGCGGCAACCTGTTCTCAATCCTGATTCGAGACGTGGTCGAAAACGCGGCCGCTCTCGCCGCTCCGATTGCCGACCGCATCCGCCAATTGGGCTTTCCAAATTACTACGGCCAGCAACGCTTCGGCCACAACGGTGAGACACTGCAACTCGGACTGGACCTGTTGTCAGGACGAAGGCGTTCGCGTGACATCCCCGAGCCGCAGCGGAGGTTCTTGCGACGTTTGTCGCTCTCAGCCGTGCAGTCCGATCTCTTCAATCACGTCCTGTCCGCGCGGTTGACCGACGGTCTGCTGAACCAAGTTCTCGTGGGTGACGTGATGGAGGTCGTGGCGTCGGGAGGCAAGTTCATCGCGGAAGACCTCGCCGCCGAACAGCCTCGGTACGACGCAGGCGAAACCGCCGTTACCGGCCCGATGTTCGGACCCAAGATGCGTGACCCCTTCGGCCAACCATTCGATCGCGAGCAACAGCTTCTCGCGCTGAGTGGTCTGCTCCCCGAACACTTCACCAAGTTCTTGAACCTCATGGCGGGAACGCGGCGTCCCTACATCGTTCGCCCCGGCAATCTGACCGTAACAGCGGAACCCGACGGCTTGCGGTTCAGCTTCACGCTCCCGAGCGGCAGCTACGCGACCGTCCTGCTGCGCGAGTTCATGAAAACCGCTGAAGTCCCCGCCGTTCCCGAAGCGGATGATGAAACCCACGATTGATTTTCGCGCCTCGACTCCATTAGCAGCCTGTTGAAAAACGGCTGTCGGGAGGGCGAGCTCCTGCCGAGCCGCGAGAAACAAGCGACTTTCCTGACGCACATGGCTCGGCGGGAGCCTCGCCCTCCCTTTTTCAACAGGCAGTTAGCCCGCATTGCGCACGGCCCCCGCTGCGACGCGGCGAATTTCGTTTAACCGCAAGCCAAAGGCGAGCGCTGAAGGACGCGCGGAATCCAAGCTCTGTGTCATGCCTCCGCGCTCGCCTTTGGCTTGCGGTTAAACGACTTAATCCCGTTGCATTGACAACGCTGTGCGCAATCCCGACCCCAATTCGACCGCCCGCAATTCACGAGGACAACCTCCATGACACCCATGAAATTTGATCGCAGCCGTGAACAGTTCGCTCGTGCCCAGAAGTCGATCCCCGGCGGCGTGAACAGCCCCGCGCGGGCGTTCGGCGGCGTTGGTGGGACGCCGGTCGTGATGGATCGCGCGGACGGCGCGTACCTCTACGACATCGACGGCAATCGCTTCATCGACTTCATCGGCTCGTGGGGGCCGCACATCCTGGGGCACCGGCATCCCACCGTCATGGCGGCCATTCACGCGGCTCTCGAAAAGGGAACGAGTTTCGGCGCGCCGTGTGTTCTGGAAACCGAACTGGCCGAGTTGGTGATCGACGCCGTGCCGTCCATCGAACTGGTCCGCATGGTGAACTCGGGAACCGAAGCGACGATGAGTGCGATTCGCGTCGCGCGCGGCTTCACTTCACGCAACGTCGTCGTCAAGTTTGAGGGCTGCTATCACGGTCACGTCGATAGCCTGCTGGTGAAGGCAGGCAGCGGAGCGCTCACGTTGGGAACACCCTCCAGCCCCGGCGTTCCGGCCGGATGCACCGCCGATACGCTGTGTCTCGACTACAACGACTGCCAGCAATTGGAAGACCTCTTCGCACAACGCGGTGCCGAGATCGCCTGCGTCATTCTCGAACCGGTCGTCGGCAACATGGGCTTGGTGATCCCAACGCCCGAGTTTCTGCAGACGCTGCGCACGCTGTGCGATCGCCAAGGAACGGTCTTGATCTTTGATGAAGTCATGACCGGCTTCCGGCTCGCGTATGGCGGCGCTCAATCGTTGTTCGGCATCCGCCCCGACATGACCACGCTCGGCAAGATCATCGGCGGCGGACTGCCAGTCGGGGCGTATGGCGGGCGAGCCGACATCATGCGGAAGGTCTCACCGGCGGGACCGGTCTATCAGGCGGGAACGCTCTCCGGGAATCCTGTCGCCATGTCCAGCGGCATCGCCACGCTGACGACTCTCAAGCAAACCAACCCGTACCCGCGACTCGCCGAGTTCACCGAGCGACTCACCGCCGGTCTGTCCGAACGAGCCACCAAGGCTGGCATCCCGCACACCGTCCCGCATCTCGGCAGCATGTTCACGCTGTTCCTCAACCCCGAGGCCGTGACGAATTGCACAGTCGCCGTGAAGAGCGACACACAACGGTTCGCCCGCTACTTCCACGCGATGCTCGGTCAGGGGATCTATCTCGCGTGCAGCCAGTACGAAGCCAACTTCGTCTCCGCCGCTCACAGCGAAGCCGACCTCGCCGCCACACTGGCCGCCGCCGAAGTCGCGTTTGACGCCATCCAATCGTGACCGCTCGGTAAGCATCGGCTTCGATCAAAGTCGCCATCATCGCTCCGTGTGCTGAGCCTGATACGACAGATGCCCGATCAACGTTTCTCGTTAATCTCAGCTTGGATCGCCGATTTGAACCGTCAACCCCGCCCCCGCCAGCGCCCCTGATTGCTGCTCATCAACGCAATCACTCCGTCAGCAAACCCCAGTGTTTCCGTCGTGGTCAAGGACATGGTTGAGCCTTTCAAGATCAAGAGAAATCGTTTAACCGCGTGGGCAACGCCCCGCGTGTCGATGGCAAAACAGGCTCAAACGTAGCTCAACGCGCGGGGCGTTGCCCACGCGGTTCAACGACGCAATGGTCTCATTCATGACCGCACGAAGTATCAGACGTGTCGGTTCGCCTTCCTCTGAAATGCGGCTCGCCTTCCTCAAAAAAAGCGGAGGCTCGACTCCGCTTTCGCATTTTTTGTTTTCACCTGTGCGTCACTTTGCAGACAGTTGAAAAAACACTCCACCGCAGGATGGCCAGCTTGCTTCAAGCTAGGTGCGCAGCACAAAAACCCTTGTACGAACGCCGAACGAAAATGAGCGTTCCACTTCATAGAACGTCAACCCAAAGTTTCTTGTGCTGGCGCACCCGGCTTGAAGCTGTATAGACTGGGGACATGGGTCACAGTCGTTCGGGGACATGGGTAACAGGTTGAGGGGACGAGAACTGGTTCCAAAGTCTGCGGCGTGGGCGAGGTTACCGGAGTGAGCGCAAGGAGCGAACGCAGGTGGCCTCGCCCACGCCGCGCGGCCGGAAACTCCGGTGGCGACGAGCGAGAGACCGGCGGTCATTCGCGGAGAACGCGGTGGATGTTTAAGACCTCGGGACTGCCCCGTGGGGTTTGGCTCA
>JAYTGQ010000032.1:0-2917 GCA_043733345.1 Schlesneria sp.
CCGTCCGCTCTTGGTTTTCGCCATTCGTTCCCCGTCTCAAGAGAAAACGAAGAGCGGACGGGCAGGAGTGCCCATCCTACAAGGGCGGTGAGCGACAAGGGCGTTGAGCGACAAGTGGATTGAGTGATACGTTGATTGAGGAACCGCTGTCATGCGTGCCGTCGCACCACCGCCGGGATTTCGCGGGTTGGACCCCGACAAACGGATCACCGTCTACACGCGACATCTCCCCCATTGGCGTCAACCAGGCGCGACCTACTTCGTCACCTTTCGGCTGGCCGACGCATTGCCACAGGACAAGCTCAACGAACTCAAAACGCTCCGTTCTCACTGGGAGTACACGCATCCCGAACCTCGTTCCGAAGCGGACTGGGAAGAGATCGTCCGTGAGATCACACGGCGCACTGAAGCGTGGCTGGACGACGGTCACGGCGCCAGCCACTTCCGCGAAGCCCGCTGGGCCAACGACCTGCGCGATCGCCTGCATCACTTTCAGGGCCAGCGCTATCACTTGGCCTGTGGGACGATCATGCCCAACCACTGCCACGCGATCATGCGTCCGTTTGACGGCCACGACTTGGAAGAGCTGCTGGGCGCGATGAAGGGTGTCGTCGCGCGAAACCTCAACGCGGCCCTCCATCAGCTAGGCGAACTGTGGCAGCAGGAAAGCTTCGACCGCATCATTCGCGACGCCGAGCATCTCGACCGAGTGATCCAATACATCGGTCGCAACCCACAGCAAGCCAACCTGCCGCGTCACCACTGGCAGCGCTGGATCGACCCGGCTTGGCAATCCGCCGGCTGGGACTTCGACAACTGACCCGTAGGATGGGCACTCCTGCCCGTCCGCTCTTGGTTTTCGCCATTCGTCATCCGCCCAAAAAACAAAACGAAGACCGGACGGGCAGGAGTGCCCATCCTACATTGAAACCGGCGGTGGTTTTGGGGGCACCCGTGTCTCAACTGCGATCAATCACGCTCGGGGTGGATGCGTCTCCCGAACAACCTGTCCGCCTTCAAGCCAACTGCGGATCGCGTTGAAGTCTGCGACCCCGAGCAAGTCGAGGTCGGTTCCCCGGATGCTCGAAAAGTCTTTCCGCTCATCAGTGACTTCGGACACATCCTCCGAGTTCGTGAACAGCAACCGGTCGTCACAGTGATCTGTGACGCCGAAAATGTCGCGACTTCGGTCCAAGTGAGTGGCGTCCGACCCGAGCGGAACTTGGCTTGATAGCCGCGATACTTTCCGGCGACCGTCTCAATCACACCATCGGCACCCACGTCCCGTGAGTGCAACTTCAACTTCGCACGCAACGAAGGCGAGATTCTCTTGTCTGGCCAAACGTGCCTGGCCGCCACGATCCGCTGTGTCGCGAAATACGCCTCGGCAAACACCTCAAAAGCGTCGCCGCGTTGCTGCTCTGTCGGCAGGTGCTCGATCCGTGTTTCCAAGTCACGAAAACAGACAAGCCCATCAAACAGTTTCTGGCCAACGAACTGTTGCGCCTTCGGGTGTCTCGGGCGATTCATGTATCAAACTCCCGTTGCCGCTTCGTATCGTGTGCCACCGCCCACCACCGGAATTGACTGGCTGCCAAGCCAATTCTGTTTCCAGCTACTTTCCAGCCAGCCACTCGTCCACGACTCGCTCCAGCACGTCCAATGGATGGCTCCGTTTTGGAGGAGGATGTCGTGGAATTCCCGCACGTCGAACTTGTTGCCGAGGGTTTGCTTGGCCTTTGCTCGTCAATGTTTGGTCGTGGACGCGATGATTCTGCGGTGCTGATCACGATTCCGGCGGATGCAGGCCGTGTCGGACCCATACTCTTCTGGCACGGACAAGGACGGGACGATTCAGGCGAAGTGCTTCGATCGTGGCTCGCCCCACGGGCGATCGAACGACAACTCTGGTTTCGTCGCGGCTCCAACGGAAGTGATCGAGCCAGGCGTCGGTGCGCGGATTGAAGAGAGGAACGTGGCGACCGCTCCGCGCGTCGAGTGCCTTGGTGCGGGCCTGCTTGTCGTTGTTGCACCAGAAGCAACACCAACACAGGCTGCCGAAGGCCGTGGTTCCGCCGAGTGATTCGGGGAGGACATGGTCCACTGTGAAGTCGTGCCCCGTGTATTCCGCGCACGAGCGACAGTACTCGCACAACCCATGCGCCCTCTGCTCCACCCGATGTCGGAGAGCCGCAGGCGTCCGGCTCATGGGATCCGGGCCAATGCGGCGGTCCGTCGCAGCAACACTTCTTCACTCTCGCGCAACAGAGCGTCGAGTTCACGTTGTTCCGCTCGCGTGAGTCGGCGGAGTTTGCTTTCGGCCAACAACTCTTCCGTTCGCTGTTGCTGTTGCTTCGTCAGGCGGTACGCCGGGCCGAGCGAGTCCATGCTGCTCCCCATCCGACGGCGCTTCCACTCACGCACTCCGACGATCACGGCGTAGTCTCGACCGTCCTGTTGAACGACGCACGCTTCGCCCGTTTCAACCGCGCGCTGCATCAACTCGGGAAACTGCTCTTGTCCTTGGCGGACGGTCACTTTCACGCTCATTCTGGCTCCTCCTGTTCGGCTGCCGATCTCGCCCAGAATCCTAAAGGGCGGTGCCCGTGTGACGCAATCTCTGAGTCCGCAGCGTGCGAGTTTCAATACTGTTGTCGTGCGGAGAAGACCCCTCGCCCTCTCCCCGGACCACCGAAGCGGCGGTGCCCGCCGGGGCGAGGGGACAGGAAAGAGTTCCGTCCTACTTTTTGCTCATGAGCCACTCATCAACAACCTGTTCCAGCACGTCCAAGGGGATCGCAGGGTGGCCCAGCTTGAAGCTGTATAGACTGGGGACATGGGTCACAGGTGTTCGGGGACATAGGTCACACCTTTCGGTCATGGTAACCGACCTCTGGAAGGAGGTTTGTCATGGCTT
>JAYTGQ010000033.1:0-2904 GCA_043733345.1 Schlesneria sp.
TCTTCGAGGCCCACCGACGACCAAACGACTTACGGTGGGCCTCGAAGACTCGACCCACCCTACAGCTTGCCCGATTTGAACAAGGCATTGGCCTTGGAGCTGACGCTCAAGACGTTTACTCACCGTCGTTGCACTCGTCCCATGTGGCCCGCCGCCTTGAACGCGGCCACGGTGCGATCGAACGCCGCGTCCTTGGCACCCACTAGCGTGAGATGCTTGGGGGCGAGCAGGCCCAGCGCGTCGGGGATGTCGAGGACTTTCATGACTCCCAAGAAGTGAGGCCCTGCGCGGTGTGAGGCGGGCGGATCGACCACGACCGCCTCGGCGATGCACGTCTCGTTGAGAGCCGCGTAGGCACCGAGAACTCCCGCACGGCCCTTGCCAATGACGGCAATCGTTCGTTCGGCGGCATCACTTTCGTGCAACCACCGCGACACGGCTTGGATGTCCCACACGCGGCCGGAATCGACGGTGCGGCCGAGCAGGGCGTGAGCGCGTTCGACGTAGTTCGGCGGGTTCTTCTGAGTCCACTTCAGCGTCTCACCGCAGCCGCGAGGAGACAGCACTGCCACGGACTGGCCGAGCGGAATAATCTCCTTCGTCCAGTCGGGCAACACTCCTTCCGGATCGTCGGCATTGAGGACCACCAACCAAATCCTGGCCGGTTGGTTTTCGGCGGTCTTCGGTCCCTGCTTCGCTTCGTGCCGCTTGAGCATCACGAGGACTTCGTCTTCCGTTCGCAACAACATGGACTTGTTCACGGACTTGTCAGAGGCCGCATCCGTGCTGGCCGAGTCTTCGACAAGCGAGGCCGAGGGCACTTGGTCGGGCCACTCACGGAAGACGCGTTCGGACAAGCCGTCTCGCAGTGACTTGGACCATGCGGAATGCTCGGCCTTGTTTGTCGGCGTTAATGGCTTCGCGAGGGCCACGAAGGTCTCATCGATCTTGTCGTTGAGGCTGTCCTTCGGCAGATCGGCATCCTCGGGGAAGACCCGCAGCTCTTGGCCCTCGATCTTCGGCAGCGGTGGCTCATTCACTTCGGCGTTGTCGTTTTTGAGATGCCTGTTGATCCAGCGATAGGCCATCAAACGCAGTTCGAGGTTGTCGCGGTGGCCGCCCGGTGTGACGCCGATGTCGAACAGTTCGCCCGGCTGTTTCTCGTACCACCGATAAAGGTGAGCGAGCCGGTCGCGAATCCGCTCATTGGCGGGCATGGGGAAGATCGGGTCGTAGCCCGAGTTCTCGAACAGCATCGCGCGGGGAGCGATCAGCGCGGCAATGGTCGACCATTCCCAGCGATAGTTGTTGTAGAGAAACATGCAATCGCAGTGGCCGTTGCAGACCTGATCGGTCACGTAACTTTCGAGGTCACTCATCCCACTGACCGGGACGGCCACCTTAACCCGTTCGTCGGCCGCCGCGATCCAGAAGGTCGCCGCACCACCGCCACTGATCCCGGTGACCGCGATCTGGTCGGGATCGATCTCCGGTCGCGAGACGAGGTAGTCGATCGCCCTCACGCCGTTCCAGCACTCGACACCCGCCGACGTGTAGCCGTGCGAATGCCACCACCAGCGGTTCTCTTTGTACGTGCCGTGATGAATCCCCGCGACCTCACCCAGTTGCAGCGTGTCGATGATCAGGCACGCATAGCCGTGCGTGGCGAACCACATCCCGTGATGCTGAAACGCCGTCTTGTTTCCGTCGCGTCCCTGGCCCGAATGTCCGCAGACATACAGCACGGCTGGCAACTTGTCGTGGGGTAGGTTTCCAACCTGCCCGTCGCCCTTCTTCTCTTCCTGCTGGTCCTGACCCCTGGCATCGGCGGACTTCTCGGGCAGGCGGGCAGCCTCCATCACGTGCTTCGGCAGGTAGAGATTGCCGGTCACATACAGTCCCGGCTGGCTCTGGAAGTGAACCTTCTCGACGCGAAACGCATCCCGCTCGATGGTCCCCGTCACCTTCGCGTTCAGTGGCGTCCGCTCCGGCAATGGCCACAGTCCGAGCATGTCGAAGAACTGCTGTTGGAGTTCCCCCCGTTTGGCTTCCCACTCTGCTTTCGAGTTGGCTCCCTCGTGAATTCGCTCGCTCAGCCGAGCCGCGTCTTGGATCAGATGGCTTTCGATGACGGCGTCTCCGAATCGCGATTCAGTCGGCTTCGTTTGAGCCGCGGCCTCCAGGGAAGTGAACATCAACAGAGCGATCAGAAGTCGGGACACTCGCATGGTGAATCTCCGGAAGTGGCTGAAAGGCGGACAGGATGACAGAGATACCTCGCACGGCCATGAGTGAGATGTTCGAGGCGAGACGTGTGCCTTGTTTCACCGCCGGGAGGGCGACAGACAATAGCCCACCGTGTGAGCCGTGGGGAACTCAGAACGTCAGCCGCCCAGCCCCGGAGGGCAACGCCGTTAATGATTTCGGAGCTACAAAACAGGGCCAATCGAACGTAGCAGAAGTCGTAAGACTTCTGGGGAGTCATCGAGTCGTCAGAATTCTCACGAATTCTGCTACAGAAATCCTTAACGGCGTTGCCCGGAGGGGCGACACCTTTTCGCCGCGCGGGGTCTGGCCGACCAGACGCGGTTGATCGACAGGCTGTCCGACCAAGTTCCCGTGTGGGCGGATCACTAACCGCGACTGGCGACTCCACAATCCAAACAGAAAGCCCCCCGCCCAACAGGACACCGTGCAAAAGGACACCGTGCAACAGTGGCGATCCGCGATCCACAAGTCGTGCTGCTGAACGGTCTCCCAAACTTGGTCCAGCATCGTTCGTTCTTGAGCATGTCCGCATTCGACAAGAACACGTCACACACCCAGCGCGTGGGCTGATCCCACACCACCAACGTGCGTCCGGGAAGCGGCGCGTCCCCGCTGGTTCGCAGTTCGGTGAGGCGG
>JAYTGQ010000034.1:0-19571 GCA_043733345.1 Schlesneria sp.
GGCGCTAGCCGCCGGTTCTTTGCTTGGAAACTCAACTCCATCACACCGGCGGCTAGCGCCTTGCCGCTCAAAGTGAGCGCCATTGGGCTGACGCCGCCCCGCTCGGAAATGTCTCACTTTATGCCGCGTGAGGTATCACGCGGTCAGGAGTGAGGTCGATGTCGTTGAGTTTTCATCGCACCGCGTTGATGATCCGCAACCCCGCACCTTCGAGTCCCTCGTCACAAGGAACGCTTCCATGAACCTGTTCGAGTCTCAGTACGAATCTCTCCGCCGCGAGGTCTCGCGCCGCTCGTTCCTGACACGCACAACCACGGGCATGGGTGCGATGGCCCTCGCGTCGCTGCTCGATTCCAAATTGCTCAAGGCCGCCGAGACCGCCTCGGCAAATGAAGCTACCTCCCGCGCGAGTACTCGGTGGCCGGGAGTCGTCACGCCGCTGCATCGACCGGCGCGGGCGAAGCGGGTGATTCACCTGTGCATGGCGGGCGGGCCGAGTCATCTGGAAACGCTCGACTACAAGCCGGAGCTGGCCAAGCAGGACGGACAGCCGATGCCCGAGTCGATCACGCAGGGACAGCCGATCGCGCAGCTTCAGGGGCAGAAATTGAAGTGTCTCGGTCCGCAGCACAAGTTCGCCAAGTTCGGCCAGTCGGGACAGGAGATTTGCGATCAGTTCCCGAAGCTGGGGGGAGTGGCCGACGAGCTGTGCATCATCCGGTCGCTCGTCACCGAGGCGATCAATCACGATCCCGCCCACACGTTCATGAACACGGGCACAACGATCTCGGGCCGGCCGAGCATGGGATCGTGGGCTTGGTACGGATTGGGAGCCGACTGCGATGACCTGCCGGGGTTTGTGGTCCTCACATCGACCGGCAAGAGCGGACAGCAGCAGCCGATTGCGTCGCGGCAGTGGCACAGCGGGTTCCTGCCGAGTCGCTTTCAGGGGGTGCGGTTCAACTCGAAGGGAGACGCCGTCTACTACATCAACAACCCGGCGGGAGTGACTCGCGATCAGCAGGGCGATGTCGTCGATGCGACCAACCAACTCAACCGCCTGCTCGACGCGAGCATCGACGATCCCGAGATCGCCACGCGGATCAACCAGTACGAGATGGCGTTTCAGATGCAGGCCAGCGTCCCCGAGTTGATGGACTTGTCGAAGGAACCCAAGCACATCATGGAGCAGTACGGCTGCACGGGCCTCGACGGGTCGCTCAACGCGAACTGTCTGCTGGCGAGACGCCTCGCCGAGCATGGCGTGCGGTTCATCCAGCTCTATCACCGCGACTGGGACCATCACGGCGGAGTGCGCGACGGCATCGCGGGGATCGCGAAGGAAGTCGATCAGCCGTGCGCGGCCCTGATCGCGGACCTCAAGCAGCGCGGGATGCTCGACGAAACGCTCGTCGTCTGGGGCGGCGAGTTCGGCCGCACCCCGATGGCCCAAGGCAACGGCCGCGACCACCACATTAAGGGCTTTTCGATTTGGATGGCGGGCGGCGGCATCAAGGGAGGCCACAGCCACGGCCAAACCGACGAGTTCGGCTACCACGCGGCCGTCGATGTCGTCCACGTGAACGATCTCCACGCGACGATCCTCAACCAACTCGGCATCGACCACAAACGCCTCACCTACAAATTCCAAGGCCGAGACTTCCGCCTGACCGACGTGAGCGGCAACGTGATCGAGAAGATTTTGATGTGACTCATGTCGTCTGCCGGTATCGGCGCTGTGTAGACTGCCTACGAATCGAACTGCCCCCGCTGGAGATAGCCAATGATCGCCACAGAACTGGAACCGCTGGAAACACTGGCGGACTTGATGGAGCAATTGGGGAACGTTCCCCTTGAGCGGGTTCGGCTCCACCCATTCCCCGGCACGGCAACCGTTGAGGACGTGTTGCGGCTGTGTGATCGCGAACCCAAGCGACTTTGTGAACTCGTCGATGGCGTGCTGGTGGAGAAGGTCATGGGACATCAAGAATCGCGACTCGCGTTTCGACTCGGGCACGCGTTGCAGAGCTATCTCGAAGACCACGACCTCGGCATCGTCTCGGGAGCCGATGGTCCGCATCAAATTCTTTTTGACCAAGTCCGCTTTCCCGATGTGGCCTACATCGCCTACGACCGCATTCCCGAAGGAGCCGACCCCTCGACGCCCGTGCCCGACTGGATTCCCACGATTGCCGTCGAAGTGCTGAGCCGCTCCAACACCAAGGCCGAGATGACCCGCAAGCTGCGAGACTACTTCGAGGCCGGAGTCGAACTCGTCTGGTACGTCGATCCGTCCGACCGCACCGTCCGCGTCTATCACTCCCCGGAAGCCGTCACGACGCTGACCGATGCCGATGACCTCGATGGCGAACAAATCCTCCCCGGCTTCCGCCTCTCCATCCGCGACTGGTTCGACCGAGCCTCCCGCATCCGTCCGAACGGTTGAAGCGAGATAATGTAAGGTGCGTGCCAATGCACCACACCGTTCGGATATAAGTTTGAATGAGACATGTGTCGGGCAGTGCCCACACTACGCTGCTTTCGAGAGAGGGAGATCATGGACTGGAAGGCGGCGATGTCGAAGTTGGGGCGCGCGGCGACTCAGAAGGCCGCCGCCGCCGCCAAGTCAATGGCGGATGCCGCGAGTGAGCGATTGAGCAAGGTCTCCGATTCTCAGCCGCCTCCGGTGGCGGAGGATGGGTTTGAGTGTGTGGTCGAAGATACCATCAAAGAGACCAAGGCATCCTCGCCATCGCCACGGGTGAAGCTGGTCGGTCGCAAGGCGACGCCGGCTGTGAAGCCGCTGCCGCCGATTCCTCAATCGTCGCGACCTGCCAAGCCGCCTGCCGCGCGCAAAGAAACTTTGGTGCAACGCGAGGTCGTCGATCTGCGTGAGGGTCTGTTGTACTCGATCGGGACCAGCCTCTTCAGACTCGCGATGATTGTGGGTGGCGTGATCGTTGGCGGTGTGGTCTTTGTGATCACCGCTGGCTTGTGGTGGGGACTATCTCCGCGGACGGCGCAACAGCCGATCGCCACTTCACCCACGATTCCTGTTGTCGCGCCGGTTTCCACGGTGACTCTCATTCCTGCGGTCACACCGCTCGTGACCGCCACTCCGTTCAGTGAAGCCGTTTCCGCGCTCGACCCCGAGAACGTTCGGAAACCTGTCGTCGCGCCCGCCATCGCAGCGACGCTGCCACCGCTACCTGTGCCGGTTGCAGGTGAGGCAGTCAAGCCAGCGCCAGCCACGACATTCAAGCCACCAACCACACGCTCATCAGCAATCCCCGATCGTCTGACGAAACCCGGTCCGGATTATGTCTGGGTCGATGGCTATACGCGATCGGACGGGACTCACGTGGACGGTTACTGGAGGCACTCACCGCCGAAACCTGCGCCGATCAAACCTACACCGGCAAAGCCGTCGTCGCCGGCTGCGACGACATCGTCCTCGGGAAGAGTCTGGGTCAAGGGTTACACGCGAAAGGATGGAACGAAGGTCGATGGCTACTACCGAAACAAGTAGGCCACACTGTTCGGCTATAAGTTTGAATGAGACATGTGTTGGCAGTGCCCATACTACGCTGCTGTCGAGAGGGGGAGATCATGGACTGGAAGGCGACGATGTCGAAGTTGGGTCGCGCGGCGACTCAGAAGGCCGCGACCGCCGCCAAGTCGGTGGCGGATGCCGCGAGTGAGCGATTGAGCAAGGTCTCCGATCCCCAGCCGCCTCCGGTGGCAGAGGATGGATTTCACCGTATGGTCGAAGAGGCTATCGACGAGACCAAGACATCCTCGCCACCGCCACGGGCGAAGCTGGTCGGTCGCAAGGCCATCCAGGCTGTGAAGCCGCTGCCGCCGATTCCTCAACTGTCGCGACCCGCCTTCAGTGCGGATCTGCCACGTCGCAGTTGGTTCGCCAGGACGTTCGTTGCGCCGCTCGAACGGTTGGTGGGTGGGCTCGCGAAACTCGTCGTGACTGCGTTCGCGATCGCCGTCACTGGGTTCGTGTGCCTCGTCGTGCTTGTCCGATTCATGCCTGCCTCACCTGTCACGCCGTCGATGCCGACGCAACAGCCCATCGCCTCGTCAACCACCACGATCACGCCACGGGCCGCCGAGCCAATTCGCCGCGAGTCCCCTAATCGTGCATCACCGCCGCGATCCGAGTCGCATACGAAGTCCCCCGCGAAGTCGAGCGGCGCGCACAAGGAGAGTTTGCGTGAACGAGCCTACGAATCGCTGACTGGAAAAGAAGTCGTCCACAGGAAGGACGGTTCCACGTTTGAACGGAAACAACCCAATAAGAAATGAACGGATAGCCCCGAGTGAGCTGTGGTGAACGTGGCCTGAGTGAGGGGAAGATTCAATGAAAGTCGATGAAGTGCGAGTTCGGGCGTTGGAACTGCCGCGTGAGGAGCGGGAACTGTTGGAGATTGAACTCCTCAGCAGTCTCGAATCGGCGGAGACTCAGGCCGAGGTGGATGCCGCTTGGGCTGAAGAGATCCTCGCGCGGTCCGAGGCGTATCGCAGTGGCAAGGTGCAGACGCTGGATGCCGCCGGGACGGTTGAACGACTCCGCCGACGACTGGCCGCGAGGAATGCGACGTGATCGTTCGCATTCTTCCCGAGGCGAAAGTAGGGTTGCTTCAGCATGACTCTTCTCGATGAGGTGAGGCGTGCGCGGCGTGGGTGTGCCGCATTGTCATCAGGCTGAAGCACGACCTCTGTCTCTTCTCTGACGGTCTACCCTCATGAAGACTTCATCGACATTGATTTTTACCGTCGGGCATTCGACGCGGAGCCTCGATGAATTGGTCGAGATTCTGAGGGCGCATGGTGTCGAGCGATTGGTTGACGTGCGGACAATTCCTCGCTCGCGGCACAATCCGCAATTCAACCGTGAGAGTCTCAGCAAGGCCCTGCACAATCGACGCCTCAGCTATCGGCACATGAAAGCGTTGGGAGGCTTGCGTCACGCACGGACCGATTCGATCAATACCGGCTGGCGGAATGCCTCGTTTCGCGGGTTTGCCGACTACATGCAAACGCCCGCCTTTGAGGAGGCCGTGGAGAAGCTCATCGAACTGGCGGAGCAGAAGCCGACGGCCATCATGTGTGCCGAGGCGGTTCCCTGGCGCTGCCATCGTTCGCTGATTGCCGACGCCCTGACGGTGCGTGGTTACGAGGTTCGAGATCTCATGAGCGCCACGAATGCCAAGCGGCACACGCTCATGCCCATGGCTAAAGTTCATGGTCGGCAAGTGACGTATCCCGCCCAGTAGAAGGGGAGGATCGCATGTCGCGGCAGCCTCGACTGAACAGTGCCGAAGGCGTCGATCACGTCACGCCACGGGGCGTCGAACAGCGCGACATCGCGGTCGATGACGAGGGTCGCCAAGTATCGTTACGATGGTGTGTTGCTCTTGCCACCGGTCTCGACAGAAGCCCGCCGGGCCACGTCCGGAGCGTTGCCAGAATTTGCGAACCTCACGGCATCCGGCTCGCCGAGAACGTTTGATTTCCGAGCCTCAGCCCACAGTGACGAGATCTGACTGCGGCGGTGACCGGGTCATTCCTTGGGCTGCTTGGCAGCGGCGTCTTTCGTGTCCATTTCGACTTCAGCGGGTTCCGGCTCTGCGGCGGGTTTCTTGGACTTGCCCTTGGATTTTGAGGAGGGTGCCTCGTCCTGCTGGTCGCCCGCCTTGGAAAGAGGCTTCAGCATGCCGGCGACTTTGACTTTGAACGTGGCTGGGAACGCGATGGTGCCGCTCGCATCTTTGCGGCCAGTGATGATGAACGACTTCACGTCGGGGGGCATCAGGAAATACCAAGCCCCTTCGCTGTCTTCATAGACGCATGGGTAAGCCGTTCGGCCGTGGGTCGCGATCAGTTGGTGTCCGAAGCCGCGAACCAGTGCGGGCAGAGCGAGTGTGTCGCGGAACTCGGCGATCGAGGACATGTCCGATTTCTTGGCGAGAACCTGGCTGTACGCGGTCGCGAACGACTTCGCGGCCTGTTCGACTTCAAACATCCGCCGCCCTTCGAGTTCCGGTCCATGCTTCGATCGAAACTGTCGCAGCGGCAGGTTGTCGCTGACATCGACCCTGTAAAAGCGACTCTGCAAGCCGGGGTTCAAGCGGATGAGCAGGCCCTTTTTGTAGCCACTCAACTGCACCTGCATCAGACTGCTGGTCAGCGGCATCGGCGACTTTTCGAGCTTGGTGAGAATGGTCGCGGCGATCTCCGATGAGGAACCGAGTAACGACTTCTCGACGAAGCCGGGGGGCAGGTCCAGCTCGTCGGCGGTCTCCGCGATCAAGTCTCCACTGAGCGACGCTCCCATCTTTTCTTGCCAGAAAAACCAACCGCCCGCCGCCGCAAACAAGAGCACGACGACTGCGGCCGGAACCTTCCAGCCGACTCCGGATTTCTTCCGCCTCGGTTTTGGAGCAACCGTGTCGGCGTGGTGATCGGCCGAGAAGATGTCCATCGAGTCGGACGGCAGCGCGTCGTCGGTGGCGTTCGATGCGTCGGCAAAGCTGATCTCCAGCGGATCAATATTGGGGGTCAAACTGTCGGACGAAGTTGCCCCCGGCGAGGACACATCGAGCGTGAAGAGCGGCTGCTCTGGGGGAGGCGGTGCGAGAACCACTTTGGGTTCGACTGGTGGTGCCCTGCGTTGGGGAGTCGAAACTTTGGGGACGCTGAGCCGCGTCGCGCACTTCGGGCAGCGGCCTTTGCCTCCCCCGGCGTTGTCGGGAACGCGAATCACAGCGGTGCAGTACGGGCAGTTGAATTCGATGGCCATGCGATTTGAGAGTCGAAGAGTTTGAGGGTGGGTCGGTTGCCAAACAGCGGCGCGAGGCACTCTACTTCATGCGGTGTGAGCCGTCACGCGGGAGCCGCTTCGCTCAGGGCCATCCCCTTTTCCGAGTAGGGTGGGACCAGCTCGCTTCGAGCGCCGGCCCACCATCAAAAAAAAGTCGAGAAAACCTGGTGGGCCGGCGCGGCGAAGCGCCGCTGGTCCCACCCTACAAATTGTGCAGTTCAAACAAGTCGATGGCCCTGTGGGAGCCGCATCTCTCACCGGAAACTCCGCGTCGAAAGTTCCTCAACCCGAAGGCAGGCTATCGATGAATCGAATGCTAATGTGTCTCGCGTGTCTCTCACTCCGCCTGAGTACGGCGAACGCTGCCGAGCCACCCGTCGTGGCGTATCCCGATCATTCAAAGTTGCTCGTCGTGCGGGATGCCGCCGGTCAGGAACGACCGGTCGTCACGAAGGCGGACTGGGCGGAACGAGTTGCCCATGTTCGAGCCAACATGCAGCTCGTCATGGGGCCGCTGCCGAATTCCTCGCGCCGTGTGCCGCTCGAAGTGGAAGTTGTCAGTGAAGAACAGACAGCGAAGTATTTGCGACGCAAGGTGCGGTTCACGCCCGAACCGGACGATCGCGTTCCCGCTTGGGTGCTCATTCCGCGCGACTTGCCTGTCGGCGGCAAGGCTCCCGCGATGCTGTGCCTCCATCAAACGAACAACGTTGGCAAGGATGAGCCAGTCGGATTGGGCGGTCTCAAGTCGCTGCACTACGCACACGAACTGGCCGAGCGGGGTTACGTCTGCATCGTTCCCGATTACCCGTCGTTCGGTGAGTACCGCTACGACTTCAAGGTGCAGGGAGCGCACTACAGCAGCGGTTCGATGAAGGCGATCTGGAACAACCTCCGCGCTGTGGACTTGCTCGAATCGCTGCCGCAGGTCGATGTGAACCGCATCGGGGTCATCGGCCATTCGCTCGGCGGGCACAACTCGCTCTTCACCGCCGTGTTCGACGAACGTCTCAAGGCGGTCGTGTCGAGCTGCGGGTTCACGCCGTTCCACGACTACTACGGCGGCAAGGTCGCGGGCTGGACCAGCGACCGTTACATGCCACGCATCCGCGACGTGTACGAGAACAACGCCGACAAAATCCCGTTCGACTTCTACGAGATCCTCGGCGTCCTCGCCCCGCGCGGGTTCTTCTCAAACTCACCGGTGAACGACAGCAACTTCGACGTGAGCGGCGTCCGCAAAGCCTTCGCGAAGGCGGGCGAAGTCTATGCCCTGTTCGAGCCTGCCAACGGCAAGCAGAACGTGAACCGCCTCAAGCTGGCCACTCCCGACGCCCCTCACGATTTTCCCGAGGCCGAACGCCAGTCAGCCTATCAATGGCTCGACGCGATCTTGGCGAAGTGAATGGCAAGCGAGCCAGATTCAATCGTTTAACCGCGTGGGCAACGCCCCGCGCGTGGAGCGACGTTCGAGCCTGTTTTGCCATCGACGCGCGGGGCGTTGCCCACGCGGTTAAACGACTCGGTTCCAGCCGTGCGAAGTGCGTTGCCGCTAGGCGTTCAGCAGATGTTCGCGGCTGATGCTGATGACGAGCCATCGTTCTGCATCGCGGCCAGTTTGGCCCACAGGCTCGCGCTGGCTTTCGTGCCGCGATGAAAATCGGCGACGGAAAAATGTTCGTTCGGACTGTGCAGGTTGTCGGTGTTCTGGCCCCAGCCGAGCAGCAACGTATCGACACCCAACACGTCTTTGAACGTCTGCACGACGGGGATCGAACCACCCTCGCGGATCAGTCGGACTTGCTGAACTCCCCACGCTTCGCGGATCGCTTCGGCGGCCGCTTCGATGTAGGGGCTGGTCGGATCGAACACGAACGCTGGGCAACCGTGGTAACTGGTGAACTCAAACGAGAGCGAAGTCGGGCACTGAGCCTTCAGGTACTGATGTAGCGCCTCGGTGAGCTGGTGCGGGTCCTGGGACGGCACCAGACGGCAGGTGATCTTTACGGTCGCCTTCGACGGGACGATCGTCTTCGGCCCGACTCCCGTGTAGCCGCTGACGAGGCCGTTCACTTCGCAGGTCGGTCGCGCCCAACGCCGCTCCAATGTTGAGAAGCCTGCCTCGCCGAAGACTTCGGTGATGCCAAGCTCCGCTTTGAAGGCTGCTTCGTCAAAGTTGAGGTCCAAGAACTGTTGCCGCTCGGCGTCGGAGAGAGGTTGCACCGCATCGTAGAAGCCGGGGATGCGGACTCGTCCCTGGTCATCGTGCAGCGAGGCAATCATCCGCGCGAGGCCCGTCGCCGGGTTCATCACCGCGCCACCGAAGACGCCCGAATGCAAGTCCTTCTTTGGGCCAGTGACTGTCACTTCGACCGCGAGGATCCCGCGCAGGCCATACGTGATCGCGGGCTGGTTCGGCGCGTACTGACTCGTGTCACTGACGACGGCCACGTCGCAACTCAAGCTGTCCTTCCTCGCGGCCAAAAAGTCTTCGAGGTTGCGGCTGCCGACTTCTTCTTCGCCCTCGATCACGTACTTGAGGTTCACCGGCAACTTGCCGACGGTCTTCAACCAAGCTTCGGCCGACTTGATGTGCGTGAAGACCTGCCCCTTGTCGTCGGTGGCCCCGCGCGCGTAGAGGCAACCGTTGCGAACGGTCGGCTCGAACGGCGGAGTCGTCCACAAATCGAGCGGGTCGGGCGGCTGAACGTCGTAGTGACCGTAGACCATCACGGTCGGAGCGCCCGGCGCACCGAGCCATTCGGCATACACAATCGGATGCCCGGCGGTCGGCACGATCTCGGCCTTCATGCCGAGATCGGCGAGTTGCTTGTGAACGAACTCCGCCCCGCGCACCAGATGCGGTTTGCACTCGGGATCGGCGCTCACGGTCGGGATGCGAAGGAACTCTTTGAGTTCTTCGAGAAACCGGTCCGCGTGTTGGTCGAGGTAGTTGGAAACGGTCGTCAGCATGAACGGAATCCTCCGTGAAGTGAGGCTGGTCGAATGAAGTGGCGAGAGAATAGTGAGGCAACCGCGAGTGAGAAAGGATGCTGGTTCGTAGGATGGGCACTCTTGCCCGTCCCGTCTTCGCTTTCGCCACCAAGCGAAGACAGGACGGGCAAGAGTGCCCATCCTACGGGCCAGCGAGTTCACGGACGCTCGCGATGGCGTGGTCGATTTCAGAGGGCGTCGTGAACGGGCCGACGCTGAAACGAATGGTCCCGCCGGTTTGGAGCGTTCCCAGCCAGCGGTGGACTCCCGGCGCGCAGTGCAGTCCGGCGCGGGCTTGAATGCCGAACGAGTCATCGAGGATCGAAGCGGCCTCGTGAGGCGCGAAGCCTTTGACATTGAAGGACACCACGCCGACCTGCGGCATCAGCGACATCCCGCTCGTCTCGTGTGAAGCCTGTCCGTAGACGGTGACTCGCGCGAGCGATCGCAGTCCCTCGACGAGCCGTCCGGTCAGTTCGACTTCAGCACGACGAACCGTCTCAACGGTCTCACTTTGAAGGTATTCCAACGCCGCATTGAGGCCCGCCAATCCGGGGGCGTTGTGGTTGCCGGATTCATAACGCTCCGGCATCTGCGTCGGTTGGTGATCGTCCTCGCTCTGCGTCCCCGTCCCGCCGAGGCGATAGCAGTCCAACTGCTGCTCGATGCCGGGACGCAGGTAAACCAGACCGGTCCCGAGCGGCCCGAGCAGTCCTTTGTGACCGGGACAGGCCAGCAGATCGACGGGCATCTGCGACAGATTGATCGGCAGATGTCCGGCCGTCTGCGCCGCATCGACCAGCATCAGTGAACCGTTGGCCCGCGCGACCTCGCCGATCTCGGCAATGGGTTGCACGACGCCGGTCACGTTTGACGCATGTTGGATTGCCACGAGTCGCGTGTTCGGTCGCAAGGCTGCTCGCACGTCGGCCGGTTCGATGCGACCGTTGTTTCGAGGTGCAACAAACGTCACTTCCACTCCGCGCGTCTCACTGAGCCATCGCAACGGCCGCAACACCGAGTTGTGTTCCAACTCACTGGTGACGACGTGATCGTCAGGATGGCACAGTCCGCCAAGAGCCATGTTCAGGCCATCGGTCCCGCTGTACGTGAAGACGATCCGATCAGGCCCTTCCGCGCCGAGCAACAGCGCCGCCCGCTGCCGACACTGGTCGAGCATCCGCTGCGATTCGATGGCCTCACGGTACGCACCGCGCCCGATCGAGACGCCGCTGCTTCGCTGGTAACGATCCACCGCGTCATAGACCGCCGTCGGCTTCGGAAAACTGGTCGCGGCGTTGTCGAGATAGATGCGCATGGATCACTCGGGCGGAGAATGGAAGAGTCAGTGCAAAGTGAGAAGTGATTAGTGCAAAGTGTTGAAGAGTCAGGAGACGGACGGACTGCCCGTGAATTCGCATACTTTTGCACTTTGCACTGATCACTTCTCACTTTGCACTCTCCTCCCAATTCCCAACGCGAACATTCCCGATGAGCTAAGTCCTCGCCAACCGCCCCGCCTTGACGATGCCGCCCTGCATGACGGCGATGAACCGGCTGCGGTCTTCGAGAATCGAAATGTCTCCCACGACATCGCCATCGACCACGAGGACATCCGCCAGCTTGCCCACGGCGAGCGTGCCGAGTTCGTGAGCGCGGCCGAGAATTTCGGCACCGGTCTGCGTCGCGCACTTCAACACTTCCAGTGGCGTGAAGCCGACGAATTTGTGGAAGAAGGTCAGCTCGCGTGCGTATTGACCGTGTGGGTTCCAGCCAAAGCCGTAATCGCCGCCGAGGCCAATCCGTCCGCCCGCCTTGAAGATGCGACGGGCACTTTCGGCACCGCCATCGAGCGTTTCCTGATGCCCGTCAATCACGCGCTGCGACAATCCGAACTCGGGGCCGCGTTCGATGCTGGCCAGTTCAAAGTACAGCGCCGGAATGACGGGGACATCGCGGGCGAGAATCATCTCCAACGCTTCGTCGTCGATGAACGTGCCATGTTCGAGTGTGTCGTATCCGGCGCGGAGCGCGTTCTTGATCCCTTCCGTCGCTCGACAGTGGCCTGTCACTTTCAAGCCGTGATTGTGGGCCGTCGCCACGACCGCGTGCATCTCTTCAAACGTCATGCAGAGCGTGTGGTGATCGTTCACGTCGGGCGAAGCGGCGTCGCCGGTGGGATACGTCTTGACCCATTCGATCCCGTCTTTGACGAGCTTTCTCACCGCAGCCCGTGCTTCATCAGCACCGTTGACGAGCAGCACCAAACCGTCCATGCCGATCTTGCGATAGTCCGGGTTCCAGTCCATCAGTCCACCGACGCCGCAAATCTCACGACCGCTCGCCGCGAGCCGCGGGCCGGGGATCAGGTCGCTCTCGATCGCCTTCTTCAGCCAGACATCGACGTTGAACAAACTGCCGCCGCTGCGCGCCGACGTGTACCCGCATTCGAGAGCCAGCTTCGCGTTGCAGCCCGCCAACAGCGTCACATATTCGACGGGATACTTGAGGTCGAGGTCTTCGAGAGCCTCGACATTGAAGTACGTCGCGTGAAAGTGCGACTCGATCAACCCCGGCAGGATCGTCCCGCCGTTGGCGTCGATCCGCGTCGCATCCGGTGGCACGACCGGCATCGCGCTGGCCGATCCCACGTAGGTGATGTGCCCGTTCTCAATGACAAGCGCCACCTCGCGGAGGGGCGAGGCACCGGTTCCGTCCACAAGTTGGCCGTGTTCGATCACCGTCACGCCGGTGGCTGTCTGCATCGATATTTCTCCTGTGAAATGTGAGCTGCAACTGTGAAGGAACGTGTCCGAGGAATGTGCCCCGCCAGGCCTCCGGCGGATCAGTGTTGAGATCGTCGTGTGGGCCGCAGTGTCTCGTCGCCGACGAGGCACAGCAAGCGGCTGCGGGATTCCAAGTCAGAAGTGACCGGCAATCGTCGTGGGGCAGGTTTGTATACGTCGCGCGGTCGAGGCTGACACTAACCCGAAGCGTAAGCGAGGAACGCAACACACCTCCTCGTTTACACTTCGGGTTAGTGTGCCGCAACGACAAATGTGTCAGCCCCGGCCGCGCGAGGTATCACCGCCCGTGGCCGATCAACTTCCAATCAAGCGGTGATAGAGCTGTTGCAAATCTTCCTCTTCCGGAACGACATCGCTGAGCGTGACGCCGTGCTGCGAGGCGAGTTCAAAAAAACGGCCGTTGTTCCAACAGACCGGCACATCCACCAAGACCTGTTCGGGGCGAGGCGACTCTTCGACCGTGACGCCCGACTCGCGCAGCGACTGGACGAACAACTCGCCCTCGCCACGCCAGCGAACTCGGAATCGGTTGCGCCAGTGCTGACGGAGATCACCAATCCGTCCGACTCCGAGAATCGAGCCGCGATCGACGATGATGACTTGCTCGCACACGCGGTCGATGTCGCCGAGCAGGTGCGTCGAGAGAATCAACGACTTGCCGTGACGGCTGGCGATGGCATGCAGCAGTCGCAACATCGAGTCTCGTCCCTGCGGATCGAGTCCCGCAGTCGGCTCATCGAGCAGCAGCAACTGCGGATCATGAACGAGCGCCGCCGCGAGCTTCAACCGTTGCTTCATGCCGACGGAATACTCGTCGCACTTGCGGTAGCGGACTTCATCCAGTTCCAAGTACGACAAGACTTCGTGAGCACGTCGCAACGCCTGCTGTCGCGGCATCCCCGACAACTCGCCCGCCAGCGCGACCAGATCAACGCCTCGCACTCCCGGCACGAGCGACTCGGCCTCGGGCATGAATCCAATCCGGCCTCGCAACAGATGCTGCTCGCGCACCAGATTGCAACCCAACACCGAACCACCGCCACTCGTCGGCCGCATCAGCCCGAGCAGCAGCTTGAGCAACGTCGATTTCCCCGCACCGTTCTGTCCGACTAGCCCGATCGCCCCCGGAGCGACCGTGAACGAAACGTCCTTCAACGCCTGAAACTTCCCGTAGAAGTGCGACAGGCCGCGCAGTTCGACCAGCGGCGGTGATTCCGGTTCCGACATCAGGCGGCTTTCCTCTCAAGCGTCTCGTACCAAGTCCCGGCTTCGGAGTGAGGAGCATTGTCGCTACGACGACTTGTCGTCCGCTCGGTCTTCGATTTCGGCGACCCCAATGACATCGTACTGACAGCCACCGGCAGAGGCATTGAATTCGACACCCGCGCGTCGAAAGAAAGCCAACAGTGTTTCGCCGAATTCGCAGATGCGGGCCTTCTCACTTTGAAAGCCGAAGCCACACTGACCTCGGTAATCATGCGACCACCATTGGCTGGGAGGCTCCGTCCAATGGAAGCTGACCACAACGCTCCAGTCGCTCATTTCGTGACGTGACATTGCACTCGCTTGGCCGCTATTCCAACGGACTTGGCGCAGTTCGGCGACTGGAAACGAGTCGTAAAAAAAGCGACGGCCGAACATTCGGAAGCCGATCGAAATTCGAGGCGGCTCGCCGTCGATCCGGTCGATCCAGACAAATCGCCTCGGCCCGAATTGGCCAAGCCGTGCGATGGACCATCTCTGGATGCCGCCGTCTATTGAGATCGACATCCAGATGAACCACACCGTGAACACCATCCAGATCACCGACGCACCGGTCGTGGACCACGGAAGCTCACGAAACCGCCACAGGTTCCAAATCCCCAACGCAAACAGCGCGGGCGGGATTGCGTAACAGATCGCCGTCACCAACGCCCACCCGATCCGCAGCGTCTCCAGCTCATCATCGGGTTGTCGCCTCGTGACCAGTTCCACGTCCGTTCACTCCTTCGTCATCGTCTTGTCGAGTTCGTCATCGACTCATCGAGGTTGAGAAGCCTGATCCCGCATCCCGCGATGGTTCACGCTGGGCCAAGTGACCGGAGCGTGTACAGAATCGCCGACACGAACGGCTCGAATTGGCCCGACGAGTTTTGCTGTGCGAAGCCCGCGAGGAGTTTGGGGATCTCCTCGGGTTCGGGAAGTGGATCGAGCAACGCATCCAGTGCCGCTCGGCGCATGGCCCGCAGCTTGTCGATGTCGAGCGCCAGCCGCTGGATCATTTCCTTGGCCGCTGTCGGTCGCGAGGTTGATGGACCAATCTGCCCATCCGCCGCGTAACGAAAGCACTCTTCGCAGTCGTCATCCCGCGGCGAGACGAACTTTGATTGGTCGTACCAGTCTTTCTTGCAGACTCCACAATGCCGTGGGATGACCGGCTGTGACCGATCCCTGCGTTCGGTCGATTCGCGGCCGCAAGAGGCGAGCAGGTTGTCGTAGTCGAGTTGCTTCTCGACCGGTTCGCGACTCCGAGGATGAATGTGTTCGATGTGACTGGAATCGACACCGATCCGCATCTCGCAGTAGCAGCAAATGAACCCCTGCTCGGACATCAGAACCTGATGAAGTTCTCGCTTCACGTCAAAGTTGAGATTGTTCCAGTGAGGCTGCCAGTTTTCATTGGCCTTTGCTTTGAACTGTGTGAGTGATGCGGGTTCGGATTGCTTGCGGATGGTTTTCACGGCTTGAGAATCTCCTTGCGACGAATCAGCACTTCCGCCTTGATCAGATCCGGATCGGGACCGATCGCCGATTCAATCTTCTTGGCCAGCTTCTTCGCCTGTTCGAGCTTTCCGTCGTCGATGGCTTTGAACAACTTGGCCAAGTCTCGCTTGAACTCCGGCGGTCGCGAATCCACGTCCATGATGTCTTCCAAAATGCGATTGGAGTCGCGGCCGAAGGCATCGTCAGTGCGGTTCAGTGTGATATTGCCATCGACCGTCTTGAGGATCGCGATCTGGTTCGAGGGGACATGACTCAGAACCTGCGGTGAGTGCGTCGTCAGAATGAACTGGCAATTCGGAAACGCCGACCGCAAGTTCGGAATGATCGACCGCTGCCACGCCGGATGCAGGTGCAGATCGATCTCGTCGATGAGAACGACTGCAACCCCTTCTCGCGGCTTTTCAAGTCCCGGATTTGCGATGCTCAGCCGTCGAGCGAGGTCGCCTACCAATGCCATCAGACACTTCTCGCCATCGGATAACTGATTGACGGACAGAACCTGGTCTCCCTTTTCAAGAACCATCCGCAGCGGTGATCGCTGGATTCGTAGTCCTTTGACTCCGGGAAGAAAGGCTTCGATAGCCTCCCGAACCGCCGTCAATTGCCAATCGCGACCATTGGTCATTTTCGGCCGCAAGACATCATCGTCATCGAAGAGACTTTTCCTCCGTGATCTGAGCCGCTCCTCGTTCTCCAAGTCTTCTCGATTCCGAAACCACTCGAAGAACAACCGGAAGTCGCTGCTTGCTCCGGAGAGAGCTTGATCGTAGGCCGACAATTGATCGAAACTGTGCCTCGTTTTAATCCTCAAGGGAATATCGAGAACTGCGCGATTGACCGGGTAGTAAACCGCCAGCGGAAGGCTGGCGTCTGCATTCGCATTGAGTGTTTCTTGAATGGATTCAACGACCCCCGCCAGTTCCCTCTGATTCGTCAACATCTGCATCCTGCGGCCGCCACGCGTTTTAGCGACGGTCCACTGAACGGCGCGTCCACCAACGGTCACGTGAATCGTATTTGCGGTGCCATTGAAACTGTTCGCAATGTCGAGGTCATCGAACATCCGTCCCGTGCCATGTGTCGCCCGGATGCGCCCAATGAGCCGTGACAGCATGATCGCGGCACAATCGAGAATGCTCGACTTGCCGGAACCGTTCACGCCGATGATGACGTTCATGGACTCGTCAAAATCAAAGTCGAGTTCGCGGATGCCTCGAAAGTTGCGCAGTTCGAGTCGTTGGATTTTCAAGACAGATCTCCTCTGGAGCGGACTTTAGTTCAAAGCCTCATCGAGCTTCCAGTTCACTCGCCCTGAGTTCATTCGCCACCGGCGGTCACTCCTTCGTCATCGTCTCATCGAGGTTGAGGATCAGGTTCATGAGGGCGGTGTGAGCGGCGAGGTCGGTGGGGTTGAGACGCGGGTCGCGGGGGGAGTCGCCGGTGGCGATGAGCTTGTTCGCGGCGGAGGGGTCTTGCTCGTAGTGGGCTTTCATTTGCGCGAGGGCTTGGGTGAGGAGAGTTCTCTCGTCGGGAGTCGGTGCGCGCGAGGTGGCGATGCGGAAGGCGAACGTGAGACGCGCGTCGGGCGTCTCGCCTCCTTCGAGGAGTGCGCGTTCGGCCAACTTGCGCGCGGCTTCGACGTAGGTGATGTCGTTCATCAGGGCGAGGGCTTGAAGCGGTGTGTTGGTGCGTGGCAGTTTGACCGTGCAGACGTTGCGGTTGCTCGCGTCGAAGAACATCGTCGGCGCGGCGATGCGACGCCAGAACGTGTACAGGCTGCGGCGGTACAGGCCCTCACCCTTGTCCGGCGTGTAGCCGATCTTGCCGAGCGACGCATCCTCCCAGATGCCCGCCGGTTGGTACGGCTTTACCGACGGCCCACCGATGCGCTCGACCAGCAGGCCGCTCATCGCGAGAGCCATGTCGCGAATGGCGAAGGCCGACATGCGGTGCCTCGGCCCGCGCGCAAGGAGACGATTCTCGGGGTCTCGCTCGCGCAGTTCGTTCGTCACGCGCGACGACTGCCGATACGTGGCACTCGTGACGATGAGGCGGTGGAGGTGCTTCATGTCCCAAGGGTGTTGAGGGTTGATGGTCGAGGGTTGAGGGTCAGAAGAAGCGGGCGGCGGCTGTCTGGCGATTGCCAACGTTGCCGTTGCGTTCGCCGAGCCGCCAAATTCGACGGCCAGCCAATCGAGTAACTCGGGGTGCGACGGTGGCTGGCCCTGCGTGCCGAAGTCCTCGGTCGTTTTGACGAGGCCCGTGGCGAAGAACGCTTGCCAGGCGCGGTTGACCGTCACGCGCGCGGTCAGCGGGTTCGTGGGATCGACCAGCCACTTGGCCAGTGCGAGGCGGTTCGGTGGCGCATCGGCGGCGAGTGGCGGGAGGGCGGCGGGAACGCCGTGACTCACTTTCTCGCCCGGCTGCGTGTACGAGCCGCGCGTGAGCACGAACGACTCGCGCGGCTGCGGTTGGTCCTGCATGACCATCGTCACGGTGAGACCGTTCTCGTAGTCGGCCACCTTCTTCTTCGCGGCATCGACGGCCGACTTCAAGCCTGCGAATTGAGACGACACTTTGGTGCGGTAGTAATCGCGGAGCTGCGTCTGTTGGGCGTCGGTTCGTTTGTCGGCGGCGACACCGAGTGCCGCGACGACTTCGGCGGGAGGAGCATCGAGTCGCGGGGCACCGTTCGTCGTGAGCGAGATGCGGAACCGGCCGAGATTGTGTTGGAGGTGGACCGACTCGTGCTTCAGCGTCACTTTCAATTCGGTCTCGCCGGTGAGAGCGAGCGGATTCGTGCAGACGAAGATCGCGACGCGGCCCTTCGTGTTGTCTCCGCCCGCCACCGCCCAGCCGGTGTTCTTGTCGGCGTCGATCACGCCCGCCGGGTTGAAGCCACCTTGCGAGTAATCGGCTTCGGCTCGGTTGAACGGAATCTTCACCGGCTTCTTTGGGGCGGGCTTTGAGGGGTCCGTCGGCGCGGAGGCTTCCAACTCCAATGCCGTCAGTACGAAGTTGCCGTTCTCGGGCGCACGGCCCGGTCCCTTCGACGGCAGCGAATCGTCAGCCATCGCCTCCAACCGCAGGCCGGTCACGAGCGTCGGCTTGTCCGCTTGTCCCGTGTTGATGCGGAACGTCACTTCATAGTCGTCCTGCGCGGGGCTCTCGCCCGAAGCCCGCACCGATTGATCGGGTTGCTTGGTCAGGGTCGCTCCGTTCTTGGACTTCATCGCGAGGGGATCGAGGACCGTCCACGAAGTCATTCCGCTGGGGTTCTGCTCCCACTCGACTTGAGCCGCATCGACGACGGCCAGTCCTGCTTGCTGAGCCTGCTCTGCGCGAGTCACTTCCTCGCGCAGCTCGCTCACGCGGCGTTCGGTCTCGGGTGTGACGAGGCGTTCCACCGGGTTCGCGTTGCCGCCGCGATCGACCGCGCCGGACTCGGCGATCGAGTTGAAGTAGGCGTAGAGTTGGTAGTACTCCTTCTGCGCGAGCGGGTCGTACTTGTGATCGTGACAGCGACAGCAGCCGATCGTCAGACCGAGCCAGACAGTCCCGGTTGTCTCGACACGGTCCATGACGTACTCGACGCGCGACTCCTCCGCGATCCGGCCGCCCTCTCCGTTGAGCGGGTGATTGCGATGAAAACCGGTCGCGATTTTCTGATCGAGCGTCGCGTTCGGCAGCAAGTCGCCCGCAAGCTGCTCAACGGTGAACTGATCGAACGGCATGTTCGAGTTGATCGCGCGAATCGCCCAATCGCGCCACGGCCACATCGTGCGCGTGCCGTCGCCTTGGTAGCCGTTCGTGTCGGCGTACCGCGCGGCATCGAGCCAATCGAGCACCATCCGTTCGCCATAGCGCGGCGACGCGAGCAGCCGATCCACGATCCGCTCGAAAGCATCGGGCAGCTCGTCAGCCAAGAACTCATCCACCTCACTCAACGTCGGCGGGGCACCCGTCAGATCGAGCGTCGCGCGCCGGATGAGCGTCGTCTTCTCCGCTTCACTCGCGAGAGAAAGTCCTTCCAGCACGAGCCGCTGTGTGACGAAGGCGTCAATCACATTGGTGAGCCGGGCGGCGTCAGCCCAATGGCACTCACTTTGGCATTCTGTGAGCGGCACGGCGCTAGCCGCCGGTTCTTTTCCAACTAAGAAACCGGCGGCTAG
>JAYTGQ010000035.1:0-2903 GCA_043733345.1 Schlesneria sp.
CCCCGGTTACATGGCTTGAACCGGGGCTAGCGCCGCGCGGCTAATTTTCGGAATGCGGATAATCTCTGCGTTGAAAACGACAGTGGCCCGGTCGGGAACTTCCGGCCGGGCCACTTCCATTCGCTGATCGCGTCGGTCCAAGTCCGTTAGGGGCTGGGGATCGGCGGCAATGAGGTTTCGTCCATCATTGAGGCGGGAACCAGATCGAAATCGAGCGGGTTCGCTGCGGCACCATCACCGCGAATGATGAGCAGATCGGCATCAACTGGTCCTGCCAGAGCGATGTTCGGCAGAGCAATCCGCACACCGAGGTCGTACCAGCCATGAATCTCCGCCTGAAGTTGCAGGCCATTGACGGACACAATCACTTGACCTGGCTCGGGGCCGAAGCCTTCACCCGCGATGTTGATGATCGTTCCCGGAGCGCCGACCGACACGTCCGACGAGAAGGTGGCTGGGTCCACGGGCAGAATGTCGTTGCGAGCGACTACCGACCCGTTGTTCGATTCATTCGACTCGGGCAACTCGCGATGGCTGTCCACGAGAACGTGCAGGTAGTTGAAGGGAATACGCAGCCCCTCGGGAGTCACACCCAAACGATTGGCTGCCAGTGGTAAGCGGACATCCACCGACTGAATCTCACCGGCTTCGATTCCGTTCACGATCGCTCCCGCTTGAGGCAGGTCGGACAGCGGAATGAGATCGTTCCCGGCAATCAACAGCACATTGAATGGAACCGTTGTGGAGAGCGGCCCGTTGTTTCGTAACCAGATGCGGTAACGAGGACCAAGGTTCTGATCAGTGTGACCGTTGTCTACGAAGCGTGTGGCCAACAATTGCAGATCCGTTCCCGAATCGAGAACCACCGGAGGAACATCAATCCAAGTCCCGCAGGTCACAACCGGCAACGGCTGCCAAACGGGATAGTCGTAAACGACCCATGTCGGACACGGATTGTAGATGATCGGACGACAGTAGATCGGACGAGGATCGTAGATGGGGAGACAGGAATCCCACCAACACCAATCGACCCACGGCGTCCAGCGTGGAGTCCAACAATACGTCGGGTAATAGCCACCGCCAGCGTACCAGCTACTGAACGAAGACTGCGTGAACGACGAGACGACGACACCGTGATGGCGATGGCTCCAGCCACCCTGCTGAATCAGCGCTGGGCCAAGATTCATCTGGCGCGAGAGGTCTCCCTGACGATGCAGTTGGAACTGGCGATCGAGGTTCAGTTTTCGTCCCACACTGGAGTCGTTGAGCTGCTGGAAGTCTTGCTTTCCGATCCGATCTTGGTAAACGCCGCTCACACGGTCGAGCTTCACGCCCGCCAATCGCAGATTGGCTTTTGCATCGGGCGAACCCTGCAAGTCTTGGAGTTGCTTGTGAAACTCCTTTTGATCTTTCGTCTCCCGCAGCTTGACGAGCTTTTCGTTGATCTCGGGCTTCAAGTCGCGCACGGCCGGCTTCTGCAAGTCGAGCGTCGGTGTGTGGCCATTCTTCTCGACTCGGATCGGAGTCGGTCGCGGGCGATGCACGTCTTTGCCGATGACCGTGCCGCTTCCAAGGATTGTCGGTGAGTTCCTGTTTCGATCGCCACCCTTCGGGTCGAGACCGGGCGTCCGGACGTTCCCTCCGAGGTCCGTTTTGGCACCATCCAATTTGGGAATTCGGTTTTTGTCGTGGTCGTCACGACGATCCCGCCCCTTGGTGTCGGCCCCATTTTTGTCGAGATTTCCGCCGAGAGGTCCACCGGGCAAGTTCAATCCTGGTGTCCCATTCTGTGCGCCCACGCCAGGAATTGTGTTGGGGCGACCTGGCTCATTCTTGGGGAGGTTGTTCCTGTCGCGGGCCTCGCGATTGTTGTTGTTGCCCGCACCACCCGCGTTGGGGATCAGCGGTGGGTTGTTTCCGCCGCCGCCAATTCTCGGGACGTTGTTGCCGCCCGGGTTGTTACCCGCCCTAGGGATATTGTTGCCACCGGGTGGGTTGTCACCCGCCGCGCCTGCGCCGGGTCTGGGCTTCGCGTCGTCTCGGCGTTCGACGCGATCATCACGGCGCTGCTCGGCCTTATTTTTGTCATCTCTCAATCCGGTTGCCGGCTGAATGCCACCGATGTTGCCGCCCGGCAACGGGCTACCTGCACCGGGAACATTGCGGTCTCGACGATCATTGCGGGCATCGTTCTGCCCGGCGGGATTGGCATTCGCGCGATTCAAGTCAACGCGAGGAATCTGATTGGAGCGAGCATCCGCTCCCTGTCCACCGCCGTTGTTGCTGCGATTGTCGCGTGGCGAGTCATCACGCTTCGGTGGGCCATTTCCAATGTTGAGTTGCGGGGCCGATCGATTGGTGGCCGGAGGTGGATTGTCGTTGCGACGCTCCACACGGGGAGCAGGCTCGGCACGTTTCTGCGGTGCGTCGTTGGTGTTGGGATTGCCACCGCGGTTGTTGTTGTTCGATTCAGCGCGGTTCACAGCAGGAGCCCTCGCGGCCGAAGGTTGTTCTCGTGCGGGCTTCTCTTTTTCTTTTTCTTTGTCCCTCGCAAATGCAACGACGCCAGCGGAAATGGATCCCGCCAACAGGCAACTCAACACCAACCATCTCTTCTTCCAACTGTTCATGATTTACCCCTTCCTGTGAGCCGGGCACTTTTCGAGCAAGACTGTTCGATCAGCAGTCCCTCAGCGGATCATGTGCCAAATGGACTCGGACACGACGCAGCTTCGCGTTTCAATGTCACAGATTCAAGAAGAAACTTTTTTTGATGATAAGGCGACCGGCAACAAATAGTTTACTCATAGACACTAACCCGAAGTGTGAACGAGGATGTCGATCGACTTCGCCCTCGTTCACACTTCGGGTTGGTGTGGGTCTGACAAGTCTTGCCGGTCGCC